>NZ_JBHUUV010000002.1:400639-424308 GCF_042670885.1 Streptomyces sp. NPDC057136
CCTCGGCGACACCCACCCCCACACCCTGGCCAGCCGCAACAACCTGGCTGCGGCGTTTGAATCGGCGGGGGATCTGGGGCGGGCCATCCCCTTGTACGAGGCCACCCTCCTCCAATGCGTGCAGGTCCTCGGCGACACTCACCCCGACACCCTGACCAGCCGCAACAACCTCGCCCGCGCTCGTAAAGCCGCCGAAGCTGTACAACAGAAGACAGCAACCTCAACTCCCGCTGCTGGCCATCAGTAGCCGCCTACAGCCCATTGACCAGCCCATCGGACCTCAATGACTCAGCCCGCCGAGAGTTCGGAGCGAAGAGGTCTTGGTCTCACTTGAGGTCTCAGTCGCCGCCCGCTCCATAACCGTCCGTCGGCCTCCGCTGGGGTCCAACAGCATCTCTGACCAGGGATGCTGTAACCGTGGGGATACCGACAGACGTCCGTGGAACAAGATCGGACAACTCGTAATGCGTAGGTCTCGGGTTCGAATCCCGAAGGCGGCTCCGTTGAAAGCCCCAGGACTCACTCACCGTGACCTGGGGTTTTTCCTTGTTCGCGGCGTGACGCGTCACACGGCTGGGGTGCCGTGAGGTGGCTTGCGTGAGCGATGCGTGAGCGGAGCGGTCGGTGACCTACGCTCGGCCGACGTGGCAACCGGGTGCCGCCGCTGCCGGCCAGCAGGCTGGAGCGAGGACGCGCGGTGTACGAGGCGCAGGCCGCGCGTGGCAACCCCCCGGTGCTGATCACCTCCGGCGGACAGGGCCCGGACGAAGACCTTCCCGAGGCCCACGCGATGGCCGACTACCTCACAGAGCGTGGCTTCCCCAAGGAGCACATCGAGCGCGAGGACCGCTCCACCACCACCGAGGAGAACCTGCGGTGCGTGCCTGAAGGGTGGGCCGTACTGCTCGCCGAGCGAGGGATCGGCCCCCGTAGAGTTCTGGAGATCACGCTCGGGCAGCCCGGTTCGGGCGGTGGCGTGCACGAGGGGGCGCGGTGGCCGGGGAGAGCGCGGCGTTCGGGGCGCTGCTGCGGGAGTTGCGGCTGGAGGTGTCCCTGACGATCGAGGGCCTGGCCGAGGCGTCGGGTGTGAGTGTGCGGGGCATCGGGGACCTGGAACGGGCGCGGCGGGCAGCTCCGCGGCGGCGGACGGTGGCCGCGCTCGCCGACGGCCTGGGGCTGGGCGAAACGGATCGAGAGCGGCTGCTGACGGCCGCGCGGGCCGGACGCAGCCCGGGATACAGCCCGTTGGGGGTGCATGCCTTCCCTCGTGGCATCGACGACTTCGTGGGCCGTGAGCCGGAGCTGGTGCTCCTGGCGGAACTCGCCGACCGCGCCGCCGGGCGCCACCTCTCCACCGACCGGCACCTGTCCCCAGGGCAGCCCGAGCCTGAAGCGGCGACCGGCGGTCAGACGGTGGTGGCGGGCGCCGGGCAGCCGGTCGTAGCGGCGGGCGCCGAACAGCCCGCCATAGCCGCGCAAGTCGAACAGCCCGTCGTGGCCGCGGTGTTCGGGCCGCCCGGGACGGGCAAGACCACGCTTGCGCTGCATGCCGCCCGGGAGCTGGCCGACCGGTTTCCGGACGGGCAGCTGATGGTGGACCTGCGCGGTATGGACGACGCTCCGCCCGCGCCGGCCGAGTTGATGCTGGGCGTGCTCAAGGCGCTCGGTGTGGCCGACCGGGACCTGGCGAAGGCCGGACCGCGGGGTCACCCGGCGCTCTACCGGCACCTGCTGGCCGATCGGCGGTGCCTTCTCGTGCTGGACAACGCCCGTGATGAGGCCCAGGTCCGCCCGCTGCTGCCGGGTGCCGGTGCGGGGATGGTCGTGGTGACCAGCAGGCGGATGCTCACCGGTCTGGAGAGCGTGCACCGACTGCCGCTCGGCGAACTGGGAACGGCAGAGGCGACCGCGTTCCTCACCGGCCTGGTGGGAGCGGAACGATGCGCTGCGGACCCGGCCGCGCTGGCGGTGGTCGCCCGCCGGTGCGGGCACCTGCCGCTGGCCTTGCGGGTGGCGGGCAACTGGCTGGCCACCCGCACCGGTTGGAGCGTGCGCCGCCTTGCCGACCGCCTCGCCTTCGAGGAGCGGCGCCTGGACGCGCTGACCGCCGGGGACCTCCGGGTCTCGGCCGCCTTCGAGCTGTCCTACCGCCAGCTCACCCCCGCGGCGGCCCGCCTGTTCCGGCGTCTCGCCCTGGTCGAGGGCCCGGATGTCGGCGCCGCCTGCGCCGCCCGGTTGACCCGGCAGCCGCTGTTCGAGGCCGAGGACACCCTGGAGGAGCTGGTGGAGACCGGACTCCTGGGCTCGGAGCGGGACCGCTACCGCTTCCACGATCTGTTGCGACTGTTCGCCCGCTCGCGCCTGGAGGCCGAGGAGAGCGCCGAGGACACCGCGCGGGCCCGCGCGGCGATGCACGAATGGCTTCTGGAGACCGCCGTGGTGGCCGGCCGTTGGTACGAGCCCGGGCACGGTGCCCCGCCCCCCGACTGGCAGGGCACCGTCGACCTCTCCAGCGCCGACCGGGCCCGGCAGTGGCTTCAGGCGGAGGGCGCCAACTGGCTGGCCGCGCTGCGTGCGGCCGCGGCCGCCGAACAGTACGCCGGCGTGGTGGAGGTGGCTGAGGCCCTGCACTGGTTCTCCGACCAGTGGATCTTCTGGGGCCACTGGCCCGAGGTCTTCGGCACCGCCGCCCGCTGCGCGCAGGCCCTGGGCGATCCGCTCCTGGAGGCCACCCAGCTCAACTACCAAGCCTGGGCGGTGCTCGTGTGCGAGGCCCGCCCCCGCGAGGGCCTCGCCCGCTCCGCCGAGGCCCTCGCCGCCGCACAACGCGCCGACGACCTGCCCCAGCAGGCATGGGCCCACTGCTACGCCGCCTGGGCCCACCAGTTGCTGCGCGACTTCGGGCCGGCCACCGCCCACAACCACCGGGCCGCCCGGCTGTTCGAATCGGCGGACGACCTCCACGGCATGCTCCACGCCATGCACAGTGACGGCCTCAGCCTGCTGGAGCAGGGCCAGGGCGAGGCAGCCCTCGACTCTCTCCTGCACACGCTCGCCGTCCTGGACCGGGTCGGGGATCGCGTCGAACCCCACATAGCCCACGTCACCCGGCTCTCCCTGCACACCGGCGCGGGCCGTGCCTGCACGCTCACGGGATCTTGGGACGAGGCGATCGACCATCTGCGAACCTCGGTCGGCCTGAGCCGCGAGAGCGGTAACACGGGCCTGGAAAGCCGCGCACTGGTCCACCTCGCCAACGCCATGCTGGCCGCCGGAGGCCGGGCCGATGCCCGGGACGCGTTCACCCGTTGCCTGTCCCTCGGCCCGACCGCCGACCCCGACTGCATCACCGAGGCCCGACAGCAACTCGCGTACTGCGACGACTGAGGCCCCGACTTCATTCTGCCTGTGTTCTGCCTGGAGCCCGCAATGCCCGGCTGCTTAACTGCTCTTGGCGGGAAAACAGCTGGTCTCCACCGGTACCGCACGGGTGGAGGGAAGAGCCGGTTCGAGTCTGGTGTGCAGGTGTCCACCCTGCAGGCCGACGCCAAGCGAGTGGAGCTGATCGTGGCCAACAGCGTCATCGACCTGTTCACCGCTCTTGTGGCCTGGCGGACCCGGCAGTTCTCCCCGGGATGCGGCGGTATGGCGGAGGCCACGGGAAACCGCCCAGGCGCGGGTGGTCTACAACCATGCGGCTGACCGGCAACGCAGCATAGGCCGAGGAGCCCATGTCCGAGACCTTCCTGGCCGCCCGGCGCGCCCGACAGACGGTGGAGCCGGACGGCGGCTCACTCAAGCCCTGGTTGCTCGGCATCGCCACGCCCGCCGTCTTCGCGGTGGTCCACGACGCGCTGGGCAAGTTGCGCCGCCAGGACGGTGAGGAGTTCGCCCTGTGCGTGTCGGCCGGGCTGGACCACCAACAGGCCGCCGAAAGCACTCGGCTTCCCGGTCGGCACCGTGCGATCGCGGCTGTCGTGCCCGAGCGCGGCTTGCCCGGCTCAGCTGCGCTGAGAAGAACGAAGAAACACGAAGGACGATGCAAGAACTTGGAGGTGCCGTGCAGTCTTTCGCACGGACGATCACCTTGCTGCCCGCAGTCGAGGACGAACCGCCCGGACAGACTGAACGGGTTGAACCCGCTGAACCGGCCGGCGCCGACAAGGTGGGCCCTCGAGCTCTGAGGTGTGTGGTGATTTCCCTTGATCGGGAGCGAAGCGGTCGGCTGCTGAGGGACGCGCGCAGAACACAGTTGCTCCCACCGGTGGTAAATCCCTGGGGGACGCTGCACGCGTACGGAGAGCTCCTGACCCGACGGCCGCGCCCGCTGGCGGTTCTCGACGTGCCGGACGAGGGATGCGCTCATGAACTGGGCCGGCGCGTCGGCATTCTGCGGCGGCTGGCGCCCGTGACGGTCCTCGCGCCCGAGGGCACCTGTCCCGCGGCGCTGCTCGAAGCGGGTGCCACCAACGTCCTGGCCCGCAGCATGCCGATAGAGGAGCTGGCCGCCCGGCTGATGGCGGACCAGCGGTGGGTCGCCAAGGACAAGGCACACACGTCCCGGTCCCAGGAGCAGGACCCGCTACCGCGTCACCTGCTTCCCCAGCAGGTTTCGCAGAGAGTCCTTCTGAGTCTCATCCTCGCCGATCCCGAACCCTGGTGCTGCCACGATCTGACCCGTCTACTGGGTTCAGCCGAGCAACCGTTGACCAGGGCAGCCCTCCGTGCACGCATGCCGAGGCTGGACCCTCACCTCGGCCGCCTCGGACTGGCTCTGCGAAGGACCGGCCGATGGGGACGCTTCTCGTACATGGTCATACCTTCGGCTGGGCTCATGTATCGCCATGCGTAGGTCTGCGCTGGACAGTACGTGCTCGGTCTCCAGCGCATGGCTGTGACCAGGTGACCAGCAGATCAGTGGGAGCTTGGCCCGTTACTCGGATTCCGGGGAATGGTTTGGTGGCCGCTCGGTGGCCAGGCGTGCAGCGACGGAGCAGATGACGGTCGGTCAGCCGCCGCGCCGTCAGTGGGACGGTCATCATCCGTGAGCCACTGCGAGGAGTGCCAGCCGCAACTCGGCCGCGCTGTGGAAGCCGAATTCCGGCTTCTCGCGCAGCGCTTGGTCGATCACGCCGGCGAGGGCCTGCGGCACATCCGGCTCGCGTTCGCGCACAGGCACCGCAGGTGACTCCAGGACGATTCGCCAGGGGTCCTCGCCGCGCGGGAAGTCCCGGGGGTATGCCCCGGTCAGCATGTTGTACAGGCAAGCGGCGAGGGCCCATACATCCCCGGTGGGCTTGGCGTCCTTGAAGTTGATGACTTGCTGGGCCGGCATGAACCACGGCTTTCCCGCGGCCTCCCCGGTGCGGGTGAGACCGCTGAGGCCGGCCCGGTCGAAGGCCTTGGCGAGGCCGAAGTCGCTGATCTTCGCCGTCATGGAACCGTCCGTGTCCCTGTGCAGCAGGATGTTGGACGGGCTGAGGTCGCGGTGGACCACGCCCTGGCGGTGCGCGTGCTCCAGCCCGTCCAGCGCCTGGAGCGCGAGCCCGACGGCCTCGTCCACCGGCAGTCGTCCCCCTCTGCGCTGCAGGAGGACGTCCACGCTGCCGCCGGTGCAGTACTCGGTGGTGAAGAAGAAGATGCCGTTGACGAATCCGGCGCCCTCAAGCGCGGCGATGTTCGGATGCCGCAACGCCTTGGTGAGCGCCACTTCGCGCAGGAAGCGCTGCCGGGCCTCGGGACGTGTCGCCACCCTCGGCAGCATCACCTTCAGGGCCACCTCCTTCCCGGACGATTCGTGGCGGGCGAGATGGACGACACCCATTCCGCCGCGGCCGAGCTCCTGGAGGAGGGTGTATCCGGCGATGGCATGGAGCTCCGCATGCCCGGAGTGCGCCAGGTCGAGAAGCATCCTGAGTATCCCGGAGGGACTGGCCTGGCAGGCGGCGCAGAGGTATTCCCCCGGTCGGCCGCCCACCTCGTCGCTGACCTCGCGGCGGCACTTGGCGCACTGGGCATGGGTGACGGTGTCCTCGGCGTGGATGTCGACGCGGAAGACCGTGTCGCCGATTCTGATCTCGTCACCGTCGGTGAGGTCGTGCTCGGGAAAAGTCTGTGTGGCGGCTTCCTCGGGGGATTCGTCCTGCGCCCGCTGACCGATCTTCAGGCCGTTGACGTACGTGCCGTTGAGGCTGCCGAAGTCGCGGATGCGGATGACGGGCGGGTTGATGTCCAGCAGGCAGTGGTGGCGGGAGACCGTGCGGTGGTGCTCGTCGTTGGGCAGACGCGGTGAGCAGTCCCTGGAGCGGCCGACGACGGAGGTGCTGCGCTCGTCGAAGACATGGTCGGTGCGGTCGAGGTGGCCGCTGACGAGGGTGAGGGTGACGGTGGGCGGTCGGGACATCGGGTCAAGGCTCCTGGGTGTCCGGGTGGCGGGGGTATCCGTACTCAGTACTTCGCCTGCTGGCGTTCCTGGAACTGCTTCTCGAAGCCGGCGACGAATACCGACGGTGCGACGGAGGAGGACGAGTGCACCAGGACGCCGTCGTCGGCGATGTAGAAGATTGCCCGGCCGATGGCCATTTCACCGCGCGGCACGGGCACGTAGACCATCCATCCGATGCTGAACCTGTCGGCCACCAGTTCCGAGGCCGAGAAGCCCGGAGTGCTCCCAAGGGCCAGGAGGTACTGTCGCACTCGGGCGATGGCGTCCTCCTCGTGCATCCGCCCCGGTACCGTGACCACCAGTCCGGCGAGCGAGAGTTGGTACAGAGCGCCGTCGCCGTCGAATCCGCCGTCATCGCCGAAGACGCTCACCACCGTCTCGCGGGTCACGTGACCCGCTTCCGCGGCGGACACCAGTTCCGAAGCCAACTCCCGCTGCTCCGCACGCGGTGTTGCCGAGTTCGTCAGCAGCCCCGCGACGATGCCCGCGGTGGTGCCTGCCGTCCATATGCCCGGCACGGCGGTGCTGACCTCTTCTGCCGACGGCGACTCGCCCCGGTACCAGCGCCCGGCGTCCCACCAGTAGCAGAACGACAGCAATCCGGTGCCGGCGCGCGGGTTCAGCACCGGGTCGGCCACCCAGTCCGGTGCGCCCGCATAGAAGTTCGGCATTTCTTCGCCGTCGCCGTAGACGGCGTCCAGCCTGGGGTCCTCCCACAGTCCACCGGACAACACGGCCCGTCCGTCGGGCAGTTGGTACAGGGTGGAGCCGGAGCGGCGGGAGCCCTCGAACCATGCCAGGCCGGGCTTGATCCTCGGACCCCATTTCGACCGTGCGGCGACGAACGCCGCCGAAATCACCGCCCACCGAGCCCACATCTCTGGAAAGTGCGGGAAATCGTTCGAGCTCAGGGTCGGCCACACCTTCCCCCGGCGGTCGGCGCGAACCATCGCGGCGGCCTGCTGCGGGCTGCGCTTCTGCCGATCGGCGTTCGAGATGTAGGCCGCCAGCCACACCGGCAGGCTGTCTCGCGGGTAGGTTTCCAGGTCCAGCCGGTAATCCTCGGGCTCGAACAACTGCCCGTCGGGAAACGGCTCGCGGCCGTAGTCGTACGCGACTGAGAGATCACCGGTGTCGGTCAGGTCCAGCGTCAGCCGCCACCAAGCGCCCGCGTCGAGCTCGGCCGATATCTCGCGCTGCTTGCGCACGAGTGCCAGGACGGAGCGCGGCGGCTCGATCTTCGTCCATGCGCGGTCGAATACGGCGACCTCCACGAACTCGGCCTCGATCGTGAGCGCGAACTCGGCTTTGAGGAGCTCCCAGTCGGGCGGGCAGGCGCTGATGAGCGCGCGGGCGATACGGAGCGCGAACTTCCTGGCCTGTTGCTCGACGCCGGGTACCGCCGACGGTCGTGGGCCAAGGTCCTCCGCCCCGGCCCACACATCGGGTCGTCCGATGTCCAGCCGGAAGTCCTCCAGGAACTCCCCCATGAGCACTCCTTAGTGAATCTTCGTTCTCCGGGTGGTCCTGACGTGCGCTCTGCGGCTCATCCGCCTGTCACGGCGTCGAGCTGTGCCCGCACTCCCTCGGGCCGCAGCCAGCCATAGCCGGCGTCCTGCAGACGGCGCAGCAGGCCGTCGAAGTCGGTCGGAGTCCACCGCGACCCGAACCGGCGCAGGAACAACTCGAGATGCGGGGTCGCGCCCTCGTCCCAGTCGGCCGGTTCACGGGTCTCCCACTCCCAGTCGAGCGCCCACGACCGGAGGGTTCCGTCGACGTCCGCGGAGAGCACTGCTCGCCCGTCGGGCGTCGTCGCGAGACAGTCCGGGGCCTTGTCGTGACCGTCGAGTGTGAGCACATGGCTGCCACTGCTGACTTCCCACACCCGGATGTCCCCGCCGGCGGACACCGCGTAGCGCCCGTCCGCGGTGATCCGAAGCCCACTGGAAGCCGAACTCTCCTCGAACGACCGCACCTCGTCCCCGGTGGCGACGTCCCACATGCGGATGTTCCGGTCGTGTCCGCTCGCGGAGGACAATACGAAGGTGCCGTCGGCGGCGACGCACAGCGAGGTCACGCCACTCGTGTGTCCCTCCAGGACCCGTACGCACCGACCCTCTTCCAGATCCCACAACCGCACCGTCGCGTCGGCCCCGCCCGACGCGAGGAGGCGGCCGTCGACGCCGGCCCAGAGGGCGTTGACCGGACCTTCATGACCGGTCAGCGTCTGCGTGAGGCTGCCGGTGTCCACGTCCCAGAGCCTGATCGCGCCGTCACCGCTGCCGAGGACGGCCTGCTGTCCGTCCGCGCTGAAGCGCACCGGTACCGGAGGTGCGGGGGGAAACCTGTTCGTCCGCAGGATGCGTCGGCACTTCCCGGTGCCGACGTCCCACAGGCGTACGGTGCCGTCCTGACCGCCCGACAGGGCCTGCCGTCCGTCCCCGCTCAGGCAGACCGACCGCACCGGGCTCTGGTGGCCCTCCAGTTCATGTAGGCAGGTGCCCTTGCGGAGGTCCCACAGCCGGACGGTCCAGTCGGCGCCGGCGGACACGGCGAGCTCCGCGTCGTCGCTCACTTCGACCGCGTACAGGTCCTCGTCGGAGGCGTCCAGGGCCCGCGCCGGCCAGGCCGTCCGAAGCCCCGCCCGCACCGCATGCCGCCCCAGCTCCCACCAGGCGGACATGACCCGCGGAGCGCGCTCGTGCCCGGGAACCTTCCGAGCCCGGGTGAGCAGGTCGTGGGCCGTGGTGAAACGACCGCCTGCCATGGCCCGCTCCGCTTCGACGACCATCGTGCCCATGCGGCTCTCCAACGTGCGCAGTTCCGCGAGCGGGAGGGGGCGGCTCAGGTGCGGAGGCGCGGGGTGGCCACTCGGCAGTCCCAGCGGCCAGGCCCGAACACCGTCGTGACTGTCGGCGCAGACCGCAAGCCCGGCCCCGCCCTCGGCGCCGAGCAGGACGGCGTTCATCCGGATGTCCCGGTAGGTGCGCAGACACTGTCCGCTGTCCAGGTCCCAGAACCGCACCGTGCCTCTCGAACTGTCGCCCGCGAGCAGGAATCGGCCGTCCTCGCTGAACGAAAGGAGGTTGGCACGCTTACCTCTCAGGACACGTAGACACCGGCCGTCGCGCAGGTCCCACATGCCGATCGTTCCGTCCTGGTAGGACACGACCGCGGTGTGCCGGTCGGGATGGAAACCGAGGGCGATCACCGGCGTCCTGTGGCCGGTCAGGGCCTGTTCGCAGAGGCCGCTGTCAAGGTCCCACAGCTTGACCGACGGCACCCCCCGTTCCCAGCCGTTGGACAGTGCCCACCGGCTGTCCGCACTCACCTCCACCCGCTCCACGCCGGCCGCGTGCCCGGCGAGCGGCGTCCTGAGCTCCCCGCTGCGGGTCTCCCAGACCTGGATCGTGTCGCGGGACCATCCCCACAGTGCGAGGCGTCCGTCAGGAGTCAGCCGAACCCCGTCGGCCGGCGCGGTGAGGGTGCGCAGGCATTGTCCGTCGGTCAGATCCCAGAACCGTACGCTCCTCTTGTCACCGCCTTCACTGGCGGAGACGGCGAACCGACCGTCCGGTGTGAGGTCGAGGGCGTGCGTGTGCGAGAGGCGTCCTTCCCCGCTGTGTCCATCGAGAGCCAGCAGGCACTGCCCATCGCGCAGGTCCCACAGCCGAGTCCGGCCGTAGCCACCGGTCAGGGCCAGTCGTCCGTCGGGACTGACGCGGACAGGCAGTAGTTGTCGGTTCAAGTCCTTGTGCTCTTTGTGCCGTGGCATCTCCCGACCGCTGGTGACACCTTCGGAGCGGATGATGCGAAGTGCCGACCGAACCTCCGGCTCTCCGGACCGTTCCCCGGCCACCCCCTCCAGAAGCTCACGTGCCGACTCCAGATCACCGCGCTCGACATGCACCTGGGCCAGCAACTGCCTGACCTGCCATGGATCCTCGGCATCGGGACGCACCGCTTCGATCCGGGTGATCAGGTCTTCGTCGGTAAGGGTGCCGCGCCGCCACGACAGCAACCCGCTGTTGTACGTCGCTCCCAGGTGCCGAGGGTCGGCCGTAAGAGCCTCCGCGAACGCCCGCTCTGCTTCGGCCGCCTTCTCCAGGTCGAGTAGGGACACACCGCGGTTGTTGAACTCGTCGGCACGCAGATCGGCTTCGACCGGTTCCGGGCGCGGGTGGTCACGGCCGGTCACCTGGCGGAAGATTTCGGCAATTCGTGCCGCGACCGCGGTCATCGAACGGGGCCTGTCAGCCGGGTCACCGGCCAGGCAGCCGGCGAGGAGGTCGGCGATGCCGGGAGGCATGGGCGGCAGGTGGGTCTCGCCCGTCCCGCCGGCCTCGAGGTACGCATCGAGGGACCTCCCCACCACACGACCCGCTATCCAGCTCACTCCACCGTTGAACATCTCGAAGACCGACACCGCGAAGCTGTAGATGTCGCTGCGTCGGCCGAGCGGCCGGCCGTCCGCCTGCTCCGGCGAGGCGTACGCCTTGGTCATCCCGCCGTTGGGGACCAAGACGGTGAGACCGGGCGGAAGTGACGGGTCCTGTGGAGCGGCGGCAACCCCCGGGGTGGCCGCGGCGGCGCGGGCGCGGGCCAGTCCGAAGTCCGTGACCTTCGCCGTGCCGTCCTCCGCCACAAGTACGTTGCCCGGCTTGACGTCCTGGTGCACGAGGCCTCGGCCGTGCGCGTGTGCCAGGCCCCAGGCCGTCTGAATCGCCAGGTCCAGGATCCGGGCCAGTGCTGCCGACGGTCCGCCCTCGTACAGCCTGCCGTTCGCGATCCAGTCCGCGAGGCTGCCTCCCTCGACGTACTCGGCGAACACGCAAGGGATGCCGTCGATCGTGCGCACGTAGTAGCAACTGCACACGTGCGGATGCAGTCCCAGCGACACCCAGGTCTCCGCCTCGGTGACGAATCTCTGCTTGTCCGCAGGGTTCTGGAACCACTCCGGCCGGGGGCACTTCACCGCCAGGTCGGTGTCCCATATCTGGTGCCGTACCCGGTACACCAGCCCCATACCGCCATGCCCGTGCATGCGCTCCACTCTGTACCGGCCGTCGACGACCATGCCGGTCGGCCAGTGTGGGGGGATGTGGGAAGTCGTGCCGGGCGTCGTCATGCGCACCTCCAATTGGCCCTGTTCAATGAGTGGTTGGGGACGAAGTGGTGGAATCGTGCAGGTGGGTCCGCAGCGTCGTATGAAGAGGACTCTTCAGAAAGCTTTGCAGTTCCCTTCCGGGCAGTCTTCCCGAGGACGGCATCATTTCTCGGCCATCCCGGCACCACGGGACTTGGCTACCGTGGGGCGCGTGACGAATCGGGGGATCGTATGAGCGTGGAAGCCGTCCGGCGGCTCTACTTCGGGCGTGACGACGCCGAAAGTGACATGACCGTCGGCCTGTTGCGCGAGGGCTTCATGCGAACAGCGGCGTACGAAGAGGCGTTGAACGGCCGGAAGATGCTGATCATCGGCCGCAAGGGCTCGGGCAAGAGTGCCATCTGCGTACGACTGGCGGGCGACGGCGCCCGCCCCGGCGGTACGGTCGTGATCACCCCGGACGACGCGGCCGGGGACGAACTGCGCAGATTCGAGCTACAAGGCCTCACCGGGGACACCGCCAAGTCCCTGATCTGGCGGTATGTCTTCGCCGTCCATGCGGCTCGCCACCTGGTCGGCCACAGTCGGGAGCACCGCTGGCGCGTTCCGGGCTCGGTGAAGGCGCTGCGGAGCTTCCTCGCGGCGAACGACGAGGCGGTGGACGAGCGGCTCTATGACCGGCTGGTCAAGGGCGCCCGCGGACTGGAGACGTCGCTGTCGCTGGAGGCATTCGGGGTCAAGGCGGCGATGGACGTGAAGGGGGCGAGCGAAGGCTCCCGCGCCACCCGTCAGCTGGAGATCCTGGAGCGCGGTGTCGTGCAGGCGTTCACCGATCTGGACTGCGCCGGGCAGCACGCGCCACTGCTGCTGATGGTGGACAAGCTGGAACAGGTGTGGTCCAACGACCCCGACAGCAACGCCATGGTCATCGGTCTGCTTCTGGCCGCGCAGCATACGGCCGGAGCGTACGGAGGAGCGCTGCGATGCCTGCTGTTCCTGCGGTCGGACATCTACGACAGCCTGCAGTTCGGCGAGGGCGACAAGTTCCATGGCGACGAGATGCGGATCGACTGGACCCGCTCCGCTCTGCGCGAGATGGCTCTTGCCCGGGCGCAGGCCTCCATCGGGTCAGAGGTCACATCCGACCTGCTGTGGCGGGAGATCTTCCCGCCGGAGGTTTCTGGCGAATCCACCTTCGACTATGTGTACTCCCGGGCGCTTCCCCGCCCTCGTGACGCCATTCAGTTCCTCAATCTGTGCCGCGACCGGGCGGTCGCGGCACAGCGGGTCCGGATCTGTGAAGAGGACGTCGTCGAGGCGGCCCAGCAGTTCTCCGAATGGAAGCTCGGCGACCTTGCCAAGGAATATCTCGTCAACTACCCGTATCTTTCCGCTCTGTTCGAGATGTTCCGCAACGGTGGCTACGTGGTGATGCGCAGCGTCCTCGAAACGCGCCTCGACGAGATGGCCGACACCTTGCAACGGCAGTTCCCCGAGTACGCCGAGGGCCTGTCCGGGCCCGCCGTCGTGGATGCGCTGTACGCCGCGAGCTTCCTCGGGGTGCGGCTGGGCAACGACGTGGTGTACGCGACCGACGGGCACAGGACCGTCCAGCCGTACGAGCGTGAATTCCACATCCACCCGTGCTTCCGCCCCGCACTGAACGCCCTCAACGCCACCGGTCTCCACCCGTACGAGCCCCACCGCGTCGCTCATCGCGTGCGCAGCTCTTCCTATCCCCCCAGGATCGCCGGCGTGAGCGTCGGCCGGGACTTCAGCCTGATGGAGGAACTCGTCCGGTCGTGCGACCGGATCCTGCGTCAGATGAGCCGGGCCGGCTCGATGCCCGTCGAATCCCGCAGCGAGGTGGCTCGCGAGGTCGGAAGTGTCATGCAGGACGCGAACGAGTCCCTGATTCAGTTGCGCGAGGGGAGGCCCATCGACGCCTCCCAGCACGTACTGCGCGCGGTGACCTACCTCGAATCGCTCGCCGTGCAACTCCTGGCCAACGGTTTGGACCATGAGACAGGCGCCGAGAGCGTCGCCCATCGGGTCCAGGACGAGTGCCGCCGACTGATCCGCATGGTCGGGGGTGCGTACGGCGGCTCGGGGAACAGCAATTCGTAGCGCGGGACGCCCCGAAGGACAGGGGCGATTCAGCGCACCTAGAGGTAGAAGGTGCGCGGCGGGTCCATCCGGCCGACGCCACGGCATGGCACGCATGCGGAAACCTGGCCCCCAGGGAGGCCGATGGTGGCGGATGCCGTGCTGCTCAGTGAGCGGAATCGGATGGGGAGAGCCCCAGACTCACTTACCGTGACCTGGGGCTTTTGCTTTTTTCCTGGCCACGTTGCAGCACGTCGCGGGCTGTGCGCGCGGCCGTCGCAGGGTCCAGTTCGGCGCCGCGCCGGAACGCCTCGGTAAAGGCTGCCTGCCCCAGAGCGACCGCCGCTTTCGCCGTGATCCGGTCCACGTCACCGCGCTCGGCGGGTGGCAGAGGGGCGCCCACGCTCCGGCGCGCCGCATCCGCCGCGCCGAGCAGGAGAGCCGCACGCCCGGCCAGGTCCTTCCCCGGGCTCTCCACTTCGTTCGAGCAGGGGTGACCCCACTCCCCGGAAAGCGTCACGACGCCTGCCAGGCCCTCCAGGGAGAGGGCCAGGGCGCGGGGCTCCCCGATGGAGCATGCGATGTCCAGGCCGAGGAGATGGCGGGCTCCGGCCTGAGCCGCGTCCCCGCGCAGTTCGGCGGTGAAGCCGAGTTCCGCGAGAAGCAGATGCTCGCCGACCTCCGAGGAATCACCGGCGTCGCGGATGCGCAGCAGATACGCCTCGGCAGCATCGAGGTCGCCGGAGCGTCGTGACCCGAGGGCGAGTCCCATCAACGAGTGGATCTCGCCGTACCTGTAGTCCTGCTCGACGGCCAACCGCCGTGCCTGCTCGTGCAGTTCGTGAGCCCGGTCCCATGCGTGGCCGAGCAGCGCCAGCCTGCCGAGCCCGGAGAGCCGCGCGGAGACCTCCGTCTCCAGTCCGAGGTCCTGTGCGATGCGCAGCCCGTCTTTGTGCCGGCGAGTGGCCTCCTCGTAGTCACCCTTGATCTCGGCGAGTGCGGCGAGCGGCTGTACGGTCTGCAACTCGCCCCAACGATCCCCGAGTTCCCCGAAGAGCCCGGCGCTGCGCAGACCGTCGTGCCCGAGGGTGGCGAGATCGCCCCGGACCAGAGCATGCATCGCCCGCAGCCCGAGAGCGGCGGCGGTGCCCCAGCGGTAGTCGGCGGCGGTGAAGAGGTCGAGGGCGTGGGCGTTGGCCTCTTCGCTGGTGGCGAGGTCGCCGGCGTTGAACTGCCCGTATGCGTACAGCCATACGGCCCGGCCGTGCCTCGGTGGATCGTCGACTGCTGCTGCGGGGTATGCCGTCGTCGCTGACCGGTCTCCGGTCAGCAGGGCGAACGCGCTGTGCAGCAGGCGGAGTTCGTCGGAGGGCAAAGTGGCGGCGAGTATCGCCGACAGGGTGCGGTGGGCCTCGCCCAGCCGGCCGCGAAGCAGCCACCACCAGGACAGGGCGGTGGCGAGGCGTACCGCTTCGGCCGGTCCACCCGCCTCATGTGCCGTGGCGCGCCGCAGTCCCTCGTCGAGCGCCGCGCGCAGATTGGCGGCCTCGGCGTCGAGCCGGGTGAGCCATGCCTGCTGTCCGCCGCTGCGAAGATGCGGTTCGGCCTGCTCGGCGAGGTCGAGGTAGTGGCGCAGATGCCGGTCCCGTACGCCGGTGAGGTCCTCCATCTCGTGGAGGCGCTCCATCGCGTAGGCGGTCACGGACTCGAGCAACCGGTAGCGGGGCACTGTTCCGGCCGGCCCGTCCACCATGACGACCAGGGACCGGTCGACCAGGCGGGTCAACAGGTCGAGGACCTCGTCGTGCGCCACACCGTCACCCGCGCACACCGCCTCCGCGGCGTCCAGGGTGCAGCCGTCGCGGTGCACGGCAAGGCGGCGCAGCACGATCCGCTCCGGTGCGCTGAGCAGCTCCCAGCTCCAGTCGATCACCGCCCGCAGTGTCTGCTGCCGCGCGGGCGCGCCCCGCTGCCCGGAGGTGAGTATCCGGAACCGGTCGCCGAGGCGTGCTGCCAATTCCTGTATGCCGAGGCCGCGAACCCGGGTTGCTGCCAGTTCGAGGGCGAGCGGGATGCCGTCGAGACGTCGGCAGATCTCCGCCACGGCTTCGCGGGTTTCGTCAGGTGCCCCGTGCAGCGAGAAGCCGGGTGCGGCCGCGGAGGCGCGTGCCGCGAACAGCTCGACGGCGTCGGACGGTTGGAGTGGCTCGACCAGGAACACCGCCTCACCCGCGAGGCCAAGAGACTCCTGGCTGGTGACCAGTACGCGCAGTCCGGGCGTGGTGTGCAACAGCAGCGCAGCGAGTTCGGCAGCCGCCTCGACGACGTGTTCGCAGTTGTCCAGTACGAGAAGGGTCCGGCGGTCGCGCAGGGCGACGGCGAGCCGGTCGGCCGGCGCCGCGAGCACACCGGGTCCGGGTACGCCGGAGGGCACGTCGTCCCGGATGCCGAGCGCGGCGCAGATCACCTGCGCGAGATCGGCCGCGGTCCCGCGCCGACCGGCGAGTTCGATGAGCCACACCCCGTCGGGGGCGCCTCCGTCCGTGTCGTGGGCGAGCCGGGTGGCGGCCTCCACGGCGAGCCGTGTCTTGCCGACCCCGCCGGGGCCGGTGAGCGTGACAAGGCGTGCGGTGGCGAGAAGCTGACCGACCTCGTCCAAGGACCGGTCCCGGCCGACCAGTGCGGTGAGGGGAGCAGGGAGGTTCGACCGCGGCCGGCCGCCGCTGTCAGGCACCGGGGTCGGGGGCGCCGGGGTCGGGGAGAGGCCCAGCGAGGCGTCCTGTCGCAGGATCGCGTGGTGGAGCGCGGTCAGCTCCGGGCCCGGTTCGAGGCCGAGTTCGTCCGCCAGGCGGTCACGCAGCTCCGTGTACGAGGCCAGCGCTTCGCTCTGGCGGCCCGCCAGGTAGAGGGCACGCAGCTGAACGGCGCGGAGCCGTTCCCGTAGCGGATGGCGCGCCGCCAGGTCCGCGAGATCCCCGGTGAGCAGGGCGTGGTCGCCCGACTCCAGGCGGGCCTCGGCCTGTTCCTCCAGGACGGTCAGGCGCTGTTCCGCCAGGCGCTGCGCTGCCGTGCGGACGAACTCCTCGTCCGCGAAATCGGCGTACGCGGGACCGCGCCACAGCTCAAGGGCTTGGGTGAGCAGCGCGGCCCGTGCTTGCGGGGCGTCCAGAAGACGGGCCCGGTCCACCAAGGACCGGAAACGGTCCGCATCCACCTCGTCCCGGTCACCGTCGAGGCGCAACCGGTAACCGGGCGCCTGGTGCACCACACGGTCGCGGCCCAGAGCCCGGCGCAGTTGGGAGACCTTGGCCTGAAGGGCATTGGAGGGCTTGCCCGGCAGGTCATCGCCCCACAGGTCCTCGATGAGCCGGTCGGCGGAGACCGGTCGCCCTTCGTGCACCAGCAGATCGGCCAGCAGCGCCCGGACCTTCGACTCGGGGACTGCGACCGGCTCGCCTTCGCTGTCCCACACCATCAGTGGACCGAGCACCCCGAACCGCATGGGTTCACCGTACACACGGCGAAGTGCCGGGGCGTCAGCAGACCATCAGCGACTCCGAAGCGCCCACAGGCACTGTCATTCCTGTCCGCAGCACCACACACCGAGAACGCGCGGCAGGGAGCAGAGCATGACCAAGTACGGGGGCAGGAAGGGCGTGGTCATCGGCGACACCAGGGGCACGGGCGTGGCCATCGCCAAACGGCTCGTCGAAGGCGGTGCGGAGGTCCTGCTGACCGGCCGCACCCCGGAGAACCTCGCCGTCGCCGCTGTCGAACTCGGCTCCTGCGCGCACGTCGTCAGCTTGGACCCGACCGGTCCGACGGCCGTCGAGGAGCTCACCTCCACCGTCGAGGACAGGCTCGGCCCCATCGACTTCCTCTTCGTCAACGGCGGTACCGGACTGCCCGTGCCGGCGTTGCTTCCGCTCCTGCGTGACGGCGGCTCGATCGTCTTCACCCGTGTCGACGCCGGAGTCCGGGATCACGGCACCGCCGAGGAAGTGGCACGCGCCGCGCTCTTCGTGGCCGTGGACGCGACGTTCACGACGGCCGCCGAGATGCCGGCCGACGGGAGCCCCGCCCGGACCAGCTCCGCACCACAGCACAGCACTAGCAGCCCACTGCCCACTCGACCTGGAAAGGCTGGAAACGACGATGCGTAGCACGCAGTCGACCACCCCTCCTCCTGCTGACGCCAAGGAGCAGAAAAGAGAGCAGAAAAGGGAGCAGAAGAAGGAGCAGGAGCAGAAGCTTCCCCTCCTTGCGCTGCTCGCCCTGGCCACAGCCGTCTTCATCACCAGCCTGACCGAGACGCTGCCCGCGGGCCTGCTGCCCGCGATGAGCGCCGACCTGGGCGTCAGCGAGACCGCGACCGGGCAGACCGTCACCGTCTACGCGATCGGGACCGCGCTCACGGCGATCCCCTTGACCGCGGCGACCGCGGGGTGGCGGCGCAAGCGGCTGCTGCTCACGGCGATGGCAGGATTCGCCGCCGCCAACACCGTCACCGCCGTCTCGTCGGACTACTCGCTGACCATGGTGGCCCGGTTCGTCGCCGGGGTGGCAGCGGGCCTGGCTTGGGCACTCCTTGCCGGATACGCCCGCCGCATGGCGCCTGTTCACCTCCAGGGCAAGGCGATCGCGGTCGCCATGGCCGGCATCCCGGTCGCGCTCTCGCTGGGCGTACCCGCGGGAACCTTCCTCGGCAAGGCGCTCGGATGGCAGACGGCGTTCCTGACCATGACCGTGCTGACCGTCGTCCTGCTTGCCTGGATCACCGCGGCCGTACCGGACTACCCGGGCCAGGAGAGGGGCGCCCGCACCCCGATGCTGCGCACCCTGCGCATCCCGGGTGTGACGCCGGTCCTGTTCGTCACCCTGGTCTTCGTGCTGGCCCACACCATCCTGTACACGTACATCGCCACGTACCTCGACCGCCTCGGCATGGGCGGCTCCACCGACCTCGTGCTCCTGGTCTTCGGCGCCGCTTCATTGGTCAGCATCTGGATCGTCGGCGCACACATCAACCGGCTGCTGCGCACGCTCACCATCGCAGGCACCCTCCTGATCGGCGTGGCGGCCGCCATCCTGGCCGTGATGTCCGACAGCCCCGCACTGGTCTACCTCGCGGTGACGCTGTGGGGTCTGGGCTGGGGCGGGGCCCCCACGCTTCTGCAGACCGCTGCGGGCGATGCCGGGGGCGAATCGGCGGACGCGGCCCAGGCGATGCTGGTCACCCTGTGGAACGTGGCCATGGCCGGCGGCGGCGTTCTCGGCGGCGTCCTCCTCAGTATGGTCGGCTCGAATTCCTTCCCCTGGGCCGTCCTGCTGCTCCTGGCGCCGGTCCTTGCCGTGGTGATCGCCGCCCGCACCCACGCATTTCCCGCCGAGCGCCCCGCGCCGGAACTCACAGACGCCTAGGGCCTCTCGTTTGGATCATGCCGGGCTCGCGGGGTCTGGCACGCACATCTGCCGCGTTGTCGTCAATCACCATGGCTCCGCCATGCCTCAATCCTCCGCCTTGCAGCTGCACGCACCAGACCCCGCTCCCTGATCCGGCCTGATCCAAACGAGAGGCCCTAGGGCCTGTCTGCCGGACACGTCCCGGGCCTCCCTCACATTGCTTGCGCCGAAAACAAGGAGACGACCATGACCACGTTCGGCACACCGGTTGAGTCACGCCTTTTCGAATCCGCCCGACTCGGAGCTCTGACCCTGCCCAACCGCCTGGTGATGGCGCCGATGACCAGGAACCGCGCCGCAGCCGACGGTGTCCCGCAACCGATCATGGCCGCCTACTACGCGCAGCGTGCCTCCGCGGGGCTGATCATCGCCGAGGCCTCCACGCCGAACGCCGTGGGGCAGACGTACCCCAACATCACCGCGATCCACAACGAGGCGCACGTGGCCGGATGGCGGCGTGTCACCGATGCGGTGGGCGCTGCGGGCGGCCGGATGTTCCTGCAGTTGCAGCACGGTGGCCGGGTCGGCCACCCCGACAACAGTGGGCTGACGCCGGTCTCGCCCTCGCCCGTCCCGCTTCCGGACACGGTCTTCACTCCCGGCGGGCACCGGGCCGCCGTCGTGCCGCGTGAGATGACCATCGACGAGATCCGCTCCACCGTGGCCGACTTCGCCGCCGCCGCCCGAAAGGCCGTCGACGCGGGCTTCGCCGGGGTGGAGGTGCATGCCGCCAACGGCTACCTCCTCCACCAGTTCCTGGCGAAGGGCACCAACCACCGCACCGACGCCTACGGCGGCCCGGTCGCCGGCCGCATCCGGTTCACCGTCGAGGTGGTCCGGGCCGTCGCCGACGCGATCGGCGCCGACCGGGTGGGTGTGCGCATCGCGCCGGGACTCACCGTCAACGGCATCGATGAAGGAGACACCGAGAGCCTGTACCCGCCGCTCATCGACGCCCTGGCAGACATCGCCCCGGCCTATCTGCACGTCGTCTTCGCCGACCCGGACCAGCCCCTCTTCCAGAGCATCCGGAAGAACTGGCCTGGCGTGCTGATCGCCAATCCGAAGCTGCCGTGGCCAGGTCCGCTCCCCGCCGACGGCGGCAGGCACGAGGGTGAGCGGCTCCTCGCCGCGGGAGCCGACATGGTCTCGCTCGGCCGCGCGTTCCTGGCCAACCCGGACCTGGTCGAACGACTGCGCATCGGCGCACCGCTCAACCCGCTGCGCGAGCAAGGGCTGATGTACACGGGCGGGGAGACCGGGTACACCGACTACCCCGCGCTGGCCGCCGCCCACCACGGGGTCGAGGAACCCGAAGCGGCCGTGCTCTGACGATTCATCGTTGGCCGGCGGCTGACCTATCGTGTGGCGGCGGGCAGAAGCTGTGTGGGCCGGCGCGGAGTTGGTGCAGGGTGTGCTGCCGGGCGGGAGCTGATGGTGAGGGCGGGAGAGAGCATGAGTGACGGGGTGCAGTACGCGAACCCGAGGGCCTCCGGGCTGAATGCCGAGGGGCTGGCTCAGCTGCCCGGCCATCTTCCCGGCCCGCTTCACGGCCCGCTGGTCGGTGTCGAATGGCTCGCGGCGCGGCTCGGGGTGCCGGGGTTGGTGGTGCTCGATGCCTCGGTGGGTGCGCGGCGCGAGGCGGAGCAGCGGATTCCGGGGGCCCGGGTCTTCGATATCGACGGTGCGCTGTCCGACCACTCCGGACCTCTGCCGCACACGATGCCCGGCGCGGACCGGTTCGCCGAGGAGATGCGGGCGTTGGGTGTCCATGACGGCGACACCGTGGTCGTCTACGACGGGGCCGGTATCTACTCCAGTGCCCGCGCCTGGTGGATGCTGCGCGCGATGGGCTTCGACCGGGTCGCGGTGCTCGACGGCGGTCTGCCCGCCTGGGCGGCGGCCGGGCTGCCGCTGGAGAGCGGCGGGCCCGCGCCCGCCGTGCCGGAGGGCGACTTCACCGCCCGGCCCCGCGCCGGGTTCGTCGTCGGCAGCGGTGAGGTGTCGGCGGCTCTGGATGACCCGGCGTCCGCCGTCCTCGACGCCCGCGCCCGGGAACGGTTCTCCGGTACGGCTCCCGAGCCCCGGGCGGGGCTGCGGGGTGGCCATATGCCGGGTGCGGTGAACCTGCCCTTCGTCGAGATCCAGCGCGAAGGCCGGATGCTCCCGGTCGCGGAGCTGCGAACCGCCTTTGCCGGGCTCGCGGGGGAGCGGGAGCGGCTGGTCTTCAGCTGCGGGTCCGGGGTCACCGCCTGCGTACTGGCGCTGGGTGCCGAACTCGCGGGGTATCGCGAACTCTCCGTGTACGACGGGTCCTGGAGCGAGTGGGGCCTGCCCTCGGAACGGCCCGTAGTGACCGGAGCGAATGGCTGAGGGGGCGTCATTCGCGCATCCCGGCCAGTTCGACCGGCCGGGTGCGCAGGGCCGCGAGGGTCGGGAGGACGGCGGAGACCGTGGCCAGGGCGGCGCTCGCGGCCAGGAGTGCGCCCACGGTGCCCCAGGGCACGATCACCGGTGAGCTCACGGACAGTAGTTCCAGGGCGCCCTTGACGCCCAGGAGGTTCAGGGCGGCGACCACGCCGCCGAGGACGGCGCCCACGGCCACGACCACCAGGGACTCGACGGCGACCAGACGTAGGACCTGGGGTTTCGTGGCGCCGGTGAGACGGAGCACCGCGAGGTCGCGGACCCGGTCCGAGGTGGCCATCACCAGGGTGTTGGCCAGGGCGATGCCCGTGTACAGCAGGGCGATTCCGAGGATCAGCAGCAGGCCCATGCGGGTGTTCTCGCTGGTGCGCGGGTAGTGCTCGCTCACCCAGGCGTCCTTCGTGAGGACCGGGGTGGCGGTTGCCTGTCCGGCCTTCGCGAGGAGGGCGGCGGTGGCCGAACGGTCCGCTCCGGTACGGAGTTTGATGTCGATACGGTCGATTCCGGCGCCGGCCGCGTTCTTCGGGGTCACGTACACCCCGTTGGAGCCGGTGCCGACGCGCAGGACCGCGGCGATGCGCAGGGACACCTTGCGGCCGTCGCCGAGCCAGACGCTCACCCGCTGCCCGACGGTCCGGGTCTCCCACTCCTCGTTGACGACGATGGAGCCGTCGTCGAGGTCGGTGACCCGGCCGGAGACCACGGGGAGGCGGGCGACCCGGGCCAGGGCGGACGGGTCGACGGCCCTGGCGTCGGACCGGATGAGCGCGGAGCGGATCGGCAACGTGGAGGAGTTCGTCGACGCGCTCCAGCGGGTCGCCGACGGTGCCACCGTCGTCGACCCGGAGGTTGTACGCCAACTGCTCAGGCACCGCCGTGATCCGCTGTCCCGGCTCACCGCCCGCGAACAGGAGGTGCTCGCGCTGATGGCCGAAGGCCGCTCGAACGCCTCGGTGGCGCAGGCGATGTCGGTCAGTGAGGGCACGGTCAGCAAGCACTTCGGCTCGATCCTGACGAAGCTCGGCCTCTCGCTGACGGATGAGACGAACCGCCGGGTGCTCGCCGTACTGGCCTATCTGCGGGGGTAGCCGGGGATACGGGGCCGGGTCAGCCGGCCGCCGCGGCGATCAGCTCCGCCGCCTCGTCGAGTACCGCCAGCTCCTGTGCGGTCAGATTCGGGTCGGCCGCCCGGAGCGTCCTGGCGCGGGCGAGGGCATCGGCGGGTACGCCACCGTCCTCGGCGAGCCGGTCGAGCAGTTCCCCGAGCAGGCCCCGGAGGGCGGCTCCGGCCGGGAACGAAGGGTCGAGCGAGACCTGGGCCAGGATCAGGCACGACATGGCCCGGTCCAGCTCCGGCGGCCCCTCCGAGGCGTTGCTCCAGTCGATCACCATCGGCCCATGGGGTGTCAGCATCACGTTCTCGGGATGCAGATCGAGATGGATGATCCGGTCGTCCGGGTCGTGGGAGAGCCGGGGCGGGATCGTGTGCAGCTCGCGCAGGAGCAGTGCCAGCGTCTCGGCGCCCTCCGGCCCGCTGAGCGTGCCCGCGAACAGGGCCTCGGCCATGGTCGGGCCGGTCAGCCGTTGCAGCACCAGATCGGAGACCGGCATCGAGGGACCGGCGGGCGGGCCTATGCGGGGGACCGGGAATCCGGAGGCGGCGAGGTACGCCATGACAGCCAGTTCGGGCGTGGCGTCGGTGCCGTCGCGGTAGCGGCGCAGGACCCAGGACTCGTCGATCGCGTACACATCGGCGGTGCGTCCTGAGCCCAGCGGTTGGCCTGTGTGCATGAGGGGAACCTACCCGGGCCGTCGCCAGAGGGGGAGTCACCAGCGCATGCGGACGTCCTCGGCCCAGCCCAGCAGCTCCAGGGCACGACCACGGACAGCGATTCATGACCGGCGGGGCGGGAGACCAGCAGCTCCATCCCCACGGGCAGCCGGTCCGGGGTCAGGCAACGGGCCGGCAGCCGGGTGCTGTCGGGCTCGTCGCGGATCTCGATCCGCGGACGGGACCCTTCCCCGTAGGGCCTGTCCGGCGGATCATGGCCGGGGTCACGGCGTCTGGCACTTCCCCGAGCTCTCGGCTTCTTCCCCGAGCTCTCAACTTCGTTCGAGCAG
>NZ_JBHUUV010000003.1:0-412293 GCF_042670885.1 Streptomyces sp. NPDC057136
GTGTAGAGCACCGGGAAGTGCGGCTCCAGGCGCTTGGCGATGTAGTTCGCCGCGAGCACCGCGACCTGGGTGGCGCGCTTGAGGCCCTCGCCGCCCATCAGGCGCACGTACGACCAGGAGATCGGCAGGATGCCGGCGGAGCCCCACGGGGCGGCCGGCGGATCAGGGCCGGGTTGGACGCGGCGTGGCCCCGGCCCTGATCCGCCGGACAGGCCCTAGGGCTCAGCCGCGTACGGCCGGCTGCTGCTGGGTGATGCAGTGGATGCCGCCGCCGCCCGCGAAGATCGTCCGGGCGTCGACCAGCTCGACCGTACGGCCGGGGTGGAGACGGCGGAAGATGGCCGCGGCCTGCTCGTCGCGGGGGTCGTCGAAGGCGCACAGCACCACGCCACCGTTGCAGAGGTAGTGGTTGATGTAGGAGTAGTCGACCCACTGGCCGTCCTCGTCCTGGACCACCGTCGGGGCCGGGACCTCGACGACCTCCAGGCTGCGGCCCTGCGCATCGGTCTGCGCCCTGAGCATCTCCACGTTCTCCTTGCAGAGCTCGTGGTCGGGGTGGGACGGGTCCGGCTGGGTGTGGACGACGACCACACCGGGGCCCGCGAAGGCGGCAACGATGTCGACATGGCCGAGGGTGCCGAAGCCGTGGGGCGGGTAGTCGCCGGTCAGGCCGCGCTTCAGCCAGATCGCCTTCGTGGTGCCGAGCTTGGCGTTGATCTCGGCCTCGACCTCCTCCTTGGTCCATCCCGGGTTCCGCTCGGGGCCGAGCTGCACGGTCTCGGTGAGCAGCACCGTGCCCTCGCCGTCGACGTGGATGCCGCCGCCCTCGTTGACCAGGGCCGAGCTGTGCACGGGCACGCCCGCGAGGTCCGCGACATGGCGGGCGATCTTCGCGTCGTGCTCCCAGGTGGCCCAGTCCTGGGCGCCCCAGCCGTTGAACACCCAGTCCACGGCCGCCAGCCGGGTGCCGTCGGTGACGAAGGTGGGGCCGATGTCGCGCATCCAGGCGTCGTCCAGCTCGCGCTCGACCACCTCGATGTCCGGGCCTAGGAGACCGCGGGCCTCCTCCGACTGGCCGGGGCCGGTGACCATGGTCACCGGCTCGAAGCGGCGTACGGCCCGGGCGACCGAGGCCCATGCCTCGCGGGACTCGGCGAGGTCGTCACCGGAGAAGGTGACGTTGGGGCCCGGCCACGCCATCCAGGTCCGCTCGTGCGGGGCCCACTCGGGCGGCATACGGAAGCTCATGTCGTCGTACTCCAAGGGACGTGTGGTTAAAGGAAGTAGAGCCGGTTGAGGGAGACGGAGTCGGCCGGCTCGGAGCGCACCGGAGCGCCGTCCAGCGTGACCAGACCGCTGTCCCCGTTCACCCCGACCGCACCGATCCGGGAGTTGAGGCGAAGGTCCGCAGGACCGATGCCCCGGGTGCCGCGCACGGCGACCCTGCGGCGCCGGGTGGGCATAAGGTCGGAGCCCAGCTCGGTCGCGGCCTTGGCCACGAAGGCCACCGAGATGTCCGCGGGGGTCGTTCCGTACGCTCCGAACTGCGGTCCCAGGACCAGCGGTTCACAGGTGTCGGTGGCGGCGTTGGGGTCGCCCGTCACTCCGTACGCGGGGAAGCCCGACTTCAGTACGAGCTGGGGCTTCGCCCCGAAGAACTGCGGCTTCCACAGCACGATGTCGGCGAGCTTACCCACCTCGATCGAGCCGATCTCGTGCGCGAGACCGTGTGCGATGGCCGGGTTGATCGTCAGCTTCGCCATGTAGCGCAGGACCCGGGCGTTGTCGTCGTGCGGACCGTCGCCCTCCATCGGGCCGAGCTCGGCCTTCATCTTCCCGGCCATCGCGAAGGTACGGCGCACGGTCTCGCCCGCACGCCCCATCCCCTGTGCGTCCGAGGAGGTGATGCCGATCGCGCCCAGGTCGTGCAGCACGTCCTCGGCGCCCATCGTGCCCGCCCTGATCCGGTCCCTCGCCATGGCGGCGTCGCCCGGCAGGTCGGTCTTGAGGTCGTGTACGGAGACGATCATCCCGTAGTGCTCGGCCACCGCGTCCCGGCCGAAGGGCAGGGTCGGGTTGGTGGAGGAGCCGATGACATTGGGCACGCCCGCCATCTTGAGGACGTTCGGTACGTGTCCGCCGCCGCAGCCCTCGATGTGGAAGGCGTGGATCGTCCGGCCGTCCAGGACGCTCAGGGTGTCCTCGACGGACAGGCACTCGTTCAGCCCGTCGCTGTGCAGGGCGACCTGCACATCGTGTTCCTCGGCCACACGCAGGGCCGTGTCGAGTGCACGGGTGTGGGCGCCCATGTCCTCATGGACCTTGAAGCCGGACGCGCCGCCCTCGGCGAGCGCCTCCACCAGCGGTGCGCCGTCGGACGACGAACCGCGGGCCAGGAAGCCGATGTTGACCGGCCAGGCGTCGAAGGCGTTGAAGGCATGGCGCAGCGCCCACGGCGAGTTGACGCCGACCCCCCACACCGGGCCGAATTCCTGGCCGATGACGGTGGTGACGCCGGAGGCGAGCGAGGCCTCCATGATGCGCGGCGACAACAGATGGACATGGGTGTCCACGGCGCCGGCCGTGGCGATCATGCCCTCGCCGGAGACGATGCTGGTCCCGGTGCCGACGACGACGTCGACGCCGTCGAGGGTGTCCGGGTTCCCGGCCCGCCCGATCGCGTGGATGCGGCCCTCGCGGATACCGATGGAGACCTTCCGGATTCCCAGGACGGCGTCGATGACCAGCACATTGCTGATGACGACGTCACAGGTGTCGCGTACGGCGGCCGCCTTCAGATGCAGCCCGTCGCGCGCGGTCTTGCCGAATCCGGCGAGGAACTCGTCGCCGTGCCGCTGCGCGTCCGATTCGACGCGCACCACCAGGCCGGAGTCGCCGAGGACGACCCGGTCTCCGGCGCGCGGCCCGTGGACCGAGGCGTATTCGTAGGGGTCCATCAGGCGTCCTCCGCTCCGAGATAGCCGCAGGCCGCCGCGCGCCGCAGGGCCTCTTCCTTCGCGCCGGGCGCGTCCAGCGGGCCGTCGACCAGGCCCGCGAAGCCGATCGCGATCCGCGCGCCGCCGATCGGCACGAGGCCGACCTCGGCCTCGTCGCCCGGGCCGAAGCGGACCGATGATCCGGCGGGCACCGCCAGCCGCATGCCGTAGGCCGCGGCACGGTCGAAGTCGAGCCGGGGGTTGGCCTCGAAGAAGTGGAAGTGCGAGGTGACGCTGATCGGGACGGTCGCGGTGTTGTGCACGGTCAGTCGCAGCGCGGGCTCGCGCTCGGCGTGCGGCGGAGCGGGCAGTACGGCGCCGGGCGCCCCGTCACCGAGGCCCCCGCCTCCGATGGGCGCGGACACGACCGCCAGCCGGGAACCGTCGTCGAAGACGGCCTCGACATGGACCTCGGTGACCACGTCCGCCACTCCGGGCAGGACGTCGTCGGGCCCCAGTACGGCACGCGCGGCCTCGATGGCCTCCGCGAGCCGCCGCCCGTCGCGGGCGGCCTCGCAGACGGTGTCCGCGATGAGCGCGGTCGCCTCGGGGACATTGAGCCTCAGCCCGCGTGCCCGGCGTGCCCGCGCCAGTTCGGCGGCTCCGAAGAGCAGCAGCCGGTCGCGCTCGGTCGGGGTCAGTCTCACGTCACCACACCTCCATGTTTGAACACCACTCTAACCATGTCCTCCCGCACCTGGAAAGCATGGACAGGGACATTGACGGATGCCACTTCCTGCGTCACATTGAGCGGCACTCAAACAGTCGAGCGTCAAGGGCGGCCTCATGCCGATAGAACGCAGAGTCGTCCAGCGGTGCCCAGTTCGGCGTACGCGGCCGGCTCGTCGGCTCGGTCGTCGGCCTGCTGCTCTCCCTCGGGTACCCGGCGCTCACGCTGTGGATCGGCGGCGACGTGATGGTCGGGACCCTGGACCGGCTCGTCGGACTGCCGGACGGCGGGGCCCCCGGGCCCTGATGTACACCGTCCTCGCACCGGCCCGGACTACGCGGGACCGCTCGTCGCCGCCGCACCCTTCTGGTACCTGGTGCCGCTGCTCCTGGCGGCCTCGGCCGGGTCGTCGGCAACTCCGGCCTGATGCTGTACTCGATGGGCCTCGACCTGGACGCGATCCTGCCGAAGGCCACCCGTACCGGTGCCACCGTGGTCGTGACGCCCTGCAGGTCTTCAACCGACGCGCCAAGGGCGGCATCTACTGGTACCGGGCGGGCTGGAACATCGGCGCCACGGTGTCCTGGGCGCTGGGCGCGGCGGTCGGACTCGCGGCGGTCTCCACCACGGTCCACGAAGGCCCGCTGCTCGCCCTCACGGGCGGCGTGGACTGCAGCTTCATCCTCTCGGGCCTGGTGGGCGGAGTGTCGTACACCGTCCTGACCCGGCGCGAGCGGCCTGTGGCCGACTCCGGCGCCGACTCGGTGGCCGCGTCCTCAATCGCCGAACCGGCTCAAAAAGATGTCCTCGACCGCCGGACGGGCTTGAAGATCCAGCCCGTCCGGCGATCGAGGACAGGCGCGGTCTAGCCGAGCGGGTGCATCCAGCCGTGCGTGTCCTCGGCGATGCCGCGCTGGATGTCCAGCAGGCGGTCACGCAGCTTCATCGTGACCTCGCCGGGCATGCCGTCGCCCTGGACCCACTCGCCGTCGGCGGACTTGACGGTGCCGACGGGCGTGATGACGGCGGCGGTGCCGCAGGCGAAGACCTCGGTCAGGGTGCCGTTCGCGGTGTCGGCCTTCCACTGGTCGATGGAGACGCGACCCTCCTCGGACTCGTAACCGAGGTCACGGGCGACCTTGAGCAGCGAGTCGCGGGTGACACCGGCGAGCAGCGAGCCGGTGAGCTCGGGGGTGACGATGCGCTTCTTGCCGTTCTCCTGCCCGTACACGAAGTACAGGTTCATACCGCCGAGCTCCTCGACCCACTTGTGCTCCACGGCGTCGAGGTAGGCGACCTGGTCGCAGCCCTTCGCGGCGGCCTCGGCCTGGGCCAGCAGGGACGCCGCGTAGTTGCCGCCGGTCTTGGCGTCGCCCACGCCGCCGGGGACGGCGCGGACGCGGTTCTCGGAGAGCCAGATGGAGACGGGCTTCACGCCACCGGGGAAGTACGCGCCGGCGGGCGAGGCGATGACGATGAAGAGATACTCGTTGGCGGGCCGCACGCCGAGGCCGACCTCGGCCGCGATCATGAACGGGCGCAGGTAGAGGGACTCCTCGCCGCCGTGCTCCGGAACCCATGCCTTGTCCTGCTGGACGAGGGCGTCACAGGCCGCGATGAACGTCTCGACCGGGAGCTCCGGCATCGCCAGCCGGGCCGCGGACCGCTGGAAGCGCTCGGCGTTGGCCTGGGGGCGGAAACTGGCCACGGTGCCGTCGGGCTGGCGGTACGCCTTGAGGCCCTCGAAGATCTCCTGCGCGTAGTGCAGGGTCATGTTGGCCGGGTCCATCGAGAGCGGGCCGTACGGGACGAGCTGGGCGTCGTGCCAGCCCCGGCCCTCGGTCCACCTGATCGTCACCATGTGGTCGGTGAAGTGGCGGCCGAATCCGGGGCTGACCAGGATCGCTTCGCGCTCCGCGTCGGACAGCGGGTTCGAGGAGGGCTTGAGCTCGATCGTGGGCGTCGTCATGAGTGCGTGTCCTTCACCGGTCTTGTGTGTGATGGACCGCGCTCACGCCCGCTCCCGCCCGACGGATATCAGACAGGTCTTAGGACGTCCGAGCAACGCCGCGAGCCACGGCCCCGCGTCCGATTATCTCCCGGGGGTGGCCGTGCGCGAAATGACGTGATTGCGGTCCAGGGTCGATGGTGGCACCCGGAGACCGCATAGGAGAAGCCGCCGGGTGCGTTGCGACCCGGCGGCTTCGAAGTGGAGTCGTCGGGTCAGCTCGCTACTCGTACCGCGAGGGCGTCGCCGATCTCGTCGGTGGTACGAGTGGTGACCCCGTCGCGCTCCGCAAGATCGGCGGAGACGGCGTCCTCGATGCGCACGGCCTCGGTCTCGTAGCCGAGGTGACGCAGCAGGAGGGCGACGGAGAGAATCGTGGCGGTCGGGTCGGCCTTGCCCTGGCCCGCGATGTCGGGGGCAGAGCCGTGGACCGGCTCGAACATCGACGGGAACGTGCCCGTCGGATTGATGTTGCCGGAGGCGGCCAGGCCGATACCGCCGGTCACGGCGGCGGCGAGGTCCGTGAGGATGTCACCGAAGAGGTTGTCGGTGACGATGACGTCGAAGCGCTCCGGCTGGGTGACGAAGAAGATCGTCGCGGCGTCGACGTGCAGATAGTCGGTGGTGACCTCGGGATACTCGGTCGCGACCTTGTCGAAGATGTTCTTCCACATGTGGCCCGCGTACACGAGGACGTTGTTCTTGTGGACCAGCGTCAGCTTCTTGCGCGGGCGGTCGTTCGCCCGCTCGAAGGCGTCACGGACGACGCGCTCGACACCGTATGCGGTGTTGATGCTGACCTCGGTGGCGACCTCGTGCTCCGTACCCGTGCGCAGCGAACCGCCGTTGCCCGTGTACGGACCCTCGGTGCCCTCGCGCACGACGACGAAGTCGATGTCGGGGCGGCCGGCGAGCGGGGTCGCGGTGTTCGGGAAGAGCTTCGACGGGCGCAGGTTGATGAAGTGGTCGAAGGCGAAACGCAGCTTCAGCAGGAGCCCGCGCTCCAGGACGCCGGACGGCACGGACGGGTCACCGATCGCGCCGAGCAGAAGGACGTCGTGGCTCTTGAGGGCTTCCAGCTCCGCGTCCGGGAGGGTTTCACCGGTGCGGTGCCAGCGCTGGGCACCAAGGTCGTACTCCTTGGTCTCCAGCTTCACATCCTGCGGGAGAACAGCGTTGAGGACCTTGAGGCCCTGGGCCACGACCTCCTGGCCGATACCGTCACCGGGGATCACTGCGAGATTGATGCTGCGAGACATATCGGCACCCTACTGGTCGTCCCATCCCATGACATCCGCTGTCCGCCATGCGGACAGCGTGTCATGGTGCGACTGCGGCCCGGCCGGCCTTCAGTGGCCGGTGGAGCCGCCGTTGTCCCTGCGGTCGAGGGCTCGCTGGAGTGCGGCGGCGGCGTTCTTGCGCTCGGACTCGGTGGGGCGGTGGGCGTGACGGACGCGGCGGACAGTGGTCTCGGCCATGATGGATCGACTCCTTGAGATCGCGAGGATTTCGAGATCGAGATTCGAGATCGGGATTTCGAGGCGCCGGAAGGGGCGGGGAGCGTGCCGCAGGGGTTGCCTGCTTCGGGGCACGCGCTCACAACCGCCAGTCGCTCGATCGAGCGAGTCGTTCGGCTTCTACAAAGCTAGGACAGGCGGGCCGTTCTGTCTCCACAATTACTCGGACTTCCTACTATCTGAGACGGGCGCGTCGAAACCGGCTGCTCCGAACTCCTGGATGCCGACCACCCGGAGCAGGCGCAGCCGCTCGTACGTCTCACTGCCCGGGCTCGCCGTATGGATCACCAGCCGCTGCCCGCAGTCGGCGGTGAGCAGGACCTCGCAGCCCAGTTCGAGCAGGCCGACAACGGGATGCAGGAACCGCTTGGTCTCGGCACGCCGTACCGCCACGCGGTGCTCCGCCCACAGGGTGTCGAACTCCTCGCTCGATGCCCGCAGCTCCTTGACCAGCGCGGCGAGCTGCGCGTCCTCGGGGCGGGCGGCGAACACCGCGCGGAGCTGCGCCACATGCGTACGGGAGTGGGCGGCGTGGTCCTCGGGCGGGAAGATCCGCCGTACGGCCGGAACGGTGAACCACTTACGGGTCATGTTCTCGCCCGGCTCGATCTCGCCGCCCAGGGCGACCGCCATCGCGTTCTGCGCGAGCAGCTCGCCGCGGTCGCTGTAGACCTGCGCGGGTGCGTCGTGCAGCCGGTCCAGGACCAGCAGGAGGCCGGGGCGCACATGCTGCGTGGGGCCGTGGCGGGCCCGCGGCGGCTCCTCCCCCGCCAGGTGGAAGAGATGGTCCCGCTCGTCCTCGCTCAGCCGCAGCGCACGGGCCAGCGCGGAGAGCATCTGCCGCGAGGGGCGCGAGCCGCGGCCCTGCTCCAGGCGCGTGTAGTGGTCCACGGACGCCCCGGTGAGCTGGGCGACCTCCTCCCGCCGCAGTCCGGGGGTACGCCGCCGGGTGCCGGCCGTCAGCCCGACGGCGGCGGGTTCGAGGCGGGCGCGGCAGCGGCGCAGGAAGTCGGCGAGTTCGGCTCTGTCCAGATCCACCGCTCCAGCATGGACGGCTCGCGGTCCCGTATCCAGGCCGTATCCAGGGACTGCCGGTCCCTGGATAACCGCGTCTCTCCCGCCGCGCCACGGGCGGCCGCAGGGTGGGTGCCGAGCGGAAGACGCGAGAAGCGAACGTGAAGGAGAGCGACGATGCAGATTCTGGTGACGGGTGCCACGGGCGAGGTCGGCCGGCGTTTCGTACCGCGGCTGCTGAACCGGGCCGTGCCCGGTGACACGGTCCGTGTGATCGTGCGGGACGAGCAGCGGGGCGCGCCGTTCGCGGCCCTGGGCGCGGAGGTGGTGGTGGGGGATCTGCGGGACCCGGCCGACGTGGACAAGGCGCTGGCGGGGACGGACGCGGTGGTGAACATCGCGGCGGCGTTCCGCGGGGTGCCGGACGACGAGATGTGGTCGGTGAACCGGGACGCGGCCGTGGCACTGGGGCGGGCGGCGGTGGAGGCGGGCACCGGCAGATTCGTACAGGTCTCCACGAACCTCTCGTACGGCGCCGGGCGCGGCAGGCCGTTGACGGAGGAGGACGAGACGGTGCCCGGCGGCGCCATGTGGGGTGCGTACCCCCGCTCGAAGGCGGAGGCGGAGGCGGGGCTGCTGGCCCTGCACCGGGACCACGGGCTGGATGTACGGGTGGCGATACTGCCCTTCGTGTACGGCGAGGGCGACTCGCACCTCGCGGACGCGATGCAGTGGGTGGGTTCCTGGCCCGCGACGCAGCGTCTGGCGATGGTGCATCACGCGGACGTCGCCCAGGGACTCCTGCGGCTGCTGTACGCCCCGGGGATCGCGGGCCGCCGCTACAACGTGGCCGACGACGCGCCGGTGACGACGGTGGACCTGTACCAGCTCAACGGTGTGGCGGTCCCCGCCGACATGACCGACCGGCCGGACGCGGACCCCTGGTACGGACTGACGTCCACCCGGAAGATCCGCGACGAACTGGGCTTCCGCCCGCTGTACCCGTCGGTGTGGACGGCCCGGGACGCGGGGGCGCTGTGAATTCAAGCCCGTCCGGCGACTGAGGACAGAACGGTTCGCCGGACGGGCTCGTCGTCGCGGGAAGGTCAGTACACGGTGACGCCGTACGCGGCCAGGGCCTCCTTGACCGGCTGGTGGATGGCGGAGCCGCTGGTGCCGGTGCAGCCGGAGCTGCCCGAGTGGATGCCGAGGGCGACGGAGCCGGCGAAGTGCGCGCCGCCGCTGTCGCCGCCGGCCGAGCAGGCGGTGGTGCGGACCATGTTGTAGACGGGGCCGTCGCCGTAGTTGACGGTCACGTTGACCGCGGTGACGGTGCCGCTGGTCACCTTGGTGGTGGAGCCGCTCTTCTTGAGCGCCTGGCCCACGACCGCGTCGGCGGCGGAGCTGATGTCCTGGAAGCTGCCGTTGTAGAGGTCGACGCTTCCGGCGGGCGCGGAGCCGTCGGTGTACCGGACGATGCCGTAGTCGTTGGTCGGGAAGCTCGTGCCCTCCCGGACGCCTGTCACCGCTCCGCCCGAACTCGCGGACCAGTTGGCGGAGATGTTGGTGCAGTGACCGGCGGTCACGAAGTACCGGGCGCTGTTCTTGGTGACGTTGAACGCGGCCGAACAGCGGCTCCCGCCGCCGTAGATGGCGCCGCCGCCCGCGACCTCGCGGTGGAAGACGCCGGGCACCCTGGCGATGCGGACGGCTCCGTCGAGCCGGTTGGCGACGGCCTTGATGCGTGCCATCTCCCGTACGGAGACCGACTCGTCGGCCTCCACGGCGACCTGGTTGGTCCGGGGGTCGATGCCCCAGGAGGTGCCGGTGATCTTCGCGCCGGCCTCCAGCGCGTCCATCGCGGCGCCGAGGTCCGCCGCACTGCGCGTCACCCGGCGGACGGTGGCCCCGGCGGAACGGGCCTGTTCGGCGGCGCGGTCGCTGGTGACGGTGACGACGAGGCCGCCGGTCTGCGCGTCGAGGTAGCTGCCGGCGCTGTCCGCTCCGAGCTGCCGTTCGAGCGTGGCATCCAGGGCGTACGCGGCCGGGGCCGGGGTGGCACTCACGGCGGGACCGGCCTCGGCCCCGGCGGGGGTCGCGCCGAGGCCGAGGGTCGCGCCGACAAGCAGGGAAACGCCGATGCGCGCACGAAGGGTGCGTCTCATGGGGGGAGCTCCTTCTCGGATGACGTGTGGGGACGTACGTACCGAGAGAGGAATTTGACATGCCCATTACCCATGCCGCAAGGGTGCGTGGCCTGATCCGGCGGTCGCGGAGCCCCGGGCGCACATGGAAACCGCCCCCCGGCCGGCTGGGGGGCCGGGCGGGGGGCGGGAATCGTGGCGGGGCGCCTGCGCGGCGCCCCGGGTGGATCAGCCCTGGTGGGGGTAGGTGTAGTCGGTCGGCGGGACCAGCGTCTCCTTGATGGCGCGGGTCAGCGTCCAGCGCTGCAGGTTCTGCGGCGCACCGGCCTTGTCGTTCGTACCCGAGGCACGGCCGCCACCGAAGGGCTGCTGGCCGACGACGGCGCCGGTCGACTTGTCGTTGATGTAGAAGTTGCCCGCGGCGTACCGCAGCTTCTCCATCGTGTGCGCGGCCGCGGCGCGGTCGTTGGAGATGACCGCACCGGTCAGCGCGTAGTCGGAGGCCGACTCCATCTGCTCCAGCATGGCGTCGTAGTTCTCGTCCTCGTAGACGTGGATCGCGAGGATCGGGCCGAAGTACTCGGTCGTGAAGACCTCGTTCGACGGGTCCGAGCACGCGATGACCGTCGGGCGGACGAAGTAGCCGACCGAGTCGTCGTACGTACCGCCCGCGACGATCGTGCACGTCGGGTCGGCCTTGGCACGGTCGATCGCGGCCTTGTTCTTCGCGAAGGAACGCTCGTCGATCACGGCGCCGATGAAGTTCGTCAGGTCGGTGACGTCACCCATGGTGATGCCGTCCACCTCGGCCGCGAACGCCTCCTTGAAACCGGAGTTCCAGATGGAGGCCGGGACGTACGCACGCGAGGACGCCGAGCACTTCTGGCCCTGGTACTCGAAGGAGCCACGGGTCAGCGCGGTCTTCAGGATGGCCGGGTCGGCGCTCGGGTGGGCGACGACGAAGTCCTTGCCGCCGGTCTCGCCGACCAGACGGGGATACGTCCGGTACTTGGCGATGTTGTTGCCGACCGTCTTCCACAGGTGCTGGAAGGTCGGGGTCGAACCGGTGAAGTGGATACCGGCCAGATCACGGTGGTTCAGCGCCACCTCGGAGACGGCGATGCCGTCACCGGTCACCAGGTTGATGACGCCCTTCGGCAGACCGGCCTCTTCCAGGAGCTGCATCAGCAGCACGGCGGCGTGGGTCTGCGTGGGGGACGGCTTCCAGACCACCACGTTGCCCATGAGGGCGGGGGCGGTGGGCAGGTTGCCCGCGATGGCGGTGAAGTTGAACGGGGTGATCGCGTAGACGAAGCCTTCGAGCGGGCGGTGGTCCATGCGGTTCCACACGCCGGGCGAGTTGGCCGGGGGCTGCTCGGCGAGGATCTGGCGTGCGTAGTGCACGTTGAAGCGCCAGAAGTCGACGAGCTCACAGGGGGTGTCGATCTCGGCCTGCTGCGCGGTCTTCGACTGGCCGAGCATCGTGGAGGCGGCCAGCGTCTCGCGCCAGGGGCCGGCGAGCAGCTCGGCGGCGCGCAGGATGATCGCGGCGCGGTCGTCGAAGGCCATCGCGCGCCACGCCGGGGCGGCGGCGAGTGCGGCGTCGATCGCGTCCTGCGCGTCCTGCTGCGTGGCACCGGCGAAGGTACCGAGGACGGCCTTGTGGTTGTGCGGCTGCACGACGTCGAAACGCTCGCCGCCACCCATCCGCTTCTCGCCACCGATGGTCATCGGCAGGTCGATCGGGTTCTCGGCGAGCTCCTTGAGCTTCACTTCGAGGCGGGCGCGCTCGGGCGAACCGGGGGCGTAGGAACGGACCGGCTCGTTGACCGGCGCGGGGACCTGGGTAACAGCGTCCATGAGTGCCTTGTCTCCTTGTGTCACGGGGTGGGGGTCAGCCGGGCAGGCCAGGGCCTGTGCGACGGATCATGGCCGGGGTCACGGCGTCTGGTGCGGCACCTCGCCGCACCGGCCCTAGCCCTTGGTGAGGATGGAGCGGCCGAAGAACAGCAGGTTGGCCGGCTTCTCCGCGAGACGACGCATGAAGTAGCCGTACCAGTCGGTGCCGTACGCCGTGTAGACGCGCATCCGGTGGCCCTCGGCCGCGAGCCGGATCTGCTCGTCGCTGCGGATGCCGTACAGCATCTGGAACTCGTACTCGTCCAGTTTGCGCCCGGCCTTGCGGGCGAGCTCCTGGGTGATGGCGATGAGGCGCGGGTCGTGGGACCCGATCATCGGGTAGCCCTCGCCGTCCATCAGGATCTTGATGATGCGGACGAACGCCTTGTCGATCTCGGCCTTGTCCTGGTACGCGACGGAGGCGGGCTCCTTGTAGGCGCCCTTCACGATGCGCACGCGGCTGCCGACGGCGGCCAGGCGGCGGGCGTCGTCCTCGGTGCGGAACAGGTACGCCTGGATCACACAGCCGGTCTGCGGGAAGTCCATCCGCAGTTCCTCGTGGATGGCGAACATCGAGTCGAGTGTGGTGTGGTCCTCGGCGTCCAGCGTGACCGTGGTGCCGATCGCGGCGGCAGCCTCGACGACGGGGCGCACATTGGCGAGGGCCAGCTCGTGGCCTCCGTCCAGCGCTTGGCCGAACATCGACAGCTTGACGGACATCTCGGCCTTGGTGCCGAGGCCCAGCTCCTTGAGCCGGCCGATCAGCTCCAGGTAGGCGTCGCGCGCGGCGGAGGCCTGCTCGGGCGTGGTGATGTCCTCGCCCACCACGTCGAGGGTGACCTCCAGGCCCTTGCCTGTGGCGTCCTTGACGATCGGGACGACCTGCTCGACGGTCTCACCGGCGATGAACCGGTCGACGACCTGCTTCGTGCCCGGCGCTGCCGAGATGAAACGACGCATCTTGTCGCTGCGGGACGCGGCGAGAATCACGGGACCCAGCACGGGGCACCTCCACGGAATGAACGAACGAGGCTGTAGAGGCACGAAGTGACACGGACCGGTACAGCACGGAGAACCACCGTGAAATCTAAGGATCTCTCCGATCCTGTGCCATCGACACCTGTCACGCATCTGTGGCCGCCACCTCAGACATATGTCTGAAGGGGTGCGAGAATGAGTGGGTGAAAGGCGATTACCAGGAGCTGGTAGACGAAATCTCCGCACTCCTCGGCGCTCCGGCGACCCTGGAGAACCGGGACTTCGGTCTGGTCGCATTCGGGGCCCACGACAGCGACGACGACATGGCGATGGACCCGGTCCGCACCCGGTCGATCCTGACCCGGCGGTCCACACCGGCGGTCCGGGCCTGGTTCGAGGGCTTCGGCATCGCCCGGGCGACCGGCCCTGTCCGCATTCCGGCCGCCCCGGAGGCCGGTGTCTTCCGGGGCCGGATCTGCCTTCCGGTACGCCATCGGGGTGTCGTGCTCGGTTACGTGTGGCTGCTCGACGCGGACCCCGGCCCGACCGACGACCAGCTGACGGCGGCGATGGACGTGGCGTCCCGGATCGGGGCGCTGCTCTCCGACGAGGCACGGGCGGGGACGGACCTGTCCCGGGAATTCGGTGCGGTCCTCACGGCGGCGCGCGGCTGGCAGCGCGATATGGCGGTGGCCGCGCTGCGCGAGGCGCTCGGCCCGGACGCGGACGGCCTGCACACGGTCGTATGCGTGACCCCGTGGGCCGATGAGACCCCCTCTGTACGTACGGTGCCGTCGGCGGCGGCCCTGTCCACGGTCGCGTACGCGGCCGGGGCGGCGGTCTCGTCGGCGGGCTCGTCAGCGGTCTCGTCAGCGGTCTCGTCGACGGGAGAGCCCCCGCCCGGCTCGGGCACCGTGTCACTGGCCGCCCTGGTCAGGCTGCGCTCGTCCGACGTGCTTGACCCCGCGACGACGGCCGCGGACCGGCTGCGCTCCGCCGCGGGCCCGGCCGCCACCGCCGGGATCGCGGTCCCGCGCCGGGGCCTGGCGGAGCTGGCCGTCTCCTGGCACGAGGCCGTGTCGGCGTCCCGCGCCGCCACGGCCGAGACCCGCTTCGGCAGGGTCGCCGACTGGCGGGCCATCGGCCCGTACCGGCTGCTGACCTCGCTCCCCCGGTCCGCGGACGCCGCTCCGGACCATGCGGTGCGCACCCTGCTGACCCCGCCGCACAGCGAACTGGCCCGCACCGCCGAGGTGTTCCTCGACTGCGCGGGCCAGGCCGGCCGGACGGCCGCCGAGCTGGGCATCCACCGCCAGACGCTCTACTACCGGCTCTCCCGCGTCCACCAGCTCACGGGACTCGATCTGAACGACGGCGAGGACAGGCTGCTGCTGCATATGGCGTTGAAGGCGGCGCGGCTGTGACGAGCGCGCCCTGGGGCCTCTCGTTTGGATCATGCCGGGCTCGCGGGGCCTGGCACGCGCGCCCCCAAGCTCTCGGCTTCGCACCCTAGACGTCTTCCTCCGGCAGCTCGACGATCGGCCGGTCGCTGACGGCGGCCGCCATGACCACGGGCGCGTCGCCGTGGCTGTGCCCGGCGCTCACCGCCACCCACCGCTGCACGGCCCCGGGCCCCTCGACGGTCACGGGCCCCCACACCGTCAGATCTCCGTAGCAGTCCTCCGCCAGCAGGGCGTCGAACAGCGGCGGCAAAGGTGCTCCCCGCTGTTTCCGGAACAGCGGCACATGCATTGCCACCCGCCGGTGCGCACCCCAGCGGTCGTCCAACTCCCGTACCAGCATGGCGAGGTGGGCCTCGGCGGCGCCCACGGCCTCGTTCCATTCGGGCTCGTACACCCCGGTGAGCGAGTCACCCTCCCACAGCGGGACGACCCGGAAGCCCTCGCCGCCTGTGGTGGTCCACTCCCCCGTGGCCGGATCACCCTCGGCGACGGTCGGCCCGGCCGCAGGCACCGGCCCGGCCAGCAGCACGTCGACGTCGGCGACCGCGCGTGCGGCGTCGAACTCCTCCCCCGCCCTGGCAGTCACAGCGCGGCCCGGTCCATCGGGCGCGGCAGCGCCTGGAGCGCCCCCGCCTCGCGCAGCCGCAGGTTGGCCCGGAGCACCGTCGCGGCGTCACCGGGTGCGGCGATGTCCAGGAGCACGCCCTGGGAGCCCACTTCCCTGCGGGCGGCCGTGACGTCGTCGGGCAGCAGGGCGGCGCGGGCCGAGGAGAGGTAGCCGATCCAGCCGACGGACGGCTCGTCGGGGGCGAATCCCCCGTCGTCCTCCAGGGCGTCGAGCACGTCGTCGTTGCTCACGCCCCCGAAGTCCGCCTCCCACACCTCGGCTACGGCCGCCAGAAGTGCGGCATCGGGCACCTCGGCACCGTCCGGCTGCCGGATACCGATGACGACCGTCTGGAGCAGGTACTCCGAGGTGCCGCCAGTCCGCCCGCTGACGTCGACCTTCCACCCGGGCGCCCCCGCCGCGGCAAACTGCATGCTGCTGCCCGTACGGTCCGACCAGCCGTCCGCGGCCTGCGCCGCGCGAACGGCGGCGAGCAGGGACTCCTCGTCCGGCCGCAGGGCGGTGGCAGGACCGGAACCCGGCACGTTCCGCCAGGTCCCTTCGTTCCCCGCCACCGCGCACACCTCGGGCAGCAGTCCGGCGAGCCGGTCGAGCGTCTGCTTCCACCGCCGGGCCAGCGCCTCCGCGGACTCCTGCCTGGGACCCCAGAATCCCCGCACCACACGCCGCATGTCCTGCCTCCGTACCTCGTGCCGCTCTCTTCCTCAGGTCCAGCCGCTGTCACCCTAGGGCCTGTCGTTCCCGGCTACCGCTCAGTTCGGCTTCGGGTCGAATGCCTCGGGATTCCGCGGCCCGCCCGCCTTCTTCTGCGGGGTGGGTATGACCTTGATCGGAAGCCCCGCGTCACGGAACGCCTTGCGCGCGGCCTGGGCCACGTCCGGGTTGGAGAAGTGCCACTCGATGGCCCGGCCGCCGGACGCGTCGACCTGGCGCTGCGCCTCGTCGATGAACTTCTTGCGGCCCGACTCGGTGAGCGTGCCCGGATCGCTCTTGGACAGATAGCTGTCGTAACCGTTCTTCGCTTCGAGGAATGTCTGCCGGCCGGAGTCCCAGCCGTCGTACTCCACGGCCGGCACACCGTCGTCGGGATGCGGCACGACGTACTCGCTGCCTCGGTTGGTGCCGGTGATCTGTTCCTGGTAACGGAGCCAGGACTCGTTCTCCCAGTTGGGCGGGGGGTTGCGGTCGCGGCTCGCCCAGTAGCCGTCACCGAGGTCGGCGTCGCCGAGCGTAGGCGTGTCGAGGTCCTCGGCCCAGTCCGGCGGGTTGTAGTTGCGCGGGTCGGATGTGTCGTTCCGCTGGGGCTCCGGGTACTGCTTCTTCTTCAGCTCGGCCTGGCGCGCACGCTCGGGCTCCTCGGCCCGCTTCTGTTCCAGGTGGGCGGCCCGCTCCTGGTCGCGGGCCTCCTTCGCCTTGGCCTTGGCCGCTTCGTCGCAGCCGCTGTCGGCGAGGATCACCCGGTCCGGCGGTCCCGATGCCAGTACTCCGGTACCGGACCCGGCCACTCCGCCGGTGCCGCCGTAGCGCACCCCGGGGCCGAAGGCGATGGTGCAGCCGGTCTTCCGGGCCGCGTCCTCGGCCGCGTCCGCCGCCTCGTCGGCCTCCTTCGCCGCCTGCCGGACTCCGTCGATGTCCCCGGCCTCGGCTGCCTTGCGGGCGCGGCGGGCCGCATCGCCCGCGTCGGACGCGGCCTCGGCCACCTCTTCCGCGACCTTGCCGATCTTGCCGAGTTTCCCGACCTTGCCGATGACCTTCGCGACGTCGTAGCCGGGGATGAAGAGCGAACCGACGTTCCAGATCACATCGGTGACGGCCCGGGTCTTCTCGCCGTTGTTCCAGCGCTCCCGCACCTCGTCACCGACGAACACGTCGTCGCCGACCTTGATCACGGTGTTGAGCGACGCTCCGCCCCAGTCACCGAGCGCGCCGAGGTAGTCGCCGTCGCTCCACTTGTCCGCGGCGTCCTTGGAGTCCTCCACCCACTGGTCGCCCAGCTGCTTGCCGTAGTCGGCGATACCGGTCCAGGTCTCGGGCTTGAAGAGGTCGATGATGCCGGTGACGTCGCCCCAGATGCCGTCGACGAACACGCCCTTGACGACCTGTGTGGTGCGGTCCCAGGCGCAGCCGAAGAAGCCCCAGCCTCCGCAGTCCTCCTCCTCGGCCTTGTCGTCGCCGTCGCCTTCGCCGTCGTCACCCTCGTCCGATGCGGGGATGTCGTCGTACGTCGCCTCGGGCTCGTCGCTGGTCTCGGGGTAGGTGTCGTCGCCGGCGCCGTCGGGCCCGCCCGTCGTATCGCCCCCGGACCCACCGTCGGCACCCCCGGTGCCGGTGGAACCTCCCGTGCCGGTGGAACCTCCGTCAGCACCACCCGTACCTGTCGAACCCCCTGCCCCAGCGCCACCCGTGCCACTGGACGCCCCGTCGGCACCCCCGGCCCCCGTGGCCCCCGTGGCCCCACCGTCAGCGCCCCCCGCGCCGGAACCCGAACCGGAACCGGAACCGGAACCGGTGCCGCCCGTCACCGTCGAGCCCTCGTCCGCGCCCCCCGTGGCGCCGCCGTCCTGGCCCCGGCCCGCCTCCACCGTGCCGCTGCCGTCGCCGTCCGCCGGGCACGCCGTGCCCGTGACCGAGCAGATCGCCGACCGGAAGCCGTCCGCCATGGAGCCGCCGACACCCGTGACCAGAAGGGCCACGACAATGGCGGCGACCAGCATGACCAGCCCGACGTACTCCACCGCCGACTGCCCCCGGTCGCGCCGCCAGGTGATCATGTGCGGCAGCGAGAACTCCGGCTTGTCCGCGCGCTCCCGCACCGGCAGACGGAACCACTCCCGGCTCTGCGGCCGAGAGAGGAAGACCAGGATCAGGATCGGCAGGAACAGCTGGGTGAAGCCGTGCGCCGACCCGTCACCGATGTTGGCGACACCGCCGAGCAACAGCCACACCTGTACGGCGACCAGGCCCCACCACACACGCCTGCCGCCGCTCCAGGCGCGCCGCGAGAGCAGCCAGCCGGCCACCCCGGGCACCGCCGCGTACACGGCTATACCGAAGAGCCGGGCACCCATCGCGTCGGCGGCCAGCGCGGAGGCGAGCAGGCCGAACCCGCCCAGCGCCGTCGCGGCGAGGAGGACATGGACCAGCATGCGGGCCGCGCCCAGCGCACGCGGCATCTCGCGCCGCCCCGACCCCGGCGCGGGGACGGCGCCGCCCTGTGCGGGTATGCCACCGATCGCAGACATGCGTGACCCCAACCAGTGCAGCCAGTAAGCGAAATGAGGATCTCTCACGCTAGGCCCGGACCCGGTGCGCAGTCGTGGGCCCCAGGGCCCAACCAAGGGCCCATACCCGCCGGCCACGCACTGCGGGCCGGGCCCGTCATGGAGCGACGGACCCGGCCCGGCCGGTCATGGAACAGTGGTTGTCTTCACGCGCAGGTGGTGAGGGTGCGACATCGGGCTCACGCCGGTCGCCCGGACCGCGTGCCACCACGGTGACCTGACCGTTGTCCACCGAGGTCTTGCGCGTGACGACGCGGGTGTACGTCAGGTCGTTGCCCTGGATGACCGGGTCGATGGTCCGACGGCCCTCTTCGTAGACGGGCTGGGTCACGGCCCCCGCCGCCGACGCGCGAACCGCGCCGCCCACACGTGAAGCGTCCTAGGAGACCCGGCCCTCCAGTACGGCCCTGAGGCCGTCCGTCAGGTCCTGCGCGGACGGTGCGGACTCCCCGTCGATCATCCACTGGACCATCACGCCGGCGAGCAGCGCCTGACAGAACAGACCCGCCACCCGCGCCTTCTCCGGATCGGTTTCAGGGTCGATGCCCAGCATGTTCTGGGCGAGCCCGTTGCGCGCATCGCCCTGCGGACCCGCCAGGGCCTTCTGGAGCTTGGGGTCGGTGTCGATCCGCGAGATGACCTCCATCTGGAGCTGCCAGACGGAGCGGGTCTCTCCGTAGGAACCGATGACCCGCTCCCAGACCTCACGGAACTGTTCGAAGGCGTCCTGCGGAGCGTCCCCGGGCTCCGCCTCGGTCCGGTCCGGAGCGTCCGTGATGACGTCGCCCCACTCCTCCGTCACCTTGAGGAAGGCCAGATTGAGCAGGGCCTCCTTGGAGCCGTAGTGGTAGCCGATGGAGGCGAGGTTGGTGCCGGACGCGGCCACGATGTCGCGTGCCGTCGTCCGCGCGTACCCCTTTTCCAGCAGGCAGCGCTTGGCGCCTTCGAGCAGATCCTCACGATGTCCCATAAACGCAGCGTACCCGGCATGCAGACACCTGTGTAAGACGGGTGTCTATATGCCGGGTACGTGGTCCGAGCAGCGGAGGATCAGTCGGTGAGGTTCACCGAACGGGCCGAGGTGGCGCCGATCTCGTCGGAGATCTCGGTCAGCACCGACTGCGGAACGGTGTCGTCGACGGTGAGCACGACCAGCGCCTCGCCGCCCGCGTCCGCCCGCGAGACCTGCATGCCCGCGATGTTGAGGCCCGCCTCGCCGAGGATGCGGCCGACCGCGCCGACGACGCCGGGACGGTCCTGGTAGCGCAGCACGGCCATGTGGTCGGCGAGCGCCAGGTCGACGTCGTAGTCGCCGATGGCCACGATCTTCTGGAGGTGCTTGGGGCCGGCCAGGGTGCCCGAGACCGCGACCTCCTCGCCGCTCGACAGCGTGCCGCGGACGGTCACCACGTTGCGGTGGTCCGGCGACTCGGAGCTGGTGGTGAGGCGCACCTCGACACCGCGCTCCTGCGCGAAGAGCGGGGCGTTGACGTAGCTCACGGTCTCGTCGACGACGTCCTCGAACACGCCCTTGAGCGCGGAGAGTTCGAGCACCTTCACGTCGTGCTGGGTGATCTCGCCGTACACCTCGACGTCGAGCCGGGCCGCGACCTCGCCCGCGAGCGCGGTGAAGATCCGGCCGAGCTTCTCGGCGAGCGGCAGCCCGGGGCGGACGTCCTCGGCGATAACGCCGCCCTGGACGTTGACCGCGTCCGGTACGAGCTCACCGGCGAGGGCCAGACGCACGGACCTGGCGACCGCGATGCCCGCCTTCTCCTGGGCCTCGTCGGTGGAGGCGCCGAGGTGCGGGGTGCAGACGACCTGGTCGAACTGGAACAGCGGGGAGTCCGTGCAGGGCTCCTTCGTGTACACGTCCAGACCGGCGCCGGCGACACGGCCCTCCTTGAGGGCGGAGGCGAGCGCCTCCTCGTCGACGATGCCACCGCGGGCGGCGTTGACGATGCGCACCGAGGGCTTCACCTTGTGCAGCGCGTCGTCGCCGATCAGACCGAGGGTCTCCGGCGTCTTGGGCAGGTGCACCGTGATGAAGTCGGCGACCTCGAGCAGCTCGTCGAGGGTGAGGAGCTTGACACCCATCTGCGCGGCACGCGCGGGCTGCACATAGGGGTCGTACGCGACGATCTTCATGCCGAAGGCCGACATGCGCTGCGCGACAAGGACACCGATACGGCCGAGGCCGACGACGCCGAGGACCTTCTCGCTGAGCTCGACGCCGGTGTACTTGGAGCGCTTCCACTCGCCGTTCTTCAGGGCGGTGTTGGCCTGGGGGATGTTGCGCGCCGTGGCGACGAGCAGGCCGCAGGCGAGCTCGGCGGCGGTGACGATGTTGGAGGTCGGGGCGTTGACGACCATCACGCCGGCCTTGGTGGCCGAGGAGACGTCGACGTTGTCCAGACCGACACCGGCGCGGGCGACGACCCGCAGCTTCTTGGCCGCGGCGATGGCTTCGGCGTCGACCTTGGTGGCGGAGCGCACCAGGATGGCGTCGGCATCGACGATCGCGGGGAGAAGTTCGGCGCGGTCCGCGCCGTTGCAGTGCCGGATCTCGAAATCCGGACCCAGAGCGTCGACCGTGGCGGGCGACAGCTCTTCAGCGATGAGTACGACAGGTTTCGAGCTCACGAGAGTCCTCACATGTCCAGTGCGGACGGCCGTCCCGACGGCCGCAGGCGGTGGAGGGGCTAGCCGCGTGGAGACGCACGACACTGTGGGCCCTGACGCGTGTATGTGTTGAGAAGTGTAGTCATGCAACGGGACACGTAATGCGCCCCGGTGGAAGGATCACCCACACGAGGGTGGACGACTTGTACACACATTCGATGCAGCCGCTTCCACCTCTTCTGTCCGCAGTGACACGGAAGCCGAGACGGGCGGTGTTCCGCGAGGGCGGGCCATGGGCCCGCCCCCGCGGCGGATGACCTACGCGTCCTCGTCGTTCACCCAGCTCATGAGCTTGCGCAGCTCACGGCCCGTGGTCTCCAGCAGGTGGTCGCTGTCGGCCTTCTTGTACTCGTTGTACTTGGGCAGACCGTTGTGGTACTCGGCCATCCAGGCGTTGGCGAAGGTGCCGTCCTGGATCTCGGTGAGGACCTTCTTCATCTCGGCCTTGGTGGCGTCCGTGATGATCCGCGGGCCGGTGACGTAGTCGCCCCACTCGGCGGTCTCCGAGATGGACCAGCGCATCTTCTCCAGGCCGCCCTCGTACATGAGGTCCACGATGAGCTTCAGCTCGTGGAGGCACTCGAAGTACGCGATCTCCGGCTGGTAACCGGCCTCGGTCAGGGTCTCGAAACCGGCCTTGACCAGGGCGGCGGTGCCACCACAGAGGACGGCCTGCTCACCGAACAGGTCGGTCTCGGTCTCCTCGGTGAAGGTCGTCTTGATGACGCCGGCGCGGGTGCCGCCGATGCCCTTCGCGTACGAGAGGGCGAGGGCCAGGCCCTTACCGGTGGCGTCCTGCTCGACGGCCACGATGCACGGGACGCCGCGGCCCTCCTCGTACTGACGGCGGACCAGGTGGCCCGGGCCCTTGGGGGCGACCATGCAGACGTCGACGTTGGCCGGCGGCTTGATGAAGCCGAAGCGGATGTTCAGTCCGTGGCCGAAGAAGAGCGCGTCGCCGTCCTTGAGGTTGTCCTTGATGGACTCCTCGTAGACCTGGGCCTGGATCGGGTCCGGGACGAGGATCATGATGACGTCGGCCTCGGCGGCGGCCTCGGAAGGCGTCACCACACGCAGGCCCTGCTCCTCGGCCTTGGCCTTGGACTTCGAGCCCTCGTGCAGACCGACGCGGACGTCGACGCCGGAGTCACGGAGCGACAGCGCGTGGGCGTGGCCCTGGCTGCCGTAGCCGATGACCGCGACCTTGCGGCCCTGGATGATGGACAGGTCGGCATCGTCGTCGTAGAACAGCTCGGCCACTGGGTCTTCTCCTTGGTGTGCAGGTGTTGCGTCCCACCGTACGGCGGGGTGCGTCGAATGCGTTGTCAGGTCTCGCCATGCGAGCGGCGGAGCCGCCGGTTCCTACGCCGAGCGGTCGAGCGCGCGCAGGGAGCGGTCGGTGATCGACCGCGAGCCCCGCCCTATGGCGATGGTGCCGGACTGGACGAGCTCCTTGATGCCGAACTGCTCCAGCATCTTGAGCATGGCCTCCAGCTTGTCGGCTCCGCCGGTCGCCTCGATCGTGACGGCCTCCGGGGAGACGTCCACGGTCTTGGCGCGGAACAGCTGAACGATCTCGACGATCTGGGAGCGGGTCTCGTTGTCGGCGCGGACCTTCACCAGGACGAGCTCGCGCTGGATCGCAGCGGCGGGCTCGAGTTCGACGATCTTCAGGACGTTGACCAGCTTATTGAGCTGCTTGGTCACCTGCTCCAGGGGCAGGTCCTCGACATTCACGACGATGGTGATGCGGGAGATGTCGGGGTGCTCGGTGGTACCGACCGCAAGTGAGTCGATATTGAAGCCGCGCCGGGAGAACAGAGCCGTGATCCGGGCGAGGACACCCGGCTTGTTCTCGACCAGGACGGAGAGTGTGTGCTTGGTGGACATGGAGTCGGTCTCTCTCTGTCTCTCAGTCGTCTTCGTTGTCGCCGAAGTCGGGGCGGACACCGCGGGCGGCCATGACCTCGTCGTTGGAGGTGCCGGCGGCGACCATGGGGTACACCATGGCGTCCTCGTGGACGATGAAGTCGATCACGACGGGGCGGTCGTTGATGGAGTTGGCCTCTTCGATGACCTTGTCCAGGTCGGCAGGGCTCTCGCAGCGGATCGCGTAGCAGCCCATGGCCTCGGACAGCTTGACGAAGTCCGGCACCCGGGTGCCCTTCGCCGGAGTGCCCTCGGTGTCGGCGCCGGAGTGCAGCACGGTGTTGGAGTACCGCTGGTTGTAGAAGAGGGTCTGCCACTGGCGGACCATCCCGAGGGCGCCGTTGTTGATGATCGCGACCTTGATCGGGATGTTGTTGAGCGCGCAGGTGGTGAGTTCCTGGTTGGTCATCTGGAAGCAGCCGTCGCCGTCGATGGCCCAGACCGTGCGGTCGGGCATGCCGGCCTTGGCGCCCATCGCGGCCGGGACCGCGTATCCCATGGTTCCGGCGCCGCCGCTGTTCAGCCAGGTGGCGGGCTTCTCGTAGTCGATGAAATGGGCGGCCCACATCTGGTGCTGGCCGACGCCCGCCGCGAAGATCGTGCCCTCGGGGGCGAGCTGACCGACTCGCTGGATGACCTGCTGCGGGGAGAGGCTGCCGTCCTCCGGCAGGTCGTACCCGAGCGGGTAGGTGTCGCGCCAGCGGTTGAGGTCCTTCCACCACGCCTCGTAGTCGCCGGTATTACCCTCGGTGTGCTCGGCCTGGACGGCCTGGACGAGGTCGGCCAGGACCTCGCGGGCGTCCCCGACGATCGGGACGTCGGCGGTACGGTTCTTGCCGATCTCGGCCGGGTCGATGTCGGCGTGGACGATCTTCGCGTACGGCGCGAAGCTGTCCAGCTTGCCGGTGACCCGGTCGTCGAAGCGGGCTCCGAGGGCGACGATCAGGTCGGCCTTCTGCAGCGCGGTGACGGCGGTGACCGCACCGTGCATGCCCGGCATTCCCACGTGCAGCGGGTGGCTGTCGGGGAATGCGCCGAGCGCCATCAGTGTGGTGGTGACGGGCGCTCCGGTGAGCTCTGCGAGGACCTTGAGTTCGGCGGTGGCCCCCGCCTTGATGACGCCTCCGCCGACGTACAGCACGGGGCGCTTGGCCTGCGTGATGAGCTTGGCCGCCTCGCGGATCTGCTTGGCGTGCGGCTTGGTGACCGGCCGGTAGCCGGGCAGGTCCTGGGTGGGCGGCCAGCTGAAGGTCGTCCGCGCCTGGAGGGCGTCCTTGGCGATGTCGACGAGGACGGGGCCGGGGCGGCCGGTGGACGCGATGTGGAACGCCTCGGCGATGGTGTGCGGGATGTCCTCGGCCTTGGTGACCAGGAAGTTGTGCTTCGTGATCGGCATCGTGATGCCGCAGATGTCGGCTTCCTGGAAGGCGTCCGTGCCGATCGCCTTGGAGGCGACCTGGCCGGTGATCGCGACCAGCGGCACCGAGTCCATGTGAGCGTCGGCGATCGGCGTGACGAGGTTGGTCGCACCGGGCCCCGATGTGGCCATGCAGACACCGACCTTGCCGGTGGCCTGGGCGTAGCCCGTGGCCGCGTGGCCCGCGCCCTGCTCGTGCCGGACCAGAACGTGGCGCACCCGGGTGGAGTCCATCATCGGGTCGTACGCCGGAAGGATCGCACCGCCGGGAATGCCGAATACGGTGTCGGCCCCGACTTCCTCAAGAGAACGGATGAGGGACTGGGCGCCCGTGACGTGCTCGACGGTGGCGGACGACGGTCCGTTGTGACGGGCCCGCGGCTGCGGGTGGTGGGCCCCGGTGGCCTGCTCGGTCATCGGCATTCTCTTCTCGAAGCTGAGGGTTTTTGCGGGGTTTTGGGAAGTGTCAGTGCAACAAAAAACCCCTCGTGCCGTGAGGCAAGCGAGGGGAGCGCGCCGGTGCGGTCTGCAGAGTGTCAACGAGGAACTCTGCTTCAGCCGACGCGCTTTCCAAGTACGAGAATTCGGGTGCGCATGGCATTGACCCTCTCTCCGGCACGCGTACGGTGTCAAGTAGGTGGGATGGGCGTCTCAGCATGTGAGCCGCTGAGGAGCGGAATCGAGCCGCCCGCCAGGACGGGCTGGGCGGCCGGACTGCCTGGTACGGGGAACTCTCCCCGCACCAGGGCGCGGCGCAGCCGGTACTCGTCGAGCGGCCCGGAGAAGGCCATCCCCTGGCCGTGCGTACAGCCCATGGCGCGGAGCGCGAGGACCTGTTCCGGTACGTCGACGCCGTCGGCCACGGACTGCATGCCGAGATCGCAGGCGATACGGAGCAGCCCGCTGGTGATCTTGTGCAGCCGGGCGGACTCCACCACTCCCTCGACGAGACCGCGGTCCAGTTTCAGTACGTCGATGGGGAGCCGGCGCAGGGCGTTGATCGCCGCGTAACCGCTGCCGAAGCCGTCGAGCGCGATCCGTACACCGAGGCGGCGCAGTGCGACCAGCCGCTGCTCCAGGTCGTCGAAGGAGATCCGGGGGTCGCTGTCGGCGACTTCGATCATCAGAGCGCCGGAGGGCAGCCCGTGCCGGGTCAGGAGCGCTTCGATGGAACCGAAGGGCAGTGCCTGGTCGAGCAGCCGGCCGGCGGACAGACGCACGGAGACGGAGACCGGGTGTCCGGCCCTGGCGCGCTCGGCGGCCTGCTCGACGGCTGCTTCCAGGAGCCAGCGGCCGAGCTCGGCGGTGCGGTCGCTGTCGTCGGAAACCCGGAGGAATTCGGCGGGGGTGAAGAGGATGCCCTGCGCCGAGCGCCAGCGCGCCTGCGCCGCGACGGCAGCGACGGTGCCGCTGCCGAGATGGACGACCGGCTGGTGCAGCAGCGCGAATTCACCGTCCCGCAGGGCCGTACGCAGCCGGGCGGCCAGCTCGGAACGGCGTACGACATCGGCCTGCATCTGCGGGGCGTACAGCTCGACCCGGTCCTTGCCGCCCGCCTTGGCGCGGTACATGGCGAGGTCCGCGTTGCGCATGAGGTCGGTGGGGGTGATGCCGGGCTCCGCGAACGCGACGCCGATGGAGGCGGCCACCCGGACCTCGCTGGCCCCGATGCGGTACGGCTGGGAGAGCGTGAGGCGCAGCCGGTCGGCGATCTCGTGCACCTGGTACTCACGGGCGCCCTGGTCGCGGGTGCCGTCGCCGACGATGAGCGCGGCGAATTCGTCGCCGCCGAGACGGGCCGCGGTGTCCCCGGTCCGCACGGAGTCCGCGAGGCGGCGGGCGGCCTGGATGAGGAGTTCGTCGCCGGCCTGGTGACCGATGGTGTCGTTGACCGCTTTGAAGCCGTCGAGATCGACGAAGAGGACGGCGGTGCCCGAGTCGCCCGAGCGCCGGCCGCCGAGCACGCGGCGGACCCGGTCGGTGAACAGCGCGCGGTTGGGCAGATCGGTGAGCGGGTCGTGTTCGGCGTTGTGCTGCAGCTGGGCCTGGAGCCGGACCCGTTCGGTCACGTCCCGGCTGTTGAGGAGCAGGCCGCCCTGATGCCGGTTGACGGTGGACTCCACGTTGAGCCAGTCACCCGCGCCCGAACTGAAGCGGCACTCGATGCGGGTGGTGGGTTCTTCGTGGGGCGATGCCGCCAGGAAGCGCCGTACCTCATGGACCACCCTGCCGAGGTCTTCGGGATGGATGATCGAGGCCAGCTCGGAGCCGACGAGATCGTCCGCCTCGCGCCCGTACACCCCGGCCGCCGCGGGGCTCACGTAGCGCAGTATGCCGGTGGGGGCGGCGATCATGATGACGTCGCTCGATCCCTGCACCAGCGAGCGGAAGTGGTTCTCCTTCTGCGCCAGCTCCTGGGTGAGCGAGATGTTGTCGAGGAGCATGATGCCCTGCCGGACGACCAGGGCGAGCACGACCGTGCATCCGGTGAAGATCACCACCCGGTCGACTCTGCGGCCCTCGACCACGTTGTACAGGATGCCCAGGGTGCAGACCGCCGCGGCCAGATAGGGCGTCAGCGCGGCCAGTGAGCCGGCGATGGGGCGGCTGGTAGTGCGCATCGCCGTGGAACCTGGCCGCAGGGCGTCGGTATCGCGGCACCGGGCGCTCCAGGGGGCGTACGCGAGGAGGAGCGAACCGGTGAACCAGCCCGCGTCGAGCAGCTGGCCGGAGTGGTACGTCGAGCGGAGCAGCGGCGAGGTGAACACGGTGTCGCACAGGACGGTCAGGGCGAGCGCGGCGACGGCCGTGTTCACCGCGGAGCGGTTGATGCTGGACCGCCGGAAGTGCAGCGCGAGCACCATGGAGACCAGGACGATGTCGAGCAGCGGATAGGCGACGGAGAGCGCGGCCCTGGCCACGCTCTCGCCTTCCGGGTCGGCGGCGTGGGCGGTGTGGGCGAGGGCGAGGCTCCAGGAGAGCGTCAGCAGCGATCCGCCGATCAGCCAGGAGTCCAGCGCCAGGCACACCCAGCCGGCCCGGGTGACGGGGCGCTTGGCGAGGACGAGCAGCCCGACGATGGCGGGCGGCGCGAAGCAGAGGAAGAAGAGATCGGCGAGGGACGGCGTGGGTACGGGGAGGTCCAGCACCACCTCGTACCACCCCCAGACCGCGTTGCCGCAGGCGGCCATGAGGGAGGAGAGCGAGAAGAGCAGCCAGGCGGGCCGGAACCGGCAAACGTCGCCCCGCGCGTACAGGAAGCAGGAGAGCGCCGCGGCCAGGGCGGCGATGCTGAGCCCGAAGTCACCCATGAACAGGGCCACTTGCGGCGAGCCCCAGCCGACGGCCGCACCGAGGGTGTACCCGGCGCAGACCGTCGCCAGGGTGATCTGGGAGCGCAGGCCCGAGCCCTCGCCGGTGACCGACTGCCGGGAGAGCGGGGCCCCGACGGCGCTCACCGTGGAACTCCCCGGGTCGCGTACGGCACCCCCGGGGTTCGGCCCGCTGCTCGCCGTGGGTGTGGTCGGGGCCGAGACCTGTCCGGCGTCAGTACCGATGACCGCCGTCGCTCGCCCTGCCGCGTCGGATCGTCTCTCCATTGGCCGCACATCGCCCGTCGCCCCCTCGCGTTCTACTTCCTCCCCCGCGCCGCCGCTTCCACGACGCAGCCCCCCGTTCTGGACGATACACCAGACCCGTCACTCAGGGACATAGTTCGTCTACTCTCCGTGACGATCTGCGGGCGTTGCGGGAACCCACTGCGACGAACGTACTCCGGAGCGTGTTCAGTCGGTGGTGAGTACGACGTTTCGCACCGGCTCGCCCGCGGCGAAGCGGGTGAGCTGCCCTGCCAGCAGACGCTTGGCCCTGGGCAGGAACGCCGAGGTACTGCCGCCCACATGAGGGGTGATCAGGACATGGGGAGCATGCCAGAGAGGGTGTCCTGCGGGGAGCGGTTCCGGGTCGGTGACATCGAGTGCGGCGCGCAGCCGACCGCTCTCCAGTTCGGACAACAGGGCCTGGGTGTCCACGACTTGCCCCCTCGCCACGTTGACGAGGAGCGCACCGTCCCGCATCGCCTCGAGGAACTCCGCCCCCACCAGGCCCTGTGTGGACGCGTTCAGCGGGGTGGACAGAATGACGATGTCGGCCTGGGGCAGCAGCGCGGGCAGGTCGTCGAGCGTGTGTACGGGGCCGCGTGCTGTCGTCCGCGCAGAGCGCGCGACGCGCGCCACCCGCGCGCACTCGAAGGGTTCGAGCCGGTCCTCGATGGCCGAACCGATCGATCCGTATCCGACGATGAGCACCGACTTGTCGGCGAGCGCGGGATAGAACCCGGCCCGCCACTCCTCCTTGTCCTGGCCGTGCACGAAGCCGGGGAACCCCCGCAGCGAGGCGAGGATCAGGGCGAGGGCCAGCTCGGCGGTGGATGCCTCGTGCACCCCCTTGGCGTTGCAGAGCCGTACGCCGGCGGGGAGCAGGCCGAGGCCGGGCTCCACGTGGTCGATGCCCGCGGAGAGCGTCTGCACGACCTGTACCGCGCTCATGGCGTCGAGCGGACGGGTCGCGACCTGCGGGCCCTTCATATAGGGAACGGCGTAGAAGGCGCAGTCCGCGGGGTCGGCGGGGAAGTCCTGGCCGCCGTCCCAGAAGTGGTAGTCGAGACCCTCTGGGAGCCCGTCGATCTCATCGGCCGGAATCGGCAGCCATACGTCGGTGGTGTTCTTCGAAGTCATGCTCAGGAGGCTAGGCGACGGCTGCTCGGCGGCTCCGTGGGGGCAGAGGCTACTTTTGGGGTGCGGTGTGGTCCCGTGACCGCGGGACCGAGGGAGGGTTCGGGGAGTTGGAGCGCAGGACTATCGGTGCGGCGGCGCTCGCCGTGGGTGCGGTCGGGCTGGGCTGTATGCCGATGAGCTGGGCATACAGCACGTCGCAGCAGCGCGGCGACCGCTCGGTGCGGACGGTGCACGCGGCGCTCGAAGCGGGCGTCCAGCTGCTCGACACGGCGGACATGTACGGCCCCTTCACCAACGAGCTGCTCGTGGGGAGGGCTCTCAAGGGGCGGCGGAGCGAGGCCTTCCTCTCCACCAAGTGCGGGCTGCTGGTGGGTGATCAGCACATCGTCGCCAACGGGCGTCCCGGCTATGTGCGGCGGGCCTGCGATGCCTCGCTGCGGCGGCTGCAGACCGATGTGATCGACCTGTACCAACTGCACAGGGCCGACCCCGAGGTGCCGGTGGAGGAGACCTGGGGGGCGATGGCGGATCTGGTTGCGGCGGGGAAGGTGCGGGCGCTCGGACTGTGCGCCGTGGGGGCGCGCGCCTCGCGCAGGCCGGGCTCGCGGCTGCATGACGGAACGATCCGTCAACTGGAGCGCGTACAGCAGGTCTTTCCGGTCAGCGCGGTCGAGGCAGAGCTTTCGGTGTGGTCGCCGGAGGCGCTGGAATCGTTGCTGCCGTGGTGCACGGCGCGCGGGGTGGGACTGCTGGCTGCGATGCCGCTCGGGAACGGCTATCTGACGGGGACGCTGACGCCGGGGCAGGGCTTCGAGCCGGACGATCCGCGGGCCAGGCACCCGCGGTTCACGGCCGAGATGATGGCGGCGAACCAGCCGGTGGTGTCCGGGCTCCGGCGGATCGCGGAACGCCATGGCGCCACTCCGGCGCAGGTGGCGCTGGCATGGGTGCTGCGGCAGGGGCCGCACGTGGTGCCCGTACCGGGCGCGAAGCGGGAGGAGTGGGCGGTGGAGAACGCGGGCGCCGCGCGGTTGGAGCTCGACAACGCGGATCTGGCGGAGATCGCGGGGCTGCCGCGGGCGCGCGGGTCGTGGGACTGAGGTGCCTGCGGGCGTAGGACCGAGGGTGCCTGCGGGTCGTGGGACCGAGGGCGCCGCGAGAGAATTGGCGGGGATCGGGAACCTGGGGCGGGGCTGCGGTGTAGGAACAGTAGTCATGCGGCCGTCGAAAGGATCGTTGCTGTGTTCGGATCTGCTCTCTCCCCCGCTGTGCGTAAAGGGGTGGTGGCCGCGCTGGCCGCGGCCTCGCTGATGGTGTCCGCGGCCTGCACGTCCGAGGACGGCTCGGGGAGTACGGGGGGCCGGGAGGGCGACTCGTCGCCGCCGTCCGCCTCCTCGTCCGCCCCCTCGTCCGCTGCCTCCGCTTCCGCGGCGGCCTCGGAGCTGCCGCCCGCCAAGGGGTCGGTGAAGGTCGTCTCCACGCTCACGGAGGGGCTGGCGAGTCCGTGGGGCCTGGCGGCGCTGCCCGGCGGCGACCTGTTGGTGGCCTCCCGCGACGACGGCACGATCACCCGGATCGACGGCAGGAGCGGGAAGAAGACGCTGCTGGGCTCCGTGCCGGGGGTGTCGCCCGGCGGTGAGGGCGGGCTGCTCGGCCTCGCCGTCTCGGCGACGTTCGGCGCGGACGGTCTGGTGTACGCGTACTTCACCACCGCGTCCGACAACCGCATCGCCCGCATGCTGTACGAGGAGCGGAAGCCGGCCGGGCAACAGCTGGGCGCCCCGGACACGATCCTGCGGGGCATCCCGAAGGGCACCGTCCACAACGGCGGCCGTATCGCGTTCGGCCCGGACCGCATGCTGTACGCGGGCACCGGCGAGACCGGGGATACGGGGCTGGCCCAGGACAAGGAGTCGCTGGGCGGCAAGATCCTGCGGATGACGCCCGACGGCGAGCCCGTGCATGGCAACCCCGAGGCCGATTCGGTGGTGTATTCGTACGGGCACCGCAATGTGCAGGGGCTGGCCTGGGACGGGCAGAAGCGGCTCTGGGCGGCCGAGTTCGGCCAGGACACCTGGGACGAGCTGAACCTGATCGAGCCGGGCAGGAACTACGGCTGGCCCGATGTGGAGGGCAAGAAGGGCGAGAAGGGATTCGTCGACCCGGTGGCCCAGTGGGAGACCGCGGAGGCCTCGCCGAGCGGGATCGCGTTCGCCGGCGGATCGATCTGGATGGCGGGGCTGCGCGGTGAGCGGCTGTGGCGCATTCCGCTCTCGGGCAAGGCCGGCCAGGAACCGCTGGCGGCACCGCAGTCGTTCCTCGACGGGAAGTACGGCCGGCTGCGGACCGTGCTCGCTGCGGGCGGCGACAGAGTGTGGCTGGTCACCAGCAATACGGACGGCCGTGCCACCCCGAAGCCGGGAGACGACAGGATTCTGCTGCTGGAGGTGCGCTAGCACCACCGGACAGATGGTCGGCGGGTACCGCGGCCCTGGCGCCGCGCTACGGCGTGCTGCGCACGGGGTAGAGGCGGAGGCGGTGGGCGAGGGCGGCTGCCTCGCCCCGGCTGGATACGCCCAGCTTGGCGAGGATGTTGGAGACGTGCACGCTCGCGGTCTTGGGCGAGATGTACAACTCCTCGGCGATCTTTCGGTTGGTGTGACCGGCGGCCACCAGCTCGTGCACGTCCCGCTCGCGCGGGGTCAGCCCGAAGGATTCGACGGCGGCGGCCGCGGGGTCCTGCTCCTCCGTGGCCACGGCGTCGGCGTCGGCCCGGTCCGTGCCGGTGGCTCCGTCGGCGGCCGGGACGAGGACGGCGGGGTGGATCTGCGGCTCGGGGGTCCGCTCGGGAGCGGTGAGCGTGATGCGGGCGCGGCCGGCCAGCAGCTCGATGGTCTCGGTGAGCGGCCGTGCTCCGAGCCGCAGCGCGGCAGCGTGGGCCTCGCGCAGCAGCGGGGTCGCGGAAGGGCGGTCGCCCTGGACGGTGAGGAGGGCTTCCGCCCAGCGGTGGCGGATCTGGGCCAGTTCGTAGGGCCGCTGGAGCGGAGCGAACGCGGTCGCTGCGCGGGACCAGTGGCCGGGGGTGTCGGACCCTTCGGCGCGGGCCAGTTCGGCTTCGACGAGCACACCGTAGGCGGCCCATACGGGGACGAGCATCGGCAGTCGTTTGAGGTGGGTGCGGATCAGTTCCAGGATCGCGGGGCGACCGGGGTCGGCGGCGGGCAGGCCGCGTGCGTCGGCCTCCGTCGCCGCGGCGACCTGGAGCAGCGGCAGGGCGTAGCGCTGGGTGCCCGGCGGGAAGCCGAGTTCGGCCTGCGCGTGGAATGCGGCCCGTGCCTCGGGGAGGCGGCCCTGCTGTGCGGCAAGGGCCATGGTCTGACGGGCGGGGGTGATCAGGTGCTGGGGCTGCGGATCGAGGTGACCGAAATGACGTCGGGTGAGGGCCAGTTGTATGTCCGCTTCGGCGTAGTCGCCGCGGGCGAGTGCCAGTTCGGTACGGCGGGCGGCGACGAGACCGCGGGCCTTGCGGGAGCGGGCGACCAGGGCGGCCGCGTCGGCGGCTCTGGCGCTCTCGTCCCAGTGCCCGAGGGAGAAGAGGGACTGCGACTGGTTGGAGCGGACCCAGGCTTCGGTATCGGCGATGCCGTGGCTGTGGCAGACCTCGATTCCGTGGTCGGCGGCGGCCACGGCTTCGACGGAGCGGCCCATGGACTCGAGGGTGGAGGGGAGGTTGATGCTCGCCCGGCCCATGATCCCGACGAGGTGCAGTTCCTCGGCACGGTCGCGGACGGCGTACAGCTCGGCGATGCCTTCGTCGACGCTGCCGGCGTCGGCGATGAGCCAGCCGCGGGTGAGGCGGGCGTACAGCTCGATGTGTTCGTCACCGACGAGCCGCGCGTACTCCACGGCGCGGTCGGCGGCGGCGAGTGTCTCGGCGCCCGGCCGGTGCAGGGCTCCCCAGCTGGCGACGCTGGTGAGGACGTCGGCGTGCACGGCGGACGGGGGCAGGCCACGGACCAGGTCCTGGGCGATGGCCAGTTCCTGGCGGCCGTCGCCGCGGGTGAGGTCCTGCATCAGGCGGGAGCGCTGCACCCAGAACCAGGCGGCGCGCAGCGGGTCGTCCTCGCCGTCCAGCACCCGCACGGCCTTCTTCGAGATGGCCAGGGCCCTTTCGCGGTCGCCCCCGAAGCGGGCGGCGACGGTGGCTTCCGCCATCAGGTCCAGATAGCGGAGCGGGGTGGTCTCGGGGTCGCATCCACAGGCCGGGTAGGCCTCCGCGTAGTCGAGCGGGCGCAGGGTGCGGCGTACGTCTTCGGGGACGTCGTCCCAGAGCTCCATGGCCCGTTCCAGCAGACGGAACTGTTCGGAGTGGGCGTAGCGGCGGCGGGCTTGGACGGAGGCCTTGAGCACGGCGGGCAGTGCCTTGGCGGCGTCGCGGGCGGCGTACCAGTAGCTGGCGAGGCGGGTGGCGCGTTCGTCGTCGCGGACGAGGGTGGGGTCGGCTTCCAGGGCCTCGGCGTAACGGCGGTTGAGGCGGGAGCGCTCGCCGGGCAGCAGGTCGTCGCTGACGGCCTCGCGGACCAGGGAGTGCCGGAAGCGGTATCCGCCGGTGTCCGGGGCGGGGAGCAGCAGATTGGCACCGACGGCGGTGCGCAGTGCCTCGATCAGGTCGTCATCGGCCAGTCCGGCGACAGCGGCGAGCAGTTCGTGCTCGACGGTGGAGCCGCCTTCGGCGACGATCCTCGCGATCTTCTGGGCGTCGTCGGACAGGGCTTCGACCCGTACGAGGAGCAGGTCACGCAAGGAGTCGGAGAGTCCGGAGCTGTCGCCGCAGCATTCGAGGCTGCGGGCGAGCTCCTCGACGAAGAAGGCGTTTCCGTCGGAGCGGTCGAAGATCTCGTCGACGAGGGCGGCCTCGGGGGTGGCCGCGAGGATGCCGGTGAGCTGGCGGCGGACCTCGCCCCGGGTGAAGCGGGCGAGTTCGATGCGGTGTACGGCGCGGAGCCGGTCCATTTCCGCGAGGAGCGGGCGCAGGGGGTGGCGGCGGTGGATGTCGTCGGCGCGGTAGGTGCCGATAACCGTGATCCGGCCGCTGCGCAGGGTGCGGAAGAGGTAGGCGAGGAGGTGCCGGGTGGAGGCGTCGGCCCAGTGCAGGTCCTCCAGTACGAGGACGAGGGTGCGCTCGGCGGAGAGGCGTTCAAGGAGCCGGGCGGTGAGTTCGAAGAGGCGGGCGGTGCCGTGCTCGTCGTTCGACTCGCGGCCGGTTTCGCCGAGTTCGGGCAGCAGGCGGGCCAACTCGCCCTCCTGGCCGGCCAGTGCCTCGGTCAGCTCGTCCGGCAGGGTGCGGTGCAGGGCGCGCAGCGCCGTGGAGAACGGGGCGAACGGCAGCCCGTCCGCCCCGATTTCGACGCAGCCGCCGATGGCCACGACGGCCTCGCGGCGGTCGGCCACCGCGAGGAACTCCTCGACCAGACGGGTCTTGCCGACGCCCGCCTCTCCCCCGATGAGCAGCGCCTGCGGCTCGCCGTCCGAGGCCCGTACGAGCGCGTCTGTGAGCAGGGCGAGCTCGTCGGCGCGGCCGATGAACACGGGGCTGACGGACTTGGTCTCCACGTCGCCGAGCATCGCACACAAGTCCGATGCCACGGCAGCCGGAAAGCGGGCCGCCACCGCTATGCGGCGTGGACGAAGTGGCTCGGGTCCGCGCTCACCCGCCCTTCGGCGTCGTTCCGTCCGGTACGCCGCGCCGCGCGACGGGCGAGCACCGCCTGCCGCACGGTGCGCTGCGCCTCGGCCCGGCGGATCAGTTCGGCCGACTGGATCTGGTGGAGTTCGTACGCGTACATGGCTCTCTCCCTGGTGGTGACGGCCCGTGAGGGCCTGTCCGGCCGGTGGCCGGGGGCCGGTTCCGGCCGTGCACCAACTGTCGTTCGCCAGGGGGTGTCGCCGCATCGGGCGAGTGCCGCATCTCTGCGGGGCGGGGGCCTTAGGCAGGCACGGCCGATGCCGTATGCAGCACCGGGGACCCGGGGCAGATGCCCTAGAAAGGTTCCGGGAGGGCTGCGCGCGTCGGCCTCACCGCTGGTCCGGCACAGGAGTCTTCGGCCGGTGCGCGCCGAGCGCGCGCTCAAGGGCCTCGTCGCGGTAGCGCCCTATGCGCCGGCTGAGTTCGGCGTCGGGTGCGAGGAGTTCGCTCGCGTGGATGCCGCCCGGGTAGACATGCAGCTCCACCGGGACGCCGGATTCGAGCAGCCGCGCGGCGAACCGGATGTCCTCGTCGCGGAAGAGGTCGAGTTCACCGACGTCGATATAGGTCGGCGGCAGCCCCTCCACGTTCCGGGCCCGCGACGGAGCCGCGTACTCACTGATCTCGTCGGCGTCGGCGGCGTTCCCGAGGAGGAAGCGCCACGCCTCGATGTTGAGGTCGCGGTCCCAGATGCCGACGTCGGTGATGAGCCGGCTGCTCGGCGTCTCGTTCGTGTCATCGAGCATGGGGTACAGCAGCATCTGGTAGGCGATGGCCGGGCCACCCCGGTCCCGGGCGAGCAGGCTCACGCCCGCCGCGAGGCCGCCGCCCGCGCTTCCGCCGTAGAGGACGATCCGGGAGAGGTCGATGCCCAGTTCGACGGCATGGTCGGCGACCCAGATCAGCGCCGCGTAGCAGTCCTCGACCGGGTAGGGATGCGGATGCTCCGGCGCGAGCCGGTAGTCGACCGAGACCACGACGGCCCCGTCCTCCCCCGCGCGGATCAGCGGGCGGGCCTGGCGCTCGTCGGTCGCGATGCTTCCGTGGTTCAGTCCGCCGCCGTGGAGGTAGAGGATGACGGGCAGTTCGTTCGCGCGTCGGTTCCTGGGCTCGTAGACCCGTACCCGGATCGAGTCGCCCCGGTGGCCGGGAATCCACTCGTCCCGCTGCTGGACCGTGTCATCGACGGGCGTCGCCGCGAGCGCTGCGGCGTTCCCTGCCTCGTACATCTCTCGCCGGGTGTGGAGCGGGTGGTTCCGGTAGCCGCCGGGGCCGGTGGCTTCGAGCATGGCATCGAGGCCGGTACGGACCTGGGGGTCGATGCGGTCACGAGGATCGAACAGTGTCATGAGAGCACTTTCACGAGGGCGGACAGGGCGTCCCGCTCATGCTCGTACCTTCACATTAATGTCAATGTCAACACCGGAGGGTGCCGCTCACTTCACGGCTTCGAGGTAGTCGCTGATCGCATCACGGTTTCGGGTGAGGCACCCGATGCGCTCGCTCATCCGGTCGCGCTCGGTCTCCAGGGTGGAGATCATCTCCGGAGTGGCGTCGCTGAAGTGGATCGTGCGCGGCTTGTCCAGGCACGGCAGGATCTGCTTGATGATCCGCGTCGGCAGCCCGGCGTCGAGAAGTCCGCGGATCTGGACGACCCGGTCGACGAGGTAGTCGTCGTACTCGCGGTAGCCGTTCGGCATCCGCCTGGGTACCAGGAGACCCTGCTCCTCGTAGTAGCGCAACGATCGCGTGGGCGTGCCCGTGAGGGCGGCGAGCTCCCCGATGCGCATGTGATCACCCTTCGCTTACCGGCCGGCCGCCCCGAGATCCCGGCTCGACCCTCACATCGATGTCAACCATCGACGATAGCGCGAAGAGTCGTCCCCGGGAGATCTCGGGCAGCGGTCGCGTACCAGGACACCGGACGCGGGGCCGGACCTCGGCTCCGGCCGGTGCCTCAAGGGCAGGCGTCAGCCGCCGGTCGTGGCGGCCGCGCTGGGCAGCGAGACGAACAGGTCGAAGTACATGCCGGCGGAGATGAATACACCGAGTACGCCGAGCACGACACCGGCCAGGGCGACGGCGCGGATCCAGCCGGGCTGCGGGCGTTCGGCGGGCGCACCGAAGGCGGGGCGTACGAGGACGAAGACGCCGACCAACAGGGCGAGCAGGGCGAACAGACCGTTGACCAGGGCGGTGGTGTGCCATGCGTCCGCGTAGATCTCGGAGATCTGCTGGGCCGCGCTGCCGCCGCCGGAGGTCTTGATCTGGCCGATCAGGGTCTCCCGCTCGGCGGCGACCCGGCCGGTCCAGGCGCCGGTGAGCGAGACGATGCCGAGCCCGGCCGCGACGACGGCCGCGGCGCCGGCGCCGAGACCGGAAGCGGATGCCGCCTCGGCCTCGTCGTACGCGTCGAGCTCCAGGTCCGCGTCGGCGTCCGCGTCGTCGGCGGCGGCCGCGTCATCGGCGGCCTCGTCATCGATCACGTCGTCGTTCACGGCCGTGCCGGTGCCGGAGGCCTCGGCCGTGCCCTTCGGGTCATTCGTGTCCTTCACGGCACTCTTGTCCGTCGGCGTCTTCTCCTCGCGGTCGTCGTCGACGGCGGGAGCGGTGGAGGTCTTGGAGGTGGAGGTGTTCATGCGCGGCACGCTAGGTGTCCAGGATGAGAACCCTCTTAACGTTTGGCCCCCGTCCGGCGCTCAGCCGCGCTGAGCACGCCATTCCGGCGCCAGGACGGACCAGATCTCCGAATCGTGCCGCTTCCCCCGGTAGAGGTAGCTCTCGCGCATCACCCCGTCGCGCGTCATCCCGAGCCGCTTCGCGACCGCGACACTGCGCGTGTTGGCCGAGGAGGCGACCCACTCCACCCGGTGCATGCCCCGCACGTCGACAGCCCAGTCGATCAGCTTGCGCATCGCCCGGGTCACCAGGCCGCGCCCCTCCCCTGCCGCTTCGAGCCAGCAGCCGACCTCGCAGTTGCCGCTCCCGGCCTCGAAGGTCCGGAACAGGACGCCGCCGACCAGCGTGCCGTCCAGCCAGATGCCGTAGAGCCGGCCGGTGTCCGCCGCCTGGCTGTCCGCGTACCGCTGGAGCAGGGCCCGCGCCGAATCGAGGTCGGTGGCGGCCGCGGCGAACGGAATCCACGGATCCACGAGCTCGCGCGCCCGGTCCACATGGCTCAGGAACTCCTGCGCCTGCCAGGTCTCCAGCGGACGCAGCTCCGCCCCGTCGTCACCCAGGGATATCGCGAACATCGTGCTCCTTCGGCATCAGTGAACGGGCTCGACGGGCTCGGGCCTGACGGGCCCGGGCACCGGTTCGCCCTCCCCCCTCGAACGCATCCCCGGGATCGTCGCATGACCCACGCCACAGTCGGGCGGCTCGATGCTGATGCGCGGCAGCCGCCGGTCCAGCCAGCCCGGCAGCCACCAGTTCGCACCGCCCAGCATGTGCATCAGGGCGGGCACGAGCAGCGTGCGCAGGACGAACGCGTCCAGCGCGACCGCCGCGGCGAGCGCGATGCCGAACATCGCGATGACGCGGTCACCGCTGAGCACGAAGGCGAGGAAGACCGAGATCATGATCACCGCGGCCGAGTTGATCACCCGGCTGGTCTCGGCGAGGCCGACGCGGACGGCCCGCCGGTTGTCGCCGGTCTCCAGCCACTCCTCGTACATCCTGCCGACCAGGAAGACCTGGTAGTCCATCGAGAGTCCGAAGAGCACCGAGACCATGATCACCGGCAGGAAGGGCTCGATCGGGCCCGCGCTGCCGAGCCCCAGCAGTTCGCTCCCCCATCCCCACTGGAAGACCGCGACCACGACGCCGAAGGAGGAGGCGACGGCGGCCACGTTCATCGCGGCGGCCTTCAGTGGAATGCCGAGGGAGCGGAAGGCCAGCAGCAGGAGCAGACAGCCGAGCCCGATGACCACACCGACGAAGAGGGGCAGTTTGCCGATGATGATCTCGGCGAAGTCGTCGTAACTGGCTGTCACACCGCCCACATGCGCCTGGAGCGAGGTGTTGTCCACCGCCTCGGGCAGCACCTCTGCCCGCAGCCGGTCGACCAGTTCACTGGTCTGCTGCGACTGCGGCGCCGAGTCCGGAACGACGGTGACGAACGCCGTATCGCCGCTGCTGTTGTACGCCACATGGCTGACCGATGCGACGCCCTCGGTGTCCCGCAGCGTGGCGGGCAGCGCGTCCAGGGCGAGCCGGTCGTCGGCGCCGTCCAGCTGCGCGGCGATCGTCAGCGGTCCGTTGACCCCGGGCCCGAAGCCCTCGCCCAGCAGGTCGTACGCCTGCCGGGTGGTGGCCGTGGCGGGGTTGTTTCCCTGGTCGGATGTGCCCAGATGCAGCCCGAAGGTGGGCAGGGCCAGGACCAGCATCACAACGGCGGCGACCGCCCCGAGCAGCTTGGGGTGCCGTTCGACGAACGCGGACCAGCGGGCGGCGAAGCCGGTGGTCAGCTCGGGCTGCGGCCCCTTCTCGGCCAGCTGCCTGCGCTCGCGCCGGCTCAGCGCACGCATCCCGATGAAGGAGAGCAGCGCGGGCAGCAGGGTCACGGAGGCGGCGACGGTCAGTACGACGGTGAGCGAGGCGGCGATCGCGACACCGTTGAGGAATCCGAGCCGCAGGATGAGCATGCCGAGGAGCGCGATACAGACGGTGGCCCCGGCGAAGACGACGGCGCGCCCGGTCGTCGCTACGGCGTTCTGCGCCGCGTCGGTGACCGACAGGCCGCGCCGCAGTCCTCTGCGGTGCCGGGTGACGATGAACAGCGCGTAGTCGATGCCGACGCCGAGCCCGATCAGCATGCCCAGCATCGGTGCGAAGTCGGCCACCGTCATCACATGGCCGAGCAGGACGATGCCCGCGTAGGCCGTGCCGACGGAGACGAGTGCGGTGGCGATGGGCAGCATGCTCGCGGCGAGCGAGCCGAAGGCCAGGAAGAGGACGACCGCGGCGACGACCACCCCGATGGCCTCGCTGAGGTGGACCGAGGGCGCTTCGGTGAGGGCGACGGCCGTGCCGCCGAGCTCGACCTGGAGTCCGTCGCTCTCCGCCGCCTTCGCGGTGTCGACGAGGGCCTGTGCCTGCTCCGGCGGTATGTCGTCGGCCTGCTGGTCGAAGGTGACCGTGGCGTACGCGGTGTTGCCGTCCGCGCTGATCTGTCCGGCGCCTGCCGAGCCGTAGGGGCCGGTGACGCCGCCGATTCCGGGCAGCTCCTCGATCGCGTGGAGGGTCCTGGTCATCGTCTGTTCGACGTCGGTGGCCCGGACGCTGGAGCCGCTGGTGTGCCAGACCACGGTGTCGGTGTCACCGCCGAGATCCTTGAAGCCCTGCTGGAGGAGTGCGGTGGCACGACCGGACTCGGTGCCGGGCACCTCGTAGTCGTTGGAGTAGGCCGAACCCGCGAAGCCCGCTGCGGTGGCCGCGCCGCCGAGGGCGAACAGCCAGATGAGGACGGCGACGAGCCGGTGCCTGAGACACCAGCGGGCGATAGCAGCCAACGGACATGCTCCCTGAGGGTTCGTGGATCTTTGTCGGGAGATAACCGGAACTTCCCGTTAAAGAACTCATGACCTGAACCGTCACTCTGACAGCCAAACTTGATCCTTTGCCCCTTTCGTGGCCATGCTCACAGGGCTTGATATTTCCCCTACACGCCCCACCGGTCCCATCAGCCCCTCGGGGACACCAGTGGGCGGGCACCGATTCGGTGCCCGCCCACTGAGTGGTTTCGCCTCAGCCCGAGACGCTCGCCCTGCCGTTCTCGATGTGGCCCATCAGCCGCCGCCGGAAGGCCGTATCCCCGTCGACCGTGACCGCCAGGTCGTACCAGCCGCGCGCGTCGGCCGCCGAGTGCACGACCGTACGGCTGCGTCCGGGCTTCACCGTGATGCGCCGGGTCCAGCCGCGCAGGTCCTCCTCGTCGACGTACCCGAGAGGCCGCACGGTGAAGGCCAGCGTCCGCTGTCCCGTGTTGCGCAGCGTGAGATAGAGATCGCGCTCGCGGGCGTCGAGCCGCGTGCCGACCTCCGCGTCGCCCCCGGCCGTGCCCTCGAACTCACGACGGAAGCCGTTCGGCCCGGTGACCGTGAACCGGTAGGCGTCCCCGGTAAGGGGCACCGTCCATTGCGCCGTGCCCCTTACATCGCGGTGCTGCGGGGCGGGGAACTCACCGGCGTACGGATAGAGCGTGAAGTGCGCCGACGAGCGCCCCGTGTTGCTGAGGCCCACCTGCACCGCCCCGTCCGTGACCCACGCCTGCGCGTCCGGCTGGTAGGGCAGCGCCCTGGCAGGTCGCGTCCCGGGCTCCTGTACGGGCATCCGCTGGACGGCCGGCGGCTTCGGCTGCCAGCGTCCGCTGAAGGCCGGAATGGCCGCCGGCCGGTCCACCTCCGGCTGCCGCCCGCCCCGCGAGAAGTCGAAGGCAGAGGTGAGATCGCCGGTGACCGTGCGCCGCCAGTCGCCGATGTTCGGCTCCTTCACCCCGGTCCACCGCTCCAGGAAGCGGATCACGGAGGTGTGGTCGAAGACCTCGGAACAGACGTAGCCGCCGATGGTCCACGGCGAGACGACCAGCATCGGCACCCGCACCCCGAGACCGGTGGGCTTGCCGTCCCAGTGCTCCTCGGTCACCTCGGGCGGCGCGACCGGCGGCGGGACGTGGTCGAAGAAGCCGTCGTTCTCGTCGTAGTTGATGAGGACCGCGGTGTGCCGCCACACATCGGGGTGGCTGCCCAGCGCGTCGAGCACCTTGTAGAGGATCGTCGCGCTGTGGACCGGGGAGGAGACGCTCGGGTGCTCGGAGTCCACGGCCGACGGCACCAGGTAGGAGACCTCGGGCAGCGTCCCCGCCGCCACGTCCTCGGCGAACCGGTCGGCCAGCGTGCCCGTCTCCACCCGCCGCAGCCCCCGCTCGAAGAGGCTCCGCTCTGCCTCGGACAGGGTCGCGACACCCTCCTCCAGCAGACCGAGCAGACGCTCCCGCTCGCTCGCGTCGTCCGTGTCACGGACGACCGCGTAGAAGGACTCCATGAACGTGTGCCCGCCGGTCTTCGCGAGGGCCTTGCGGGCGATCGCCTTGAAGGTGGCGAAGAACTCGCTCTGGTTGTCGGTGAAGTTCTCCCACTCCGTGTACGTCTGCCAGCTGTGCCCCGCGGCCTCCAGCCGCTCCGCGTAGGTGCTCCAGTCGTACCCGGGGTGCGTGCCCTCGTTGTACGCGTCGTTGCCGACGGCCCGCTTGCCGTTCGCCTCGAAGCCCGTCTTCCCGCTCCACAGGTGGTTGCGGTTGGGACTGGTCGAGGTGTGGATCGAGGAGTGGTAGGCGTCGCACACCGTGAAGGTGTCGGCCAGTTCGTAGTGCAGCGGGATGTCACGGCGGTCGTAGTACGCCATCGTGGCGGCCGTCTTCGTGGTGACCCAGCCGCTCATCCACCCACCGGCCCAGGCCCGGCCGCCGCCGCTCCAGGAGTGGTCCAGTGCGCCGATGTACTGGAGATCCTTCTTCTGCGTCTCGGCGGCCTCGCGCACCGGGAACGGCAGCACGGACGTGCCCAGCGGGCCCGGCTGCTCGAAGACGGGCTTCCCCGAGGGGAGTTCGACGGCATTGCGGTCGCCGAAGCCGCGTACACCGCGCAGCATCCCGAAGTAGTGGTCGAAGGACCGGTTCTCCTGCATCAGGATCACCACATGCCTGATCTCGTCGAGCCCGCCACCGGACCCCGCCGGGCGGGCGGGCTGCGCAGCGATGGCGGCCTGGAGCGATGGCGGCAGGAACGATCCGGCCGCCGCTGCGCCGAGCGCGCCGCCCCCGAGGGCGAAGAGCCGTCGCCGTGAAATGTCCGTGGTCAAGTGAGCCTCCCGAATCGGTCGTACAGCGGGAAGCTAGTCAAACGAGGTGGCGGCCGGAAGACCGCCGTACGGCAGAGCGGTGAACGTCCAACAGGCCACCCCGAAAGTCCAGGTCCGCCCCGGGTTCGGCACGTTCGCAGGAGCCGCGTCACGGGACGCTCGCAGGCTCGGCGTCACGGACGCGCGAAGGGGCGGTACGCCCGGAAATCCGGGTGCACCGCCCCTTCGCGTACCTCAGTACGCCGACGGGTCAGCCTTCGACGCCGAGCTTCTCCAGGATCAGCTCGCGCACGCGCGCCGCGTCCGCCTGGCCGCGCGTGGCCTTCATGACCGCGCCGACGAGCGCGCCCGCCGCCGCGACCTTGCCGCCGCGGATCTTGTCCGCGATGGCCGCGTTGGCTGCGATGGCCTCGTCCACGGCCGTGCCCAGCGCGCCCTCGTCCGACACGACCTTCAGGCCGCGCTTCTCGACGACTGCGTCCGGGTCGCCCTCGCCCGCGAGGACACCCTCGAGGACCTGGCGTGCCAGCTTGTCGTTGAGGTCACCCCTGGCGACGAGCTCGGCGACCCTGGCGACCTGCGCGGGAGTGACACCCAGCTCGTCGAGGGCGCGGCCGGTCTCGTTGGCGTTACGGGCGAGCTCGCCCATCCACCACTTGCGGGCCTGGTCCGCCGGAGCGCCCACCTCGGTCGTGGCGACGATCAGGTCGACCGCGCCTGCGTTGAGGATGGACTGCATGTCGTGCTCGGAGACGCCCCACTGTTCCTTGAGCCGCGCGCGGCGCAGCCGCGGCAGCTCGGGGAGGCCCTTGCGGAGCTCCTCGACCCATTCACGGGCCGGGGCGACGGGCACCAGGTCCGGCTCCGGGAAGTAGCGGTAGTCCTCGGCGTTGTCCTTGATGCGGCCGGCCGTGGTGGAGCCGTCCTCCTCGTGGAAGTGCCGGGTCTCCTGCACGATCGTTCCGCCGGAGTTCAGCACCGCGGCGTGGCGCTGGATCTCGAAGCGGGCGGCACGCTCGACGGAACGCAGGGAGTTCACGTTCTTCGTCTCGGAGCGCGTACCGAACGCCTCCCGGCCGTGGGGCCGCAGCGACAGGTTCACGTCGCAGCGCATCTGCCCCATTTCCATGCGGGCTTCCGAGACACCGAGCGCCTTGATGAGCTCGCGGAGCTCGGCGACGTACGCCTTGGCGACCTCGGGAGCGCGTGCGCCGGCACCCTCGATCGGCTTGGTGACGATCTCGATGAGCGGGATGCCCGCGCGGTTGTAGTCGAGCAGGGAGTGGGACGCGCCGTGGATACGGCCGGTGGCACCGCCGACGTGCGTCGACTTGCCGGTGTCCTCCTCCATGTGGGCGCGCTCGATCTGCACACGGAAGATCTCGCCGTCCTCCAGCTGGACGTCCAGATAGCCGTTGAAGGCGATCGGCTCGTCGTACTGGGAGGTCTGGAAGTTCTTCGGCATGTCCGGATAGAAGTAGTTCTTCCGGGCGAAGCGGCACCACTCGGCGATCTCGCAGTTCAGCGCGAGGCCGATCTTGATCGCGGACTCGACGCCGATCTCGTTGACGACCGGCAACGCGCCGGGCAGCCCGAGACAGACCGGGCAGGTCTGCGAGTTGGCGTCCTGCTTGAGCTCCGTGGAGCAGCCGCAGAACATCTTGGTCTTGGTGCCGAGCTCGACATGGACTTCGAGGCCCATGACGGGGTCGTACGTCGCGAGGGCGTCCTCGTACGACTCCAGGTCAATGACAGTCACGGTGAAACTTTCCCTCTCAGCCCAGCAGGACGTCGTCGTCGCCGAGACGCTTCAGTTCGCGATAGAGGATCGCGAGGCCGGTGACGATGGCCGCGGCGGACACCGCGGCGTCGATCAGCCGCAGCACGTCGTTGTCGTTGCGCGCGAGCTTCGCCTGCTTGGCGACGCTGATCGCACCGAACGCAGTGCTGCCGAGCGATACGTACAGCCCGGTCTTCGACTTCTTGAAGTTCTTGGCCTTCTTTGCCATGGCACTCACAGCGACGGAGCCTCCTCAAGCAGCGGGTGTCCCCACTGTTCCACGAAGGCGGCCTCGACGGCGGCTCCGACCTTGTACAGCCGGTCGTCCTTCATGGCGGGGGCGATGATCTGCAGTCCGACCGGCAGGCCGTCCTCCGGGGCCAGGCCGCAGGGCAGCGACATGGCGGAGTTGCCGGCGAGGTTGGTCGGAATGGTGCACAGGTCCGCGAGGTACATCGCCATCGGGTCGTCGGCGCGCTCGCCGATCGGGAAGGCGGTGGTGGGCGTCGTCGGCGAGACGATGACGTCCACCTGCTCGAACGCCTTCTCGAAGTCCTGCGTGATGAGGGTGCGGACCTTCTGCGCCGAGCCGTAGTACGCGTCGTAGTAGCCGGAGCTGAGCGCGTACGTACCGAGGATGATGCGGCGCTTGACCTCGTCGCCGAAGCCGGCCTCGCGGGTGAGCGCGGTGACGTCCTCGGCGGACTTCGTGCCGTCGTCGCCGACCCGCAGGCCGTAGCGCATGGCGTCGAAGCGGGCCAGGTTCGAGGAGCACTCGGACGGCGCGATCAGGTAGTACGCCGACAGGGCCAGGTCGAAGGACGGGCAGTCAAGCTCGACGATCGTGGCACCGAGCCGCTTCAGCAGCTCGACCGACTCGTTGAAGCGCTGGACGACACCGGCCTGGTAGCCCTCGCCCGCGAACTGCTTGACGACGCCGACCCGCATGCCCTCCACGGAGCCGTTGCGCGCGGCCTCGACGACCGGCGGGACCGGGGCGTCGATGGACGTCGAGTCCATCGGGTCGTGTCCGGCGATGACCTCGTGGAGCAGGGCCGCGTCCAGGACCGTACGGGCGCAGGGGCCGCCCTGGTCGAGGGAGCTGGAGAACGCCACCATGCCGTACCGGGAGACGCCGCCGTAAGTGGGCTTGACGCCGACGGTGCCGGTGACGGACGCGGGCTGGCGGATGGAACCGCCGGTGTCCGTACCGATGGCGAGCGGGGCCTCGTACGAGGCGAGCGCGGCCGAGGAGCCGCCGCCCGAGCCGCCCGGAATCCGGGTGAGGTCCCACGGGTTGCCGGTCGGTCCGTAGGCGCTGTTCTCGGTGGAGGACCCCATGGCGAACTCGTCCATGTTGGTCTTGCCGAGGATGACGACGTCGGCGGCCCTGAGCTTCTGCGTCAGCGTCGCGTCGTACGGCGGAATCCAGCCCTCGAGGATCTTCGATCCGACGGTGGTCGGCATGTCCTTCGTGGTGAAGATGTCCTTCAGCGCGAGCGGGACGCCGGCCAGCGGGCCGAGCTTCTCGCCCGCGGCCCTCTTCGCATCGACGGCGCGGGCCTGCGCGAGCGCCCCCTCGCGGTCGACGTGCAGGAACGCGTGGACCTTCTCGTCGATCGCGTCGATCCGGGCCAGGTGGGCCTCGGTGACCTCGACGGCCGTGAGCTCACCGGAAGCGATCTTCGCGGCGATCTCGGCGGCGGTCAGCTTGATGATGGTGCTGATGTCCGTCATGACTTTTAGTCCTCCCCCAGGATCTGCGGCACCTTGAAACGCTGCTGCTCCTGGGCCGGGGCGCCGGAGAGCGCCTGCGCGGGGGTGAGCGACGGACGGACCTCGTCCGCGCGCATGACGTTGGTCAGCGGCAGCGGGTGGGAGGTCGGCGGTACGTCTTGGTCGGCGACCTCGGAGACGCGGGCGACCGCGCCGATGATGTCGTCGAGCTGACCGGCGAAGTGATCGAGCTCTTCGCCCTTCAGCTCCAGACGCGCCAGCCGGGCGAGGTGGGCGACCTCCTCGCGCGTGATGCCAGGCATGCAGCGATCCTCAGGGTTTGGTGTGTGGTTTTGGCCCAATCCTATGGGGTCACCCGCATCCACTACCGCCACCCGTGGAACACCCCGGTCGGCCTTCGGCGGAGCATGCCGGTCCGCACCCATTCGAGCCCGTCCGGAGATTGAGGACAAAACGGCCACCGAGTGTGCCCGGTCCACCCCCGCAGGACCCGCCCCGCCCACCGCTCAGGCTGTCGCCGGGCCCGACACCGCGCGCCCCGTGGGGCGGTGCTCCAGCTCGGGAACCCCGGTCGCGGCGCCGGCCGCACCGGCCGCCGCCGCGGCCCTGGCCGCGGCCTCCAGCTCCGCCGGACGCCGCCAGCCGTGCTCGCCGCGCGCCCGCAGCCAGGCCGTCGTCTCCTGCGGCGGCATCGCGGCCGCCACCAGCCAGCCCTGCACGGCGTCGCAGTGCAGATCCCGCAACCGCTCCCAGGTCTCGTCGTCCTCGACGCCCTCCGCCACGACCAGCAGGCCGAGCGAATGGGCCAGGTCGATGGTGCAGCGGACGATCTCCGCGTCCTCGTTGTCGATGGCCAGCCGGGCGACGAACGAGCGGTCGATCTTGAGCTCGCTGACCGGCAGCTTCCGGAGATGGACCAGCGAGGAGTAGCCGGTGCCGAAGTCGTCCAGGGACATCTTCACGCCGTGCGCGGTCAGCCCGGCGAGGGTGTCGGCGGCGCGCTGCGGGTCCTCCAGGAGGACATGTTCCGTTATCTCCAGCTGAAGGGCGCCGGCCGGGACGCCGTGCCGGGCGAGCCGGGCGGCGACGCTCCCCGCGAAGCCGGGGGTGTGGACGTCGCGCGGGGAGACGTTGACCGCGACCGGGACGAACAGCCCCTGGGCCCGCCAGCGGGCGACCTGGGCCAGCGCCGTCTCCAGGACGTACTCGGTGAGGTGCGGCATCAGGCCGGAGGACTCGGCGATCGCGATGAACTCGTCCGGGGGGACCCGCCCTCGCTCCGGGTGCACCCAGCGGACCAGGGCCTCCAGACCGGCGACCTGGCCGTCGAAGCGCACCTTGGGCTGGTAGTGCAGCTCCACCTCGCCCGCGTCCAGGGCGCGGCGCAGGTCGCCGAGCAGGCCGAGCCGGTCCGGGGTGTTGCTGTCCCGCTTCGACTCGTACACCTCGACGCCCGTACGGTCCCGCTTGGCCTGGTACATCGCCACGTCCGCGCGTCTGAGCAGCCCTTCGGCGTCCAGCGCGTGATCGGGGTAGACGGCGACCCCGGCGCTCGCCTCGAGCACCAGCGTGAGGCCGTCGAGGTCGAGCGGCGACGACAGCTCCGCGACCAGGTGACGGGCGATCCGCTGGGCACTCGTCGTGGAGTCCGCGGCCGGCAGCAGTACGGCGAACTCGTCGCCGCCCAGTCGCGCGACCTCCGCACCCCGGGGCAGGGCGAGCCGTAGCCGGTCCGCTATCTGCAGGAGCAGCCGGTCCCCGGCCAGATGGCCGAGGGTGTCGTTGACGGCACGGAACCGGTCGAGGTCGATCAGGACGAGTGCGGACCTGGCGCCGATGCTCTCGGCCTCCTCCAGTGCCGTCCAGGTCCTTTCGAGGAGCCACTGGCGGTTGGGCAGTCCGGTCAGCGGGTCCCGCAGCTGCTCCTCGGCCCGTGCGCGGGCGATCCAGAGCGTGGAGTCCAGGGCGATCAGCGGAACCGCGAAGAGCGGCAGCAGTACGGGCATGGCCACCGCGACGACGCAGATCAGCGGGGCGATCCCGAGCACGGCGACCGCCACGAGCCCCTGGCGGAGCAGTGCCGTACGGGCGATCGTCGGCAGCCCGCCGCCCTGCGGAGCCCTGGCATACCACAGCAGGACGCGGGTGACGAGGAGATAGGTGGAGGCGGCGAGCAGGACTTCCGGCAGGGCGTCGATGCCCCAGTCGAGTGGCCGCCAGGGCCTTTCGACGGTCGGCACCTCGCCTAAGGCGGCGAGGACGAGCGCGGCGGCGCCGATGCCCAGTATGTCGACGGCGCCGTGGATCATCCCCTGCCACCAGCGGTGGCGGCGGGCCGTCCCGACGAGCACCACGACGACCAGGCTGACCAGGCCCGCGGGCACCCAGCCGTAGACGAGCAGCACGGCCAGGGTGAGGGCGGCCCCGGAACCGGTGCCGCCCCACCAGCGGTCGCGTCCGAGCGCGACCAGATGGCCGACGATGATTCCGGTGAGCAGGGCGAGCGACCAGCCCGCCGTGCCGTTCGGGAAGAGTGCGTGATCGTCGTGCACCGTCCGGTAGAACCCGGTCGCGAGCTGAAGGGTCGCGACCGCCACAACGACGGCTCCCACCCGGGGCGTGAGGCCGACGAAACCTTGTAGCCGCGACACCGGTGCGGCGCTCTCGGTCGGTTTCATTCCGTCCCTCTCACAGCCGGCAGTGCAGATGTCACACCATGGCCGCCGCTGTCATGCCGCTACGACCCATTTCCCACCACGCAGCCGTGCTCGGCAGGTGCACGTTCAACAGTAGGCCGCCGAAGGCCTCCACGGGCAGCGCTCTACAGCTCTTGCCCGAATGCGAACCGGCGACCCGTCAGCCTCCGCTATGCGCCGAACGGGTGACATCGGCCGACAGGCAGGACCACTCGCGCCCTCTTGTCCGCTTTCTTCCCCTCTCCCCCCGGGGCCACTCCCTGACGGCATGTCGATGACATATCGATCGGCCCCCGAATCCGACCGGATATCCGTTCCGGCTAGGGCCTTTCGTGTGGATCAGGCCGGATCAGGGAGCGGGTTCCGGTGCGTGCAGCTGCAAGGCGGAGGATTGAGGCAACGCGAAGGGGGTCCCCCCTGGCCCTTAAGGCCTCGGGGGAGTTGGTGACTGACGACAACGCCGGAGGGGGCCCCTCCCTGCTCAATGGGGTCTCCCCTGCTCGAACGAAGTTGAGAGCTTGGGGAAGAAGCCGAGAGCTCGGCGGAGCGCGTGCCGGACCCCGCGAGCCCGGCATGATCCAAACGAGAGGCCCTAGCCCTCGGCCGGAACGGCTGCCTCGCGCGCCGCGTCGGGGCCCTGTTCGAGCAGGACGGCGAAGCCGTCCTCGTCGAGCACGGGCACCTTCAGCTGCATCGCCTTGTCGTACTTCGAGCCCGGGTTGTCGCCCACCACCACGAAGGAGGTCTTCTTCGAAACGGACCCGGTGACCTTCGCCCCGCGGGTCTGGAGCGCCTCTTTCGCGCCGTCCCTGGTGTGGGAGGCCAGCGTGCCGGTGACGACGAAGGTGAGCCCCTCCAGCGGGCGGGGCCCCTGGTCCTCGCCCGCACCCTCGTCCTCCATCCGGACCCCGGACTCCCGCCACTTGCGCAGGATCTCGCGGTGCCAGTCCTGCGCGAACCACTCCTTGACCGAGGCGGCGATGATGGGACCGACCCCGTCGGCAGCGGCCAGCTCCTCCTCGGACGCCTCGTCGATCCGGTCGATGGAACGGAACTGACGGGCCAGCTCCTCGGCGGCGACCGGTCCCACGTGCCGGATCGAGAGCCCGGTGAGAATGCGGGCCAGCGGCGCCGCCTTGGCCGCGGCGATCCCCTCCAGCATCGCCAGGGCGTTCTTCTTCGGCTCGCCCTGCTGGTTGGCGAAGACCGTCGCGATCTTCTCCTCGCCGGTCTTCGGGTCACGCTTGGGCAGTCCGCTGTCCTGGTCCAGGACATAGGCCCGGATCGGCAACAGCTGCTCGACCGTCAGGCCGAAGAGGTCGCCCTCGTCCAGCAGGGGCGGTTCGGCCGGCTCCAGCGGCTTGGTCAGGGCGGCTGCCGCCACATAGCCGAAGTGGTCGATGTCCAGGCACTTGCGGCCCGCGAGATAGGCGACGCGCTCACGCAACTGGGCTGGGCAGGAACGGGCGTTGGGGCAGCGGAGGTCGATGTCGGCCTCCTTCATGGGGCGCAGCGCGGTCCCGCACTCGGGGCACTCGGACGGCATCACGAACGGCCGCTCGCTGCCGTCACGCAGATCGACCACCGGTCCCAGAATCTCCGGGATGACGTCGCCCGCCTTGCGCAGCACCACCGTGTCGCCGATGAGGACGCCCTTCGCCTTCACCACGTTCTGGTTGTGCAGGGTGGCGAACTCGACCTCGGAGCCCGCCACTTCGACGGGCTCGACCTGGGCGTACGGGGTGACTCTGCCGGTACGTCCGACGCCGACCCGGATGTTCACCAGCTTGGTGTTGACCTCCTCCGGCGCGTACTTCCAGGCGATCGCCCAGCGCGGAGCGCGCGAGGTGGAGCCCAGCCTGCCCTGGAGCGGGATCTCGTCGAGCTTGACGACGACGCCGTCGATCTCGTGCTCCACGGAGTGCCGGTGCTCGCCGAAGTAGGCGATGAACTCCCGTACGCCGTCGATGGAGTCCACGACCCTGTTGTACTTCGCGGTGGGCAGGCCCCACTCGCGCAGCAGCTCGTAGGCCTGCGAGAGACGGTCGATGTCGAAGCCCTCGCGGGCTCCGATGCCGTGCACCACCATGTGCAGCGGGCGGGTGGCGGTGACCTTGGGTTCCTTCTGGCGGAGGGAACCCGCCGCGGCATTGCGGGGATTGGCGAAGGGCTTGTCGCCGGCCTCCACCAGCCGGGCGTTGAGCCCCTCGAAGGCCTCCATCGGGAAGAACACCTCGCCGCGGATCTCGACCAGCTCGGGAATCCGCTCGCCCTTCAGCCGGTGCGGGATCTCGGCGATCGTACGGACGTTGGGCGTGATGTCCTCGCCGGTGCGGCCGTCGCCCCGGGTCGCCGCGCGGGTCAGCCTGCCGTGCTCGTAGGTGAGGTTCACGGCGAGGCCGTCCACCTTGAGCTCGCACAGGAAGTGGTAGCCGCTGCTGCCTACGTCCTTGGCGACGCGCTCGGCCCAGGCCGCCAGCTCCAGGTCGTCGAAGGCGTTGTCCAGGGAGAGCATGCGTTCGCGGTGCTCGACGGAGGTGAACTCCGTCCGGTACGGCCCGGCGACCTTCTGGGTCGGCGAATCCGGCGTACGCAGCTGCGGATACTGCTCCTCGAGTGCTTCCAGCTCGCGCATCTGCCGGTCGAACTCGGCGTCGCTGACGACCGGCTGGTCCTTCACGTAGTACCGGAAGCGGTGCTCCTCGACCTGCTCGGCAAGGAGTGCGTGCCGCTCCTGTGCCTGCGCCGGCACCGCGATCTGCTGCGCCTGCTGTTCGCCGGCCATCGTCCTGTCCTCCCGTTGACCCGTGCCCCGTTACTCAGGGTTGTCTGCGAGCGATCTCGCGGCCCGGGCGCAGTGGGCGAGCGCGGCACGCGCGTACGCGGGCGAAGCCCCCGCGAGCCCGCACGACGGGGTGACCACGACGGACTCGGTAAGAGTCCCCGGATTCAGCCCCAGCCTGCTCCACAGCGTCCTGACACCCATGACGCTACCGCCAGGGTCTGACAATCCGTCCGAGGCCGCGTCGGTGCCGGGCACCACTCCGAGGAACAGCTGGGTGCCGCCCTCGACGGCTTCCCCGATCGTCTCCTCCTCACGCTCGGTGAGCAGCGAGAAGTCGAACGAAACGGCGTCGGCACCGGCCCGGCGCAGCAGGGCGAAGGGCACCTCGGGCGCGCACGAGTGGACCACGGTCGGCCCGTCGCCGTTCACGGCCAGCACGTCGCGCAAACCCGCCTCGACGACCTGCCGGTCCACGGCCCGGTAGGTGCGGTAGCCGCTCGCCGACCTGACCCGCCCGAGCAGCACGGCGGTCAGGGAGGGCTCGTCGAGCTGGAGCACTACCTCGGCGCCGGGCACTCTGCGCCGTACCTCGGCGAGGTGTCCGCGCAGTCCCTCGGCCAGCGAACCCGCCAGGTCGCGGCAGGCGCCCGGGTCCCCGAGCATGGCCTCGCCGCCCCGCAGTTCCAGTCCGGCGGCCAGCGTCCAGGGGCCCACGGCCTGGACCTTGATCAGCCCCTCGTAACCCTGGGTGAACTCCTCCAGCGCGTCGAGGTCCTCGCCGAGCCAGGACCGGGCCCGGCGGGTGTCGCGGCCCGGCCGGTCACTGATCCGCCAGCCGCTGGGCTCGACATGGCCGAACATCTCGACGAGCATCCCGATGGTCCGCCCGGTCATGTCCGCGCCCGGCCCGCGGGCGGGCAGCTCCGCCAGATACGGCATGCCCTGGCCGTCGGCGAAGGACCCGGCGACGGTCTTCGCCGCCTCCCGGGCGTCTCCGCCCGGCATGGACCCGATTCCGGTGGCCGGACACCCGCTGAACTTGCTCTTCTCGCTCACGCCGGAAGCCTACGGCCCGGCGGGCACGGGCCGGCAGGTGTCCGCGTGAGCCGCCCCGTCAGCGGCCCGGGCGGACCGTCAGGTCGTTGACCTCGGCGTCGCGCGGCAGGTCGAGCGCCATCAGGATCGTGGTGGCCATCGACTGCGGGTCGATCCAGCGGGAGGCGTCGTACTCCTTGCCCTCCTGCTGGTGGACCTTGGCCTGCATGGGGCTGGCCGTGCGCCCCGGATAGACGGAGGTCACCCGTACCCCGTTCTCGTGCTCCTCGTGGCGCAGCGAGTCGGCGAGGGCCTTCAGACCGTGCTTGCTCGCGGCGTACGCACCCCACTCGGCGTGCGCGTTGAGCCCGGCGCCCGAGTTCACGAAGAGGACGTGGCCGTGGGCGACGCGGAGCTGCGGCAGCAGGAGGCGGGTGATCTCGGCGGGGGCGACCAGGTTGGCGTTGAGCTGGAAGTGCCACGCCTTGGGGGTGAGGTCGCCGATCCGGCCGAGCTCGACGACGCCCGCGATGTGCAGGAGCGAGTCGAGCCGGTCCGGCATGGTCTGCTGCCCGAACGCCCAGGAGAGCCTGTCGGGGTTGCCGAGGTCTCCGACGAGCGTGTGTGCCCCGGGGTGGAGGGCGGCCAGCTCCTTGGCGCGGCCCGCGTCGCGGGCCAGCAGCCAGAGTTCGTCACCGCGCTCGTGGAGACGGCGGGCGACGGCTGCCCCGATGCCGGAACCGGCACCGGTGATGAGATGAGTAGGCATGCCCCCATGCTCCCATCACCGCACTCCGGCGGACTCCTCCAGGTAGGCGAGCGCGCCCACGCCGTCCTCCGCGAAGAAGACCAGGTCGGTGAGGGGCATCGGCAGGAAGCCCTCGTTCTCCATGCGCCGGAACTGCTCCTTCAGACCGTCGTAGAAGCCGGCCGTGTTCAGCAGGACCACGGGCTTGGTGTGCTTGCCGTGCTTCTTGAGCTCCAGGATCTCCGTGGCCTCGTCGAGGGTCCCGGTCCCGCCGACCATGATCACGACGGCGTCGGACTTCTCCAGGAGCAGCGCCTTGCGCTCGGCCAGATCGCGCGCGATCACCATCTCGTCGGCGTTCGTGCGCGCCTTGGCGGCCAGGAAGTCCACCGAGACGCCGACGAGCCGCCCGCCGGACTCCTGCACTCCGTCGGCGACGACCTTCATCAGTCCGCTCTCGGAGCCTCCCCAGACCAGGGTGTGTCCTCCCTTGCCGAGCAGTTCGGCGAATTCCCGGGCGGGCCGGGTGTAGCGGGCGTCGAGATCGGCGGCGGAGAGGAAGACACAGATGTTCATGCGCTCACGGTACGAGCCGCCGCTGACACTCCACAGGGGTGGGGTGCGAGCAGGGGAAGAATCCGGCCGGTTTTGCCGCTGATACCTGCATGACTTCCCTGCGAGGACACCGCATCACCGTCGAGCCCGGCTCCGAGCATGTGCGGGCGGTGCGCGACGGACAGGTGCTTGCCGAGAGCCGGCGCCCGCTCGTGCTGCGCGAGACGGGCTGCCCGGTCCGCTACTACCTGCCGCCGGAGGACGTCCGTACGGATCTGCTGACGCCTTCGGACTCCCGTACGCACTGTCCGTTCAAGGGAGATGCCTCCTACTGGTCGCGCCCCGGCGCCGCGGACCTGGTGTGGACCTACCCGGAGCCCAGGGCCGAAGTCGCCGCGATCAAGGACCACTTCTGCTTCTACGACACCGAGGTCGTCACCGAATGATCGTCAGCACCCCATTCGACCATGGGAATTGAAGTTCCTCAAAAACCACTGGCCGCAGCGATGAGTTTCCCGGGGCGCCGCAGTCCACCCTCACATGGACAAGACTCTCTCGCGCGACGGCACCACGATCGCGTACCGCCGCCAGGGCGGGGGGCCGCCGCTGATCCTGGTCGGCGGAGCGCTGAGCACCGCGGCGACCGAGGCTCCGCTGGCGGCCCTGCTGGCGCCGCACTTCACGGTCGTCACGTACGACCGCCGGGGACGCGGCTCCAGCGGTGACGGCGGGCCGTACGCGATGGGGCGCGAGATCGAGGACCTGGCGGCGGTGATCGGCGAAGCGGGCGGCGCCGCCTCGGTCTTCGGCATGCTCTCCGGCGGGGCGCTGGCCCTGGAGGCCCAGGCCGCGGGTCTGCCCGTCGATCTGCTCGCGGTGTACGAGCCGCCGTACACGCCGGGACCCGGCGGCCTGCTGTACAAGGCCCGATGCACGACGCGGTTGCACCGCCTCCTGTCGGCGGGCGACCGGGGCGGGGCCGTGCAACTGTTCCTGTCCATGACGGGAGTCCAGGACGAGACGATCGGCCGGATGCGGCACGCACCGCTGTGGCACGGCCTGGAGTCGGTGGCGCACACCCTCGCGTACGACGACGCCCTGCTCGGCAACGGCACCGTCCCTGCGGAACGGCTCGCGTCCGTCACGGCCCGCACCCTGGTGATCTGCGGCGGTTTCAGTCCCGCCCGGGTCCGTGCTACGACCCAAGCCCTCGCGGACGCGGTACCGCGTGGCCGCCATCGCACGCTGACAGGCCAGACACGCGATCTGGCACCCCAGGTGATCGCCCCGGTCCTCGCGGACTTCTTCGCGAAGGACATGTCCCTGCGCCAGGCCTCGTAGCCCGGTGGGCGATCAGCTCGCCGGGGCGGTCTCCCGGCGCACCGTCGTCGCGATGGTGGCCGAACCGACCACCCGGGTCCCGTCGTACAGCACGACCGCCTGGCCGGGGGCCACGCCCCGTACCGGCTCGGTGAAGGAGACGTGCAGCGTGCCGTCGATCAGCTCGGCGCCGGCCTCGGTCTCGCCGCCGTGGGCGCGGAGCTGTGCGGTGTACGTTCCGGGGCCCTCAGGGGGCGTGCCGCACCAGCGGGGCCTGATGGCGGTGAGCGCGGTGACGTCGAGGGCCTCGACCGGGCCCACCGTCACGGTGTTGTTCACCGGGGAGATGTCCAGGACGTAGCGCGGCTTGCCGTCGGCGGCGGGGTGTCCGATGCGCAGGCCCTTGCGCTGGCCGATGGTGAAGCCGAAGGCGCCGTCGTGCGTCCCGAGCTTGGCGCCCGCCTCGTCGAGGATGTCGCCCTCCGCCTTGCCGCCAAGGCGGTCGGCGAGGAAGCCCTGTGTGTCACCGTCGGCGATGAAGCAGATGTCGTGGCTGTCGGGCTTCTTCGCGACGGCCAGACCGCGGCGCTCGGCCTCCGCGCGGATCTCGTCCTTGGTGGTGAGGGTGTCACCGAGCGGGAACATCGCGTGGGCGAGCTGCTTCTCGTCCAGGACGCCCAGCACATAGCTCTGGTCCTTGGCCATGTCCGATGCGCGGTGCAGCTCGCGGCTGCCGTCCTCGTTCAGCACGACCGTGGCGTAGTGGCCGGTGCAGACGGCGTCGAAGCCCAGGGCCAGGGCCTTGTCGAGGAGCGCGGCGAACTTGATCTTCTCGTTGCAGCGCAGGCACGGGTTGGGGGTGCGGCCCGCCTCGTACTCGGCGACGAAGTCCTCCACGACGTCCTCGCGGAAGCGTTCCGCCAGGTCCCAGACGTAGAAGGGGATGCCGATGACGTCCGCCGCGCGGCGGGCGTCACGGGAGTCCTCGATGGTGCAACAGCCTCGCGCCCCGGTACGGAAGGACTGCGGGTTCGCGGAGAGGGCGAGGTGCACACCGGTCACGTCGTGCCCCGCCTCGGCGGCGCGGGCCGCGGCGACGGCGGAGTCGACACCGCCGGACATGGCGGCGAGGACACGGAGGGGGCGCTGGGAAGTCTGAGTCATAGCCTCACCAGGGTACGGGGCGCCGGGAACCGAATGCTCACGGATAAGCGTTGTCGATCACATGGGGACCAAAGGGACCGCCGGAGCGCAGGGCACGAAGCCCGCGCACGGCATCGGCCGGCGCGCTGTACTGATCGGCGGCGCGGTGACGGCCGTGGGGACGGCCGCACTGGCACGGGACGAGCTGAAGCGCGTCTGGTGGCGGGTGCCGGGCGTACGGAAGCCCCGTAAGCCGGGTGAGCTGGATTTCGCGGGTGCCCAGTGGGTGGCGGCCTCGGATGCGAACTGGCGGATGGCGGACCGCCCCGACGACTACGGAATAGACCGGGTGATCATCCACGTCACCCAGGGCAGCTTCCGCAGTGCGGTCAAGGTCTTCCAGGACCCGGGGCACGGTGCGGCGGCGCACTACGTGGTGGGCCAGGACGGCCGGGTGGCGCAGATGATCCGCGAGCTGGATGTGGCGTTCCACGCGGGGAACCGCTCGTACAACGAGCGCAGCATCGGCATCGAGCACGAGGGCTTCGTGGACCGCCCGCGCGACCTCACACCGGAGATGTACGCCTCGTCGGCACGCCTGACGGCCGCGATATGCGAGCGGTACGGGATCCCCGTGGACCGCGAGCACATCATCGGGCACGTGGAGGTCCCGGGCACGGACCATACGGACCCCGGACCGCACTGGGACTGGGACCGTTATCTGAAGCTGGTCCGGGCGGTGGAATCGAGCCCTTCACCGAGCCCTTCGACGAGACGGTCCAGGGCCTGGCCGGCGGATCAGGGTCGGATAGGACGCGGCGTCGTCTGGCGCGGTGCATCGCAAGGCGCCGAAGCGTCTTAATAGCGGAGCTATTCAGGCGTTTTGGCAACGCCGCGAGGGATGGGGCCTCCCCTGCTCGAGCGAAGCCGAGAGCTCGGGGAAGTGCCAGACGCCGTGGCCCCGGCCATGATCCGCCGGCCAGGCCCTAGCTGAGGCCCGCCGTCCTGGCGCGTTCCACCGCCGGGCCGATCGCGCGGGCCACGTCCTCCACGTCCTGCTTGGTCGAGGTGTGGCCGAGCGAGAAGCGCAGGGTGCCGCGGGCCAGGTCCGGATCGGTGCCGGTGGCCAGGAGTACGTGGCTGGGCTGGGCGATCCCGGCCGTGCAGGCGGAGCCGGTGGAGCATTCGATGCCCTGGGCGTCCAGGAGCAGGAGCAGCGAGTCGCCCTCGCAGCCCGGGAAGGTGAAGTGGGCGTTGGCCGGGAGCCGGCCGCCCGGGGCGGGGTCGCCGCCGAGGACGGCGTCCGGCACGGCCGACAGCACGGCTGCGGCCAGCTCGTCGCGGAGCGAGCCGATCCGGTGGGCGAAGTCGTCGCGCCCCTCGGCGGCGAGCCGTCCGGCGACGGCGAAGGACGCGACGGCGGGCACGTCGAGGGTGCCGGAGCGCACATGGCGCTCCTGCCCGCCGCCATGCAGGACGGGTACGGGGGTGTATTCGCGGCCCAGAAGCAGCGCCCCGATGCCGAACGGGCCGCCGATCTTGTGGGCGCTGACGGTCATCGCCGCCAGTCCGGAGCGGGCGAAGTCGACCTCCAGCTGACCGAACGCCTGCACCGCGTCGGCATGCATGGGTACGTCGAACTCACGGGCCACGGCGGCCAGTTCACGTACCGGCATGACGGTGCCGATCTCGTTGTTGGCCCACATCACGGTGATCATCGCGACGTCGTCGGGGTCGCGGAGGATGGCCTCGCGCAGCGCTTCGGGGTGGACGCGTCCGTAGGCGTCGACGGGGAGGTAGTCGACGGTGGCTCCCTCGTGTTCGGCGAGCCAGTCGACGGCGTCCAGTACGGCGTGGTGTTCGACGGGGCTGGCGAGGACCCGGGTACGGCGGGGGTCGGCGTCGCGGCGGGCCCAGTAGAGGCCCTTCACCGCGAGGTTGTCGGCCTCGGTGCCGCCGGAGGTGAGGACCACCTCGCTGGGGCGTGCGCCGAGGGCGTCGGCGAGGGCTTCTCTCGACTCCTCGACGGTGCGGCGGGCCCGGCGCCCCGCGGCGTGCAGGGAGGACGCGTTGCCGGTGACGGCGAGCTGGGTGGTCATCGCAGCGATCGCTTCCGGAAGCATCGGCGTGGTCGCGGCGTGGTCGAGGTAAGCCATGGTGGGCTCGATTCTACGAGCCTGCGGCGGGGCGCATGCCGGGCGCATCACTGCGGGCCGTCCGCGCACGCTCCGGCGGCGTGCGAACTGCCCCCGTTCCGGAGCCCGATCCGGTACGCGGAGCGCTCGTGAAACGCGGCCCTGTTCAGCCCCCGAGGCTCCAGGAGACGGTGCCGTTCGCGGTGACGAGGACGGCCAGGACGACGAGGTCCGCGATGCCGAGGGCGAGACCGAGCAGGGCGCGGCCGCGGCGGGCGGTGGAGCGTGCGAGAGCGATGAGGGCCATGGTGATGGCAACGGGCCCCAGCACGATGTTCATCACCAGCAGGCCGGTCAGCCCGAGCACGAACGAGGCGACGGCCAGCCCGTCGGCCTCCCGGATGCGGGGCCTGCGGGTGTCGCGCGGGACGGGTGCGGCGGGCGGGACGGGTGCGGCGGGTCGGACGTCGGTCCGGCTCCCGGCGCGGCGGGCGAATGCGGTGAGTGTCATGGAACAAGCTCCTTCGCGATGAGCGGTGAGCGGGTGAGCGGGTGAGCGGTGAAGGGTCAGCGGGCCCGGCGGGCGAGGCCTTCACGTACGGCGAAAACCGCCAGCCAGCCGCCGATCACGGCAGCGGCGGCCAGAGCCACGGACAGCGGAAGGTGGGCGACGGCTCCGAGGACGACCCCCAGGAGCAGCAGTGCGGCGACGAGGACAAACATGGTGCGGCCTCTCCGTGAGCGCTTGAGAGTACGAGTGTTCACTGACTTCTCAGCCTAAACGCCACAGCCCTTCCTTCGTTGGGAGAACGGTTGTTTACTGAATGGCATGAGTCACACCGCCGGCATCCGCCAGACCCAGAAACTGAAGACGCGCCAGGCGCTGCTGGACGCCGCGCTCCGCCTCCTGGAGCACCAGAGCCTGAGCAGCCTGGGGCTGCGTGAGGTGACCCGCGCGGTGGGTGTGGCCCCGACCGCCTTCTACCGCCACTTCGAGGACACGGCGGCGCTCGGTGTGGCCCTGGTCGAAGAGACGCTGGGCAGCCTGCACGGCATGATCGGCGCGATCCTCGCCGAGACGGGCGACAGCGAGGTGCGCCTGGACCGCAGTGTGGAGCTGATAGCGCGCCATGTCGGCGAGCAGCCCGCCCACTTCCGCTTCATCGCCCGTGAGCTGCACGGCGGCGTCGGCCCGGTCCGCGCGGCCATCGCCGCCCAACTCGGTCTGTTCGCCGCGGAAGTGGCCGCGGCGCTCGGCACGGAGCCGGAGTCGGCGGGCTGGAACCAGGAGGACCTGCTGATGCTGGGCGGGCTGTACGTGGACCACATGGTCCTCACCACCTCCGCCCTCCTGGAGGCGGGCCCCGACGGCGAACGAGAGGTGATCCAGGTGGCCCGCAGACGGCTGCGCCTGGTGACGCTGGGCCGGGCGCACTGGCTCGACGGCAGCTCGTAGGGCTCGTACGGGACTCGCTCGCAACGCCCGTACGAGGCCCTAGGGTCGGTCTCATGAGCGACTGGGTTCTGGACCGGACATTCACGAGTTCGTCGGGCGAGGTGCGCTGGGCGGTGCTCGGCCCCGAGGAGGCGCCGCCGGTCGTCCTGGTGCACGGCACGCCGTTCTCCTCGTACGTGTGGCGTGGCGTCGCCCGCGCGCTGGCACAGGACCACCGGGTGCACGTCTGGGATCTGCCCGGCTACGGCGCGTCCGAGAAGTACGCGCTCCAGGACGTCTCGCTGCGCGCCCAGGCCGTCGTCCTCACCGAGCTACTCGGCCACTGGGGACTGCGCGAACCGGCCGTGGCCGCCCACGACTTCGGCGGCTGCGTCGCCCTGCGCGCCCACCTGCTGCACGGGGCCCGATACCGCCGCCTCGCACTCGTCGACCCGGTGGCGCTGGCTCCGTGGGGCTCATCCACGTACCGGCTGCTCGGCAGTCATCCCGAGGTCTTCGGGCAGCTGCCGCCCGGGCTTCACCGGGCGCTGGTGAAGGAGTACGTCGGCTCCGCGAGCCACCCGGGGCTGCACCCGGATGTGCTCGACCGGCTCGTCGCGCCGTGGTGCACGGAGGACGGGCAGCCCGCGTTCTACCAGCAGATCACGCAGAACGACCAGCGGTTCACGGACGAGATCCAGGAGAGGTACGGGGAGCTGGAGCTGCCCGTACTGATCTGCTGGGGCACCGAGGACACCTGGATTCCGGTCGCCCGGGGGCACGAGCTGGCCGGGCTGATCCCGGGCGCGGTCCTGCGCCTCATCCCGGGGGCCGGGCATCTCGTCCAGGAGGACGCACCGGCCGAACTGACCGCGGCGCTCGCGGGTTTCCTGCGGGCGGGGTGAGCGGGCGCGGGAGCGCCCCATACCCGTGGCCGGTCACAGCCATCCGGAGCGCTGTGCCTGCAAGGCCATCTGGAAGCGGTTCGCGGCGCCCAGCCGGGCCATCAGGATCTGCAGGCGGCGGAACAGCGTGCGGCGGCTGATTCCCATCTCGCGGGCGATGACGTCGTCGCTCGCGCCGCCGGCGAGGAGCCACAGGAGGCGGCGATCGGCTGGCGGCAGGCCGCCCGGGGCGGTGGTGCGGCCGTGGAACGGCAGGGCGTTCTGCCAGGACTGCTCGAACAGTGCCATGAGCGCGGAGAGCAGACCGCACGGCTGCACGACCAGCATGGTGTTGTGCACGTCGGCCTCTTGGATCGACAACGACACGAGTGCGTACGCCTCGTCGATGATCACGAGTTTGACCGGCACCGACGGCAGCACCCTGGCCTGTTCGCCGGCCTTGACGCACGGTTCGATGACGTCTTTCAAGCGGCCCGGATGCTCCAGCGACTCCCGCGAGTACACGACACGCTGCGTCACACCGCGGGCGAGCGTGGCCAGCGCGTCGTCCGTGGCGCCGGGCAGGGGGAAGTACGGCGGTGACTCGAACTGCCGGATCTGGTCGCGGGCGCTGGCCCAGGCGTGACGGACCCTGGGGCCGATGGCATCGCCGGTGACGACCTCGACGAGATGGTCGTTGTACGCGGCGAGCCGCTGCCGCCGGAACGACTCGAATGCGCCCCCGACGGTGATGCGCGACTCCTCGACCTCGGCCGCCCGGTGCCGGGCGAGGATCTCCAGGCCCGCGGTGGGCGGAACCGGGGCCACCACGCCTTCACCCACCTCGGCGGCACTGGCCAGACCCGCGTCGACCAGGGTGACGTACGCCGTGGTGAGCTCCTCATCGCCCAGACCGGCTGCGGTTCCGATCGCACTCAGCGGAGCAGGGGCCAGCTCCAGCAGCGCCAGATAGACCTGGACCGCCGCGTGATCGATTCCCAGAAGCCGAAGGGCATCGCCGAGTTTCGCGTTCGTCATACACCGCATTATCGACGGCTCCCGTCAGGGGCGGTGGCTGATCTGTGCCAGTGGCACTCCTGGGCACCAAGCGTGCGCCGTGCGCCATACCGTCCAGGAACCGCCGGCGACCGGCAACCCTCCAGAAGAAGGTGTTCGACGTGGCGAAAGGCCGAAAGAACGGTCTCTACTCAGGGATCTCCGAAGAGCTGTCCGCGCTGATGCGGACGGGCTGGGCGGACACCGAGCAGCACGACCTGCGGCTCGGCGAGCAGGCTCCGTACGCGGCCCTCCGCCGCGCCGCGCTCTCCGCGCGCTTCCCCGGCGAGCGCCTCGTGATCCCCTCCGGGAATCTCAAGGTCCGTTCGAACGACGACACTTACTCCTTCCGCCCCTACTCGGGCTACGTACACATGACCGGGGACCAGGCCCGGGACGGCGCTCTCGTCCTGGAACCCCGCGCGGACGGCGGCCACGACGCCTACTGCTACCAGCTGCCGCGGGACAGCAGGGACAACGACGAGTTCTGGACCGGCGCCACGGCCGAGCTGTGGATGGGCCGGCGCCACTCCCTCGCCGAGGCGGCGCTCGTACTCGGCCTGCCCTGCCGCGACGTCCGCACGGCGGCCCGCGACCTGGCAGCCGCCTCCGGTGCGCCGACCAGGATCGTCCGTGGTCTCGACGCGTCCCTGGAGGCCGCCGTCACCACCGAGGAGGAGCGCGACGCCGAGCTGGAAGGGGCGCTCAGCGATCTCCGCCTCGTCAAGGACGAGTGGGAGCTGGCCGAGCTCCGCAAGGCCGTTGACTCCACCGTGCGGGGATTCACCGATGTGATCGGTGAGCTCTCCGGGGCGATCGCGTCGTCCGAGCGGTGGATCGAGGGCACGTTCTTCCGCCGCGCCCGTCTTGAGGGCAACTCCGTAGGCTACGGCTCGATCTGCGCCGCGGGCGAGCACGCCACGATCATGCACTGGACGGACAACGACGGTCCGGTGCGCCCCGGCGACCTGCTCCTGCTCGACGCCGGCGTGGAGACGCACACCCTCTACACCGCCGACGTCACGCGCACGCTTCCGATCGGCGGGACCTTCACGCCTCTGCAGCGCAAGGTCTACGACGCGGTGTACGAGGCCCAGGAGGCCGGCATGGCCGCCGTCAAGCCCGGCGCCGCGTACCGCGACTTCCACGAGGCGGCCCAACGTCACCTGGCAGCCCGGCTGGTCGAGTGGGGCTTCATCGAGGGCCCCGCCGACCGCGCGTACGAACTCGGCCTCCAGCGCCGCTTCACCATGGCGGGCACCGGTCACATGCTCGGTCTGGACGTCCACGACTGCGCGCAGGCGCGGAACGAGGCGTACGTCGACGGCGTACTGGAGCCGGGCATGGTGCTCACCGTCGAGCCCGGCCTGTACTTCCAGCCGGACGATCTCACCGTGCCCGAGGAGTGGCGCGGCATCGGCGTCCGGATCGAGGACGACCTGGTCGTCACCGACGACGGCCACGAGAATCTGTCGGCGGGCCTGCCGCGGTCGGCGGACGACGTCGAGGCATGGATGGCTCGCTGCGCGGGTTGAGTGCGGCCCGGCCGGCCGCGTCGCCCGGACCCGTGTGCGGGCCCACCGCCACCGAGCGCCCGCCGTGCGAGCGGGCCAGATAGACGGTGCCCATCCCGCCGGCGCCCAGCTCTGACGTTGCTCTTCGACGCTCTTCGACGGAAGAACGGCACTCCTCAGGCGCGCGGGGCCCTGGCCAGTTGGCGGGACTGGGCGACCAGGCGGTCCGCGCTGTCCCAGACGTCCGCGTCCTCCTCCAGGAAGCCGCCCGCGAGGTTCCGGGTGGTGATGGAGACGCGCAGCGGTCCGGGGGCCGGGCGGCAGCGGATGTGGGTCGTCAGCTCGATCGTGGGCGTCCAGCCCTTGAGGCCCAGCTCGAACGAGGTCGGCGGCATGGCGTCCACCGTGAGCAGCAGGGAGAGCGGGTCCGCGTCGCGGCCGTCCGCCAGGCCGAACCAGCCGCGCATTTCGCCCTTGCCGGACGGTGCGCCGATGGCCCAGCCGATCGTCGCCGGGTCGAGCTTGATGTCGAGGCGCTCGGTGATGGCGGAGCTGCCGGGGATCGGGGCCGGTCCGTCGCTCGGGCCGAGGCACTGCTCCAGCGGCGGGATCGCGGGCGGCTGCGCCGAGGTGCGGATGTCGTCGGTGAGGCCGTCCAGGTCGCCGTAGGTGGCGAGGACCCGGATGCGTTCGGTCTCGGTACCGTCCTCCGCGTACTGGAAGAGGGACGCCTGGCCGGTGGAGAGCGTGCGGCCGGTGCGGACGATCTGCGTACGGATCACCGCGGGGCCGGGCTCGGAGGCGGTGAGGTAGTGCGCCGAGACCGAGAACGGGTCGGAGTGCGGAAGTGCCTGCCCGAGGGCCCGGCCGAGCATGGCCAGGAGATATCCACCGTTGACGGCGCGGATGATCGTCCACCCGGCGGAGAGTTCCGCGTCGTAAACGCCCTCCTCGCGGAGCGTGACCGCGGTGTCGCGGTCGAACTCGCTGTCCCCGATGGTTGCCTGCGCTGTCCGCGCCATCTGCGCTGCCTGTGCCATGGAATGCACGGTACACCGATGTATTACTGAGCGGTAGCTTTTTGGCGGCCAGTGCCGTGACCGAATATGTTTACCTGGTTTCGCGACCTTCGGCCGCTCTCTGTCCTCAATCTCCCCCATTGCCTGAAGCATGGGGCCCCCGACGGGCTTGATTTCAGCCCTCGTCGGCCGTCGCCGAGCGGCGGTTGTACGCACGAGGCGCCCGCCAGTGGAAGCGCATCGCCAGCAGCCGCAGAGCGAACGCGGTGATCACCGCCGTACCGCTGGTGAAGGCATTCAGTGTGTCGAAGCGGATACACAGGACGACCATCGCGGCCCCGACGATCGCGGGCACCGCGTACAGATCGCGGTCCCAGCGCAGCAGCGAGGGCACCTCATTGGCCAGTACGTCGCGCAGGACACCGCCACCGACCGCGGTGGTGAGTCCCAGGGCCGCCGATGCGGTCAGGCCGAGGCCGTACTCGTACGCCTTCACCGTGCCGGTGACGCAGAAGAGCCCGAGACCGGCGGCGTCGAAGACGTTGACGCCGACCTGGATGCGCTCGACGTGGGGGTGCAGGAAGAAGACCAGTCCCGCGGCGAGCAGCGGGGTGGTGAAGTAGCCGAGATCCGTGAAGGCGGCGGGCGGGATCGCGCCGATGATCACGTCACGGAACAGCCCTCCGCCCAGCGCTGTCACCTCGGCGAGTACCGCGATGCCGAAGACATCGAAGTTCTTGCGTACGGCGAGCAGTGCGCCGGAGATCGCGAAGACGAAGATTCCGGCGATGTCGAGCGCATGCTGGACGGAGGGCGTGAACAGTTCGAGGAGCACCCGGGCAATTGTGCCGGTACTACTCCTTCGGGCTGTCCCCCGGCTCCTCGGGCTCCTTCGGAGCCGCCGGTTCCGGAGCGGGTTCCGGAGCGACTTCCTCCGGCTCCTTCTTCAGGGCCACGATCTCGATCGCTTCCCGCGCCGTCGCCAGCACGGTGTCGCCCGGGACCTGGTCCGGCGCGTTCTCCGGGTGGTGGCAGGCCACCTGGTGCCCGGTCTTCAGCGCGACCAGCGGCGGCTCCTGCGTCTTGCAGACCTCCGTCGCCTTCCAGCAGCGCGTGTGGAAGCGGCAGCCGCTCGGCGGCGAGATGGGCGAGGGGACATCGCCCTTCAGCAGAATCCGCTCGCTCTTGGCCGACCGACGCCTGGGGTCGGGGATCGGCACCGCCGACAGGAGCGCCTTGGTGTAGGGGTGCATCGGCGCCTTGTAGAGCGACTCGCGGTCGGCCAGCTCCACGATCTTGCCGAGGTACATCACCGCGATCCGGTCCGAGACGTGCCGGACCACCGAGAGGTCGTGGGCGATGATCACGTACGTGAGGCCCAGCTCGGTCTGGAGGTCGTCCAGGAGGTTGACGACCTGCGCCTGGATGGAGACGTCCAGCGCCGACACCGGCTCGTCGGCCACGACCAGCTTCGGGTTGAGCGCGAGCGCCCTGGCGATCCCGATGCGCTGGCGCTGGCCGCCGGAGAACTCGTGCGGATAGCGGTTGTAGTGCTCGGGGTTGAGGCCGACCACCTCCAGCAGCCGCTGCACTTCCTTCCTGACGCCGCCCTCGGGCTTGACGCCCTGCAGCTTGAAGGGAGCTCCGACGATCGTGCCGATCGTGTGCCGCGGATTCAGCGAGGAGTACGGGTCCTGGAAGATCATCTGCATGTCCCGGCGCAGCGGACGCATGCCGCCGACACCGAGGTGCGTGATGTCCTTGCCCCCGAACTCGACCGTGCCCGCGGTCGGTTCGAGCAGCCGCGTGATCAGCCGGCCCATCGTCGACTTACCGCAGCCGGACTCCCCGACCACACCCAGGGTCTCCCCCGCGTGCACCTCGAAGTCGATCCCGTCGACGGCCCTCACCGCACCGGTCGTGCGCTGGAGCAGGCCCTTCCTGATGGGGAAGTGCTTCTTCAGGCCGCTCACCCGGAGCAGCACCTCCGGAGAGGCGCTCTTGCCGGAGGCCCTCTGCGCGGGAACGTCGGCGCTCTTGTCCTGGCTCGTCACGGCTTTGTCCTCGCTTTTGTCCTCGCTCACAGCTTGGGCGCAATCTCTTCGGTCCAGATACGCTCCCGCTGCTCCTGCGACATGTGGCAGGCGGCCGAGTGCCGGCTGCCGACCTCCAGCAACTCGGGCCGCACGGTGCGGGTGACGTCGTCCTTGGGCAGATCCGCGTACGGGCAGCGCGGGTTGAAGGCGCAGCCCGACGGGATGTTGATGAGCGAGGGCGGGGAGCCCTTGACCGGGATGAGCCGCTCGGTCTGGTCCCGGTCGAGGCGCGGCATGGAGCCGAGCAGTCCCCAGGTGTAGGGGTGCCGCGGTTCGTAGAACACCTTCTCGGCCGGTCCGCGCTCCACGCAACGCCCGCCGTACATCACAAGGATGTCGTCGGCGAGCTCCGCCACCACGCCCAGGTCGTGCGTGATGACGATGACCGCGGAGCCGAACTCCTTCTGCAGATCCCGGATCAGGTCGAGGATCTGCGCCTGCACGGTCACGTCGAGAGCCGTGGTCGGCTCGTCGGCGATCAGCAGCTCGGGGTTGTTGACCAGCGACATCGCGATCATCGCGCGCTGACGCATACCGCCGGAGAACTCGTGCGGATAGCTGTCGACGCGCTTGTCGGGCTGCGGGATGCCGACGCGGTCGAGCATCTCGACGGCGCGGGTGCGGGCCGCCTTCTTGGTGACGTTGTGATGGACCCGGTACGCCTCCACGATCTGCTTGCCGATCGTGTAGTACGGGTGCAGCGCGGACAGCGGGTCCTGGAAGATCATCGCCATGTCCCGGCCGCGGAGCTTGCGCACCTCGTCCGGGTCGCTGGACAGGAGTTCCTTGCCGTTCAGCCAGATCTCGCCGGAGAGCTGGGCCTTGCGCTTGCCGTACTGGCCGGCGGTGTGCAGACCCATGATCCCGAGCGAGGTCACGGACTTGCCGGAGCCGGACTCGCCCACGATGCCGAGGGTCTTGCCCTTCTCCAGCGTGAAGCTGAGCCCGTCGACGGACTTGACCAGGCCGTCGTCGGTCGGGAAGTGCACCTTCAGATCGCGGACGTCGAGGAAGGCGTCGGATGCGGGCGAGGCGGAGGCGACGGGCTCGCCCAGGGCGGCTCCGCTCTTGCTCAGCTCGGTCATGACAGCCTCACTCGGGGGTCGATCACGGCGTACAGGATGTCCACGACGAGGTTGGCGATGATCACCGCGAGCGAAGTGATCAGGACGACGCCCAGGATCACCGGCAGGTCGCGCTCTCTGATCGCCTGGAGCACCGCCTGGCCGAGGCCGGGAAGGCTGAAGGCGGTCTCGGTGAGGATCGCGCCACCGATGAGTGCGCCGAGGTCCATGCCGAGCATGGTCAGGATCGGTGTCATGGTCGAGCGCATGGCGTGTTTGCCGATGACGACCGGCTCGCTCAGGCCCTTGGCCCGGGCGGTACGGATGTAGTCCTCGCCCATGACTTCGAGCATGGTGGCCCGGGTGATGCGGGCGTACATCGCCGCATACAGGAAGGCGAGAGTGACCCAGGGCAGCAACATGCCCTGGAACCAGCCGCCGACACTGTCCCCGATGGGCACGTATCCGGAGTCGATCCAGCCGAGTCCGTAGTCGAAGACCGCGAGGGAGACCATGGCGGTGAAGTAGATCGGCAGCGAGACGCCCGCGAGCGCGACGACCATGGCCGAACGGTCCCACGTCGTGCCCCGCTTGAGGGCGGAGAGCACACCGGCCGCGACACCGAAGAGCAGCCACAGGACGGCCGCGCCGAGCGCGAGCGTCATGGTGACCGGAAGACGGTCGGTGAGCACCGGCCAGATGGCCTGCTCGCTGCGGAAGGAGTAGCCGAAGCAGGGCATGGCGCAGTTCGTGACGTCGCCGCCCGAGGCGTAGGTACGCCCGACGAAGATGCCCTTGAAGAACTCCATGACCTGGATGAGGATCGGTTCGTCCAGCGCGAGCTTCTGCCGGATGCCTTCCACTGCCGCCGCGTCCGAGGTCTTGCCCACGTACATCGTGGCGGGGTCGACGCCGGTCCACTGGGGGATGAGGAAGAAAATGCAGAAGACCACCACGACGATGACCACAAGCATTACTGCGACGGCCATGAGCCGCCTGATGAGGTATGTGAGCACTGCTCTCGGCCCGGCGGGGGACCGCGGGCCACCGGAGGTCGTCCGATGGCCCGCGGCGCACCGCTCCGGCCTTCACCTGCCTTTCGTGCCGTACGGCGGGTGTGCCGGTGTGGTGGTTACTTCACAACGCCCAGGCTGGCGAAGTCGTACGTACCGCTGTAGGCGTCCGTCGTGTAGACGTTCGTCAGTCGCGGGGAGCGCCAGTTGATGAACTTCTCGAAGACGAAGGGCAGGTAGTACGCGCCCTCCATCACCTGGTGGTTGATCTCCGTGGAGATGGCCTTCTTCTTCTCCGCGTCGAGCTCGACGGAGAACTTGTCGAAGTTGGCGTCGATCGCCTTGTCGTCGATCATGGCGAAGTTGTTGTTGCCGCTCTCGAGGATGTAGCTGCTGTCCCAGAGGGGCGCGCCATAACCCTGGACCGAGGGGAAGTCCGGTCCCCAGCCCATGATGATGATTCCGTAGTTCTTCTTCTTGACCACGGACGGGTTACCGATGATGCCCGAAGTCTGCGAACCGTCGAACTTGTCGATGTCGACCTTGATGCCGATCTTGCCGAGCGACGCCTGGAGCGACTCGGCGGTGGCGACCTCGACCGGCTTGTTGTTACGCACGGCGATCGTGGTGGAGAACCCGTCGGGCTTGCCACAGGCCTTCAGCGCGGCCTTGGCCTTGGCGGTGTCCGGCGCACCGTCGTTGGCGGAGGTGCCGTACGGGTCGTACTTCTGGCCCTCGGAGCCGGGCACCGACGGGGGCAGCATGTTGGTGCCGATGTCGCCACCGGCGACCGGGCCGCCGCGCGCGGTCTGGAGCGACTTGTGGTCGGCTCCGTAGATGACGGCCTTGCGGCAGTCGATGTTGTCGAACGGCGCGACGTTCTGCGGGAAGACCGCGTAACGGATGTAGCCCGAGACCGGGTTGTCCAGGTTCTCCTTGTGCTCCTTCAGCGCCTTGATACGGCCCTGCGGGGAGAGACCCGTCTGGTTGATGTCCAGGTCGAAGTCGCCGGCGATCAGGCGGTTGTCCATGTCGTCCGCGTTGGAGAACAGGTTCAGCGTGATCTTGTCCGGGAGCGCCTTGCGGACCGGGTCCGAGGCCTGCTTCCAGTTCGTGTTGCGGACCAGCACCACGGACTTGCCCGGCGAGTACGACTCGAACTTGTACGGGCCGGAAGAGAACGGCTTCAGGCCGTACTTCGACTTGGTGTCCTTGTCCTGACGGACCGGCGAGGACGAGGTCAGCGCCAGGATCTCCTCGAAGTCCGAGTTCGCCGTCGGAAGCTTGAAGATGATGGTCTTCTCGTCCGGCGTCTCGATGGCCTTCAGGCCCAGCTTGTCCTTCGAGGTGTCCTTGTACGGACCCTTGTACTCGCCCTTGGGGTCGAGGATGTCACGCAGGTAGACCGGGCCACCGGACAGCACGTCCTGCGCCCACTGGCGCTCGATGCCGTACTTGATGTCCTGGGAGGTGATCGGCTTGCCGTCCTCCCACGTGACGCCGTCGCGCAGGGTGTACGTGTAGGTCTTGCCGCCGTCCGTGATCTTGGCGCGCTCGGTGGCGAGGTCCGGCGTCAGCTCGGCTCCGGCCTTGCCCGGCTCGGCCTTGCCGGTGACCAGCTGGCGGCTGTAGTAGCGCATGAAGTTCCACACGAAGCCGTAGTAGCCACGCGTGGTGTCCCAGGAGTCGGCGTCCTGGGCACCGGCGAACTTCAGCGTGCCGCCCTTCTTCGCCGAGGCGTTGGCGACCTTGTTGTTGGCCGCGTCGAAGCCGGCCGCCGAACCGCCCTTGTCCTTGCCGTCCTTGCCGTCATCACCGCCGCCGCACGCCGCGGTGGAGAGCAGCGCCGCGACCACGGCAGCAGCGGCCACTGCCTGCTTGCGCCGTGCGTTCCGTCGGGTAGTCACGATTCGGATCCTCCGTGTGTAGAAGCGGCCCGTGCGGTGCACGGGCTCCGCGGGGTACGGCAGTCAGCGGGAGCCCTTCGGGTCGAGCGCATCACGTACGCCGTCGCCGAAGAGGTTGAAGGAGAGCACGGTGATGAAGATGGCCACACCCGGGACGACCATGTACATCGGGTCGGCCTCGTAGTAGCTCAGAGCCGCGGACAGCATCTCGCCCCAGGAGGCGGAGGGCGGCTTCACTCCGACACCCAGGAAGCTCAGGGCCGCCTCGGTGAGGATGTTGGTCGGGATCATCATCGTGGCGTACACGATGATGGGCGCGACGAGGTTGGGCAGGAGCTCCTTGAAGAGGATGTAGATCCGCCCGGCCCCGAGGCTGCGGGCGGCGTCCACGTACTCCCGCTCGCGCAGGGACAGCGTCTGGCCGCGGACGACCCGGCCGACGTACGGCCAGCCGAAGAATCCGATGACCAGGATCATCACGAAGAGCCGGACTCCGGTACCGGTCAGACCCAGCATCTCGTTCGGCATGACGGAGACCAGCGCGATGATGAAGAGGAGCTGCGGGAAGGCGAGCAGCATGTCCATCACGCGGCTGATGATCGTGTCCAGCCAGCCGCCGAAGAAGCCCGCGAGTACACCGAGGATGGTGCCCAGCACGATGGCGACCACGGCGGAGGCGAAGCCGACGAGCAGCGAGACCTGGGCGCCGTAGACGATGCGGGCGAAGATGTCGCGGCCGCTGACCGGCTCGATCCCGAGCAGATGCTCCGAGCTCATCCCGCCGAACGATCCGATGGGCGTGGAGAAGAGAGGGTCGATCAGTTCTTCGTGGCGCTCGTACGGCGACTGCCCGACCAGACTCGTGATCAGCGGCGCCAGCACGGCGACGAGGACGAGCACCAGCACCACGACGCCCCCGCCGAGGGCCAGCTTGTCCCGCTTCAGACGCTCCCAGGCGATACGGCCCAGGGAGCGGCCTTGCACCGCCTTCTCCGGGACGCCGGCCTCGAATCCCGCCGTCGGGGCCGCTTCCGTTGTCGGCTCGTGAAGTGGTGCCGTCATCGTGCCAGGGACCCCTCTCAACCGGCGGTGGCCGGTACACACTTGCCGCTGTGGCGGCTTGATCAGTCCGTTTGTGTTCAGGGACGGAACATCCCTTGTTGCGGGAGTCTTCATCGGGGCCGCGACAGGTTGCCAGACTTGGCGGTGAATGGATGCCTAACCGTGATGCACCAGGACCGATCCGTTATCCGGACGCACGTGAACGCCCCCCGGACACAGGGAGGTTGGCGTGGATTAGGGTACGGACCACCGCCAACGCCGCGTTGGGTGGCACCAGCAATCAGAGGGGGTGAAATGCAACTCGCCCCCCGATTGGGGGCGAAACGGCCGGATGGCCCCTAGAAGGCGCGCGGGGCCGTGCCTGCGGCCGGCGGGTAGCCGTATCCGGGCGCGGCGGGCGGCTGTCCGGCCGGGGCGTGTGCCTCGCGGTCGTAGAACGGCCGGGCGTTGGCGCGCAGCCACATCGCGACGGGGTCGTACTCGTCGGACATGGAGACGGTGGAGACGGGCAGGCCGTCGGGAACCGCTCCGATCGACTGCTGCATCATCGCGCGCACGGCGTCGACGGAGGGCCGGCCGGTGTCGTAGAGATCGAGGCCGATCGCGAGATACGGGACGCCGAGCGCGGGCTGCACCCAGGCGCGGCGCAACGAGCGGACGGCCGGGGTGCGGTGGGCGTTCTGGGTGAGCATGGCGTAGAACTGCGGGATCTCGATGGCGGGCTCGGAGAGCCGCAGCGGTCCCGCGGGCATCCGGTCGAGGCCGGTGGCGATCCGGCGCAGGTCGAGCCAGGGGATGCCGACGCCGCCGCCCGGGGCGTGCGGGTTGAGCCAGATCCCCCAGCGGTCGGGGAAGAGCGCGCGGGCGATGTCACGTCCGGTGACCAGCTCGTGGGCGCGGTTCCAGCCGCTGGCCGAGAGCTCCTGGGCGGAGGTCACGCAGGGGGCGTAGCCCAGCCCGTCGACCTCCATGTTCCCGTACTGGGCGTCGGGGGAGCCCGCGGTGCCGTGCCAGAGGAGCATCCAGACCCGGCCGTCGGTGAGGGCCTGGAGAAGAGCTTCGTACGCGTCGTAACGCCCGGGCGTCACCTGGCCCAGCATGTGCTCGATCTGCCCGGCCGCCGCGGTGCCTGACGCGCTCACCCTGGGTCCCGCCCCTCATCGATCCGCTGTGTCGCCCCGCCACTTCCGGGCACACGGGTGCGACCCCGCCATGCCATCAAACCAGCTTATGCCTCGCTTCTGACACCGACTTGACGACGGTCGGTGTCCTGCGCGCCGGATCGGCGTCGGTCGCCCTGGTGGATCAGTGTCCGTCGCGCCGGTAGAAGGGACGTATCTTCTCGCGCATCCAGTCCCCGACGGGGTCCTGCGCCACGTCGAGCAGGACGAGATTGACCGGCCAGGGCGGCTGGACCCGGCCGAGCGCACGGCCGAGTGCGTCCATCGGGGCGCTCTGCCCGGCGCCGTCCCAGGTGGCGAACTCGACACCGACGAAGAGGACCGGGTCGCCGCCCTCGATGCTTGCCAGCGCCCGGCGGGCGGTGCTCACGACGCCGGTCGCCTGGAATTCGCCGGACACCGCGGCGAGGAAGTCGACGGGGTCCTCCTGCCAGTCCGGCTCGTGGAGCGTGACCCGGCCGCCGCCGGCGGGACCGTCCAGCGGGGTGCGGCCCGCCCGGCACAGTTCGGCGACGGCGGGCGGTGGCAGGGGCAGGCCGACGGCGCCGCCCGGGTTCACGGCGATGCCGACCTGCGGGGGCAGGCCGCGGGCGAACTCGCGGGCGGGCGCCACGGCGAAGGAGAGGTGGGTGCCGACGCACAGCAGGAACTGGGCCTCGGAGCTGTACACGGGGACGTACGCGGCGCCGTCGATGTCCATCATCGGCAGATCGAGGTCGGCGGCGGCGGGATTGCCGCCGTTGGGCAGCGGCACCCAGAGCCGGCTGCGGCCGAGCACTTCGAGCAGCCGGCCGCCCGCTTCCGGGACGCCGAGGGAGGCGACCAGTACTTCTTCGAGCTCGTTGGCCGGCCAGCCATGGTGCGGCTGCGTCTCGAACGGCGCCGGATTGTCCACTGGTCCCCTGCTTCCCCTTCTTGTCCTGCCTTGCGGCAGCGATCGTAGACGAGCGGCGCCCACCGACCGGGCGAGAGGACCTACGTCCGTGCGAACGAGATCCGGTCGAGTGCGTCCGCGGCCTCGCGGTCCAGCAGCACCGCCGAGGCGCATCCCGCCGGGAGCAGCCCGGTCTCGGTATCGCGCATCAGCCTGCCGACCGAGCGCCGGTGGCGGGCGAAGGCGTAGCCGGAGACTCCGCGTCCGCGCTCCCGCTGGCCCTCCCTGGCCACCTCGGGGGTGACGTCGAGCAGCACGAGGTGCAGGATGCGGCCCCGGCGCCGGGCGTCCCGGGCCAGCCAGCGCCGTACCCAGGTCTGCGTACCGCAGTCGTGGACCACGACGGCCTCACCGGAACGCAGGGCCTGCCAGAGCCCGGTGTAATGGGCGGCCCTCACGAGAGGGCGATAGAGGGCGTACGGGAGTAAACGCGGCAGGGCGCGGGCCCAGCGGTCCCTGGTGTCCTGGGAGTCGATCGCCCGGTCCGTCACGGTGCGGCGGATCAGGGTCGACTTGCCGCTGCCGGGCAGCCCGGAGACGACCACCACATCGCCCGCGGCGAAGTCCAGGCTGCGCGGGCTGCGCCCGTCCCGGCTGCGCAGATCGCGCACGACGGGTGCGTGCGTGCCCAGCACCTCGCGGACGGGCGCCGCCTGCTGCGGCGGCACCGCGCCGTGCGCGACCCCCGCGGTCGTCGCGTAACGCTGCAACGTCATCGCCTCCCCGTGTCCGGTGACCCACGTCTGCCCAAGAAGTGTAAAGAAATGGTAATGCGGCACAACCCGGCTCACCGGCCCTTATCCGTCGGGACCGGACGCCCCACTCTCCCGTACGGCGTGCGATGATGACCCCGCCAACTGCATACCGGCCGTTTGAATCCGCGCGGGAGAGTTCCGGACACTGTGTGTGCCGGGCGCCGAAGGAGCAAGTTCCTCCCTTGAATCTCTCAGGCCCCGTACCGCGTGGATGAGGCAGATCTGAAAAGCGAGCCGTTCCGCGGCTCCACCCAAGGTGCAAGCCGACCTCTGTAGGGACGACCCCTTCAGGGCCTCTCGGCGAACCTCTCAGGTTCCGATGACAGATGGGGAGGGATCGTCCTCTGTCGTCATGCCCTGGAGCCATATCCATGAGCACTGCCCCGAGCACTGCCCCCCGTCATACCGCGCTGGATGCCCTGCACCGTTCGCTGGGCGCGACCATGACCGACTTCGCGGGCTGGGACATGCCGCTGCGCTACGCCAGTGAGCGCGACGAGCACAACGCCGTACGCACCAGGGCCGGTCTCTTCGACCTGTCGCACATGGGCGAGATCACGGTCAAGGGCCCGCAGGCCGTCAACCTGCTGAACCACGCGCTCGTCGGCAACATCGGCACGATCGGCCTCGGCCGCGCCCGCTACACCATGATCTGCCGCGAAGACGGCGGAATCCTGGACGACCTGATCGTGTACCGCCTGGCCGAGACCGAGTACATGGTGGTCGCCAACGCGGGCAACGCGCAGATCGTCCTCGACGCGATCACCGAGCGTGCCGCCGGTTTCGACGCCGTCGTACGGGACGACCGTGACGCGTACGCGCTGATCGCCGTCCAGGGCCCGGAGTCCCCCGGCATCCTCAAGTCCGTCACGGACGCCGACCTCGACGGACTCAAGTACTACGCGGGCCTGCCCGGCACCGTCGCCGGCGTCCCCGCGCTGATCGCCCGTACCGGCTACACCGGCGAGGACGGCTTCGAGCTCTTCGTCGCCCCCGAGCACGCCGAGCAGTTGTGGAAGGCCCTCACCGAGGCCGGCGCCCCTGTCGGCCTGATCCCGTGCGGGCTCTCCTGCCGCGACACGCTGCGCCTGGAGGCGGGCATGCCGCTGTACGGGCACGAGCTGACCACCGCGCTGACCCCGTTCGACGCGGGTCTCGGCCGGGTCGTGAAGTTCGAGAAGGAGGGCGACTTCGTCGGGCGCGGGGCCCTCCAGGCCGCGGCCGAGCGCGCCGAGACCGCTCCCCCGCGCAAGCTCGTCGGCCTGATCGCCGAGGGCCGCCGGGTCCCCCGCGCCGGCTTCCAGGTGGTGGCCGACGGCAAGGTCATCGGCGAGGTCACCTCCGGTGCCCCGTCGCCCACGCTGGGCAAGCCGATCGCCATGGCGTACGTGGACGCGGCGCACGCCGCGCCCGGCACCGCGGGCGTCGGAGTCGACATCCGGGGCACCCACGAGCCGTACGAGGTCGTGGCCCTGCCGTTCTACAAGCGCCAGAAGTGATATCCGGGACATCCCGGCGTTCCTGGCGTGACGCAGTTGCGTCTCACACCGTAAGACCACCGTTCATCAGCACTCCCCCGCGTACAGGAGAATTCAGGTCATGAGCAACCCCCAGCAGCTGCGGTACAGCAAGGAGCACGAGTGGCTGTCGGCCGTCGAGGACGGTGTGGCCACGATCGGCATCACCGAATTCGCCGCCAACGCGCTCGGTGACGTCGTCTACGCCCAGCTCCCCGAGGTCGGTGACACGGTGACCGCGGGCGAGACCTGCGGCGAGCTGGAGTCGACCAAGTCGGTCAGCGACCTGTACTCGCCGGTCACCGGCGAGGTCACCGCGGCGAACCAGGACGTCGTGGACGACCCGTCGCTGGTGAACTCCGCTCCCTTCGAGGGCGGCTGGCTGTTCAAGGTACGCGTCGCGGACGAGCCGAAGGACCTGCTCTCCGCCGACGAGTACACCGAGTTCTCCGGCAACTGAGACCCAAGGGATCCCCTGATGTCGCTTCTCAACTCCTCCCTCCACGAGCTGGACCCGGACGTCGCCGCCGCTGTCGACGCCGAGCTCCACCGTCAGCAGTCCACCCTCGAAATGATCGCCTCGGAGAACTTCGCTCCGGTCGCGGTCATGGAGGCGCAGGGCTCCGTCCTCACCAACAAGTACGCCGAGGGCTACCCGGGCCGCCGCTACTACGGTGGCTGTGAGCACGTCGACGTCGTCGAGCAGATCGCGATCGACCGCATCAAGGCGCTGTTCGGCGCCGAGGCCGCGAACGTCCAGCCGCACTCGGGTGCGCAGGCCAATGCCGCGGCGATGTTCGCGCTGCTGAAGCCGGGCGACACGATCATGGGCCTGAGCCTGGCCCACGGCGGTCACCTGACCCACGGCATGAAGATCAACTTCTCCGGCAAGCTCTACAACGTGGTCCCGTACCACGTCGACGAGACCGGCATCGTGGACATGGCCGAGGTCGAGCGCCTGGCCAAGGAGACCAAGCCGAAGCTGATCGTCGCGGGCTGGTCCGCCTACCCGCGTCAGCTCGACTTCGCCGCCTTCCGCCGCATCGCGGACGAGGTCGGCGCGTACCTGATGGTCGACATGGCGCACTTCGCCGGTCTGGTGGCCGCGGGCCTGCACCCCAACCCGGTGCCGCACGCCCACGTCGTCACGACCACCACGCACAAGACCCTCGGCGGTCCGCGCGGTGGTGTGATCCTGTCGACGCAGGAGCTCGCCAAGAAGATCAACTCGGCGGTCTTCCCCGGTCAGCAGGGTGGCCCGCTGGAGCACGTGATCGCGGCCAAGGCCGTCTCGTTCAAGATCGCGGCGGGCGAGGAGTTCAAGGAGCGCCAGCAGCGCACCCTGGACGGTGCCCGCATCCTCGCCGAGCGTCTGGTGCAGCCGGACGTCACCGAGGTCGGCGTCTCCGTCCTCTCCGGCGGTACGGACGTGCACCTGGTCCTCGTCGACCTGCGCAACTCCGAGCTCGACGGCCAGCAGGCCGAGGACCGGCTCCACGAGCTGGGCATCACGGTCAACCGGAACGCCATCCCGAACGACCCGCGGCCGCCGATGGTCACCTCGGGTCTGCGGATCGGTACGCCGGCCCTGGCCACCCGCGGTTTCCAGGCCGAGGACTTCACCGAGGTCGCGGAGATCATCGCGTCGGCCCTGAAGCCGTCCTACGACGCCGATGACCTCAAGGCCCGCGTCATCGTGCTGGCCGAGAAGTTCCCGCTGTACCCCGGCCTCAAGTAGGGCGTGTCCGGCGGATCAGGGTCGGACAGGCCGCGGCCCCGGCCATGATCCGCCGGAAGCGCCCCAGGTCATCCGCAGTTTGCACATCCGGTGGGGGCACCGCGCACACTGAACAGTGAGCACGGTGCCCCCACCGCTGCCCCGCGCTCCGCGGGCCCGCCGGCCCGTTCCGCACCTCCCGGCAGACAACGGCGTCTACCAAGCCTTTTTAGGAGTCCTCCCGTGGCCATCTCGGTCTTCGACCTCTTCTCGGTCGGCATCGGCCCGTCCAGCTCCCACACCGTCGGTCCGATGCGCGCGGCCCGTATGTTCGCCCGCCGTCTGAAGAACGAGGGCCTGCTGGCCCACACCGCTTCGATACGGGCCGAGCTGTACGGTTCGCTCGGCGCGACCGGCCACGGCCACGGCACCCCCAAGGCCGTCCTGCTCGGCCTGGAGGGCGAGTCGCCCCGTACGGTCGACGTCGAGGGAGCCGACGCACGCGTCGAGGAGATCCGCTCCTCCGGGCGCCTCAACCTCCTCGGTATGCACGAGATCCCCTTCGACACCGACGAGCAACTGGTCCTGCACCGCCGCAAGGCACTGCCGTACCACGCCAACGGGATGACGGTCTTCGCGTACGACGCCGAGGGCGCCCCGCTCCTGGAGAAGACGTACTACTCGGTCGGCGGCGGCTTCGTCGTCGACGAGGACGCGGTGGCCGGGGAGAACCCGATCGTCCCGGACGACACCGTGCTCAAGCACCCCTTCCGCACCGGCGACGAGCTGCTGCGTCTCGCCCGCGAGACCGGTCTGTCCATCTCCTCGCTGATGCTGGAGAACGAGAAGGCCTGGCGCACCGAGGCCGAGATCCGTTCCGGTCTGCTGGACATCTGGCGCGTCATGCAGGCGTGCGTCGCGCGCGGCATGGCCACCGAGGGCATCCTTCCCGGCGGCCTGAAGGTCCGCCGCCGCGCCGCGAACTCCGCCCGCCAGCTGCGGGCCGAGGGCGACCCGCAGGCCAACGCCATGGAGTGGATCACCCTCTACGCGATGGCCGTCAACGAGGAGAACGCCGCGGGTGGCCGTGTCGTCACCGCCCCGACCAACGGCGCCGCGGGCATCATCCCCGCCGTTCTGCACTACTACATGAACTTCGCGGCCGGCGGCTGCACCGAGGCCGAGAAGGAGGACAGCGTCGTACGCTTCCTCCTCTCCGCCGGAGCCATCGGCATGCTCTTCAAGGAGAACGCCTCGATCTCCGGCGCCGAGGTCGGCTGCCAGGGCGAGGTCGGCTCCGCCTGCTCCATGGCGGCGGGCGCCCTCGCCGAGGTGCTCGGCGGCTCGGCCGAGCAGGTGGAGAACGCCGCGGAGATCGGCATGGAACACAACCTGGGTCTGACCTGCGACCCGGTGGGCGGCCTCGTCCAGATCCCCTGCATCGAGCGCAACGGCATGGCGGCGGTCAAGGCCGTCACCGCGGCCAAGATGGCTCTGCGCGGCGACGGCACACACAAGGTCTCCCTCGACAAGGTCATCAAGACCATGAAGGAGACCGGCGCCGACATGAGCGTCAAGTACAAGGAGACGGCGCGCGGCGGGCTCGCGGTGAACATCATCGAGTGCTGACGTTGCGGGGCGGGCCGGGGTTCCGGCGCCGGCCGGAGCCCCGCCCCCCGGGTCAGCTGGTGGGGAAGGAGTCGGGGGTGCTGATCCGGCTCTTGAGCAGCGCCCCCGATTCGGTCAGCACACCACTGCTGCTGTAGTCGCTGCCGTTGCAGGTGCCGGGCCTGAACGCCGCGCTGCTCTCGTCGGCGTCGGAGTAGGTCCAGTTCGCGTAGCCGATCTTCAGCTGATCGAGCAGGTCCAGCCAGGCCGTGGTGCTCGCCCGGTCCATCGCTCCCCCGCCGGTGGCGCTCACCGTACCGAACTCGGTGACGAACAGCGGAAGTTGGGAGGCCGCCCGGCTCAGCGTTGCGCGGTAGGCGTCCTTGTGGCTCGCGGCGTAGAAGTGGAACGCGTACATGATGTTGGTGGCCCTGACGGGATTGTTGACGACCTCGCTCTCGTTGGAGCCGTCCGAGACTCCCAGTGAGGACCAGCCGCGGGTGCCGACGATGACGACAGCGTCCGGGTCGGCGGCCCGGATCACCGGGATGACCTGTTCGGCGTAGCTCTTGACGGCCGCCCAGCTCACACCGTTGGGCTCGTTGGCGATCTCGTAGATCACGTTCTTCTTGTCGGCGTTGCGGGCCGCGACGGACGCGAAGAACGTCTTCGCGCGATCGAGGTTGTAGTTCGGGTCACCCGGCGTCAGGGTATGGAAATCGATCATCGCGTACATGCCGCGCGCCTCGGCCATGTCGACGAGGCTGTTCACCCGGCTGGTGAAGCCCGCCGGGTCGGTCTCGTAGCCACTCTCCTGGACGTACATGGCGACGCGCAGCAGGTCCGACTTCCAGTCCTTCGCCAGCGCATCCACGGACGCGGCGTTGTAGCAGTCGCTGAACCACTGAATGCCGTGCGTGCTCATCCCCCGCAGTTGTACGGGGCGGTCGTACTGGTTGCACAGGTGTACGCCGCAGACGTGCAGCTGACCGTTGATGTCCACGGGGGTGCCGGTGCCCGGGCCGGGCGGGTCGACGGGCGGGGGCTCTTCGGCGGAGCCCGTACAGGCGACGCCGTTGAGTGTGAACGCCGTGGGCTTCGGGTTGGCGCCCGTGAAGGAACCCACCAGTCCCGCCTCGGCCGACGCGCCGGTGGCCAGTGCGCGGTTCCAGTCGACGCCGACGGCGGTGGCCGTGGAGCCGGACTGCGACCAGGTGGCGTTCCAGCCCTGGACGACCTTCTGCCCCGCGTCGGGCATCGTGAACTTCAACGTCCATCCGGCGACGGGTTCACCCAGGTTGGTCACCTTCACTCGGGCCTGGAAGCCGCCCTGCCACTGGCTGGTGACCGTGTAGTCGACCTTGCATCCGGTGGCAGCCACCGCCTGGGGACTGAACAGGGCGGTGAGGCCCAGAATCGTCGCGCAGGTCGCCAGTGAGGCCAAGAAGCGTTTCACAGCATTTCTCCTCGTACTCAGTGGGGGACGGGTTGGCCGCTCATCGTCGTGATGTCGTCGCGCAGACCTTGTCGTTCAGCCTGAAGACCTGCGGGTCGTTCACGAGGCCGGTGGGCCGGCCGTTGAAGCCGAACCGCACGGTGCCGCCGGGCGTGAGAGTGGCGTTCCAGCTCAGGGCCTCGGCGGTGACCCGGGGACCGGTCTGCCGGACGGCGGCGCCCCAGGTGTCGGTCACCCGCTGCTGGTCGGCGAACGTCCAGTCGAGCTGCCAGGGCTGAACGGGCAGGGTGCCGGTGTTCTTCACCACGACCTGGGTGGTGAAGCCGTTGCCCCAGCGCTGCGAGGTGTAGGTGACCTCGCACTGCGTCTTCACGGTCTCACCGCTCCCCAGATCGTCCACGTAGGACGCGACCCAGGCGAGCGGGGCGTTCCAGTTGATGGTGATCTCGTTCGTGGCCCAGGACTCGATGTCGTCGATGTAGCACATCGCCGGTGCGCAGCCCTTCAGTTTGGCCTGCGCGACCGGGTCCTCGATGGAGGCGTTCGGGCCACCGGCCAGGGACCCGGGTGCGGGATGCGGCAGGGCCGGGTCGAGCTGGTGGGCCCAGAAACGGTGGTGCTGGTTGCGCGAGTCCCGCTCGCCGTATCCGGTGACGTAGGACTGGTTCAGCGCGTTGCGGCCCAGGAGGTAGTCCAGTCCGCGCAGTACGGCGTCACGGTAGGCGGTTTTGCCGGTCAGGTCGTGCGCCGAGCCCAGGACGACCATGTTGTTGGCGACCTGACTGTTCGAACCCCATACGTAGTGCCCGTTGTCGGGAGCGTACGGAAGCCCGTACGCGGCCTCGGCCGAGTCGGCCGCGTAGCCGTCGGCGGCTTCGGTCACCATGCCCCGCACCCTCGTGAGCTGGTCGGCGGAGAGCTTGCTCGGCACGTTCGCGAGGTTCAGCGCGCCGAGCCCGGCGACCGACCCCCAGGACATGCCGCCGCGCGGGAAGACCGCGTCGGTGTCGCCGTGCAGCGGGGAGTCGACGACTGCGTTGCGGTACCCGTCCTCGCCTGTGGTGAGGAAGAGTTCCGCCGCTGCCCAGTAGAACTCGTCCCGCACGTCGTTGTCGTTGTAGGCGCCGCCACCCGTGCCGTCCTGCGGGTCGGCGAGGATGTCCGGGTGGGCCTTCGCCGCCGTCCACGCCGTCCGCGCGGCTTCCAGGCACCGGGTGGCGAAGTCCGCGTCGTAGACCCGGAAGAGGCGGGCGCACTGGGCAGCGGTGGCCGCCAGGTTGAGGGTGGCCGCCGTGGTCGGCGGATGCAGTTCCCTGGGCTGGGGGTCGCGGTCCGGCCGGGTCGGCAGTCCCGTCCACGCCTTGTCGTGCAGCTTGTGGTGGGCCATGCCGGCCAGCGGCTCCCCCGCGGGCACCTGCATCCGCATGAGGAACTCCAGCTCCCAACGGGCTTCGTCGAGGATGTCGGGAGTGGCGTTGCCGTGTTCGGGGAGCCGGAGTTCGCCGTCGCCGAGCGGCCCGGCGTCGGCGGTCTCCTCGTACAGGGTCCGTTCGAACGTGGACATCAACTGCCCGAGGGCTATTCCTCCGTTGACGACGTACTTGCCGTGGTCACCGGCGTCGTACCAGCCTCCCGCCGCGTCGAGACGGTAGTCGCACACGCCAGGCTGGCAGGGCACGTCGTTGTCGCCCTGGTTGGGGCTCACGCCGATGTGGCCGGCCGGCCGCGCGTACTGCTCGCCCACGATCTCCGCGTCGATCTCGATGCCGCTGCGGTTGTGGTAAAAGTACGCCAGCGCGTCGGTGCGCAGCGACGCGTACAGGTCGTCGCCGATGGCGAAGGGCTCGCTCTCCTCCCCCGCGACCGTGACGGTGTAGCCCTCCCCCGGCGTGGTCACCGCACTGAAGTCGAAGGTGTGGACATTCTGCCGCGAGGCGGTGTCCACGCTCGCCGGAGTGGTGGTGCCGTCGGCCAGGCGTGTCCCGTCGGCGGAGTCGAGCGTCCACGGCAGCGGGCCGGCCTCGTCGGTGACGACGGTGCCGCCCTTGGGGCCGTGCGTGAGGTATCCGACCTGGTTGACCCGGACCGGGGATCCGGTGTCCGGTTCGTACGGCGGTGGCGCGGTCCCGCCGCGCAGCGACACGTCGTCGATACAGAAGGTGAGCGCCTCGGCGCTGCCCCCGATCTGGAAGACGAGCTGTGCGTCCTCGTGGTCGGCTCCGGCCGTGAAGGTCTCGGTGACGCGTTCGGCGGTCGTCCCGACCGGCTGCGCGGTGGCGAGTTCCGTGGTCCACGGTTCGGTCGCCATCTGCACGTTGGCGCGCATGGTGACCGGCACGGTGGACGTCGCCGTGTAGCTCAGGGTGTATCCCTCGCCGGCGGTGAGGGCGAGCCCGTTCTGCCCGACGATGGCGTCCCAGGCGTTGGCCGTGCCGGCGGGGACATCGGCACAGAGGCGTCCGTCCGAGACCGCGACGGGACTGTTGGCCGTCGACCACCAGGGGGCGGTGCCCGCGGAGAATTCCCCGTTGACGATGACCTCGGGGGCCTCGTCGGCGGGTTCGGCCGCACCGGCGGGTGCGACGAGACCGGCGGCCAGCAGCCCGGCGGTGGCCGCCAAGCCCACTAATACACCTGCGCCTCCGGAACGGCCCGGTCGGCGGAACGTACGGGACGGGCGGGGAGAGAGCGGCTGAGGTCGCGGCACACTGAAGTCCTTACGGGAGGGGGGAAAGGCACGCAGTGACTGGCGCACCGGCGTTGCATCCGGTTGGGTGATCAGGAATGGGAGCGCTCCCAATCTCGTAGATCGCGAGACGCGCCGTCAAGCTGTTGGACAGGATTCGCCGCCACTGTGGGGTTCGGGGGACGTTCGGCCGACCTCCACGCGGAACGGTGGCGCCTGCTCCTGGGGTCGGAATCTTCCGGGGTGAAGTCAAAAATCCGCTCGGCGCATTTTGTTCCGATGGGTTGTCAGGACACGGCCACACTCCTACAGTCCCCTACGACTCAGCAGTGGGAGCGCTCCCAATAGTAGGTGGCCGGGGCTCCCGATTCCGTGCTCGCCCCATCGCCTCCCACGCACAGGACGCGGACCCCGGCGACCCCGCCTGTCCCGTCAGCAGTGTGTGGAACGGTGCGCTGACCACGGGGTCCGGTGGCACGCTCACAGTCAAGAACCTCGACTACAACCGGACCATCCCGCCGGAGGGCAGCGCCACCTTCGGGTTCACGGCGACATCGACCGGCAACGACTTTCCGGTCGGCTCGATCGGCTGCGTCAACCCGTAGCCACTGAGCAGGCAGCGCCGGTTCCCGCATCGTGCGGGGACCGGCGCTGTCGTGCGTCCGGGCCCTGTCACGGCCCGGCCCGAGCCGTTGCTTGTGCGAGTCATCGCCTCAACTCGGCGTACAACCCCAGGAGTTCCCCGAATGCTCAGAAACGTTCAGGGGTTCGTGGCGATCACGCAATTTCGGTCACAAACCGCTTCCGCCAGCCGCCGACAAAGGGTTCACTAGGTGTCACGCATGGTGACGTGAGCGGTTCCGACGGCTCGCGCACACGGCTCCGATGCCCCGGGCACCCGGCGGAGGGAAGAGGACGCGATGACCGTCTCACCTCGTACGGTGACCCTCTGGCCAGGGCTGACGCACCCGGGGCGCCCTCTCGCCGATGAGCCGGCACCGATGCGTGAATTCGATCAATTCCCCGTTCGTATCGTTCATCCGCATCGTCTCCCGCATCGTCTCGACGAGGGGCACCAATGAGCCAGATTGTGTTGCCGGCGTTTCATATGCCGTTCCAGAGCGCAGGGTGCAATCCAGGTATGGACCAAACGAGGAAGGCCGCCTGGGAGTGGGCGGAATCCAATGATCTCCTGTTGTCTCCGGTGGCCAGGAAGAAGATGCTGCGGACGCGGCCGGAACTCTGGATATCTCTCATCTTTCCGTCCGCTTCGCAGAAACATCTCGATCTCTTCTGCCAATGGCTCTTCTGGGCCTTCCTGGTGGACGACGAGTTCGACGACGGACCGGCCGGACGCGATCCGCAGATGTGCGAGGAGGCGATCGCCCGGCTCGTGGACGTCCTGGACGGAGCCGTACCGCACGGCCCGATGGAGCGCGCGCTCGACGGACTGCGGTGGCGAACCTGCCAGGACCGGTCCCAGCGCTGGATCCGGCAGTTCCGCCGGGACACCGTCGCCTGGCTGTGGACGTACTACGCGGAGGCCGTCGAGCGGGCCGCGGGACAGGTGCCGAGCCGGGCCGATTTTGTGAAGCACCGCCGGGATTCGGTGGCGATGCAGCCGTTCCTCGACCTGCACGAGATCACCGCGGGAATTGATCTCCCCGAGTCCGCCCGCAGCCTTCCCGCGTATATCGCACTGCGCAACGCGGTGACGGATCATTCGGGTCTCTGCAACGACATCTGTTCCTTCGAGAAGGAGGCCCTGCTCGGTTACGAGCACAACGCCGTCCGGCTCATTCAGCGGGACCGCAGGTGCACACTCCAGGAAGCGGTCGACGAGGCGGGAATTCAGCTGGCCCGCGTCGCCGAGCGCGTACAGCGGGCCGAAAAGGAACTTGCCGAGGAAATATACGCGGCGAGTATTGACGGCGGAACCAAGGCCGCCCTGGAGCGCTGCGTCCAGGACTATCGCGGGCTGGTCCGGGGCGATTTCGATTACCACGCGTGCGCGGAGCGGTACACCCGCCCCGATCTGCTGGAGCTCGACGAACGGGAAGTGATGTCGGGGTACTTCGCCGCCTGAGGAGCATCGTCGACCGGAAGAAGGACCTGGTCATCCGGGGCGGCTTCAACATCTGTCCGCGTGAGGTCGAGGAGGTCCTCGTCCGGCATCCCGCGGTCTCCGAGGTCGCGGTGATCGGGGTGCCTGACGAGGCGCGGGGCGAGGAGATCTGCGCGGTCGTGGTGGTGCGCCCGGACGCGGACCCAGTCACGGCGGACGAGCTGATTGTCTGGTCGCGCGAGCGGCTCGGCCGGCACAAGTACCCGCGGCTCGTCCGGTTCACCGAGAAGCTGCCGCTCGGCCCGACCGGCAAGGTCCTCAAGCGCGCCCTGACCGCCACGTCCTGAAACGGGTACGCATCGAGTCACCGGTTCCGGTCGATCTGCGAAAGGGCCGATGCACACCATGTCCGAGACCCAGGTGGACATCCCCCCGCAGGCCGCCACCGTACGCGGCACGGTGGAGCAGGGTGTGGCGGTCTTCCGCGGCATCCCGTACGCGGCCCAGACCGAGACGAGGACCACGCCGTCCCGGGCGAACGCGGCCCCGTCGTACACCGGTTGAGGCAGCCGTCGCCCGCCACCTCCGGTCCGGCAGGAGCCGGTCCAGCGGTGGCGCCTACCCCCGTTTGGGCGCCGTCGGGCCGAACGTGACCGTGTCCCGCCGGCGTCCTCCCCGACGCGCCCGCCAACCGGGGAACTGCGCGACCGGGACCCGTACCGCGGCTGACGGGGAGCCGCGTCCGGCGGCCCCCCGGCCCTGCGGCCGGGGGTCCTCCAGGCGGTCAGGCCTTGTTCTGCGCGGCCCAGAACTCGTCGAAGGTGAGCAGGCCGTCACCGTTCGCGTCGTTCGAGTTGATGATCGCCTGCGCCACCGTCTCGGTGACGAACGGGTCGCCGAGCTGCGCCATCGCGCTCTTGTACTCGCTCGCCGTTATGAGGCCGTCGCCGTTCTGGTCGAACCGGTCGAATGCCTTGCGTGCCGACTCGATGTCCGCCACTGTTCCGCCCCTTCGTAATGCGTCTCTGACGTGGGTCAGATTATCGGGCGTATTCAGTGGCACGAGCGGCGGCCGGTAAACGATCATGGCGGCGCGCCCGTCGCGGGACGGGCCGAGGCGAACCGAGGAGTCGACCGTCATGTCCGGTGCACTGGCAGACGTATTGGCGGCAGCGGCACGGGGGGAGTTCCCGCCGCCGGACGGCTCCACGACCGTCGTCGCGCAGCCGGGCAAGCGGGATGCCGGAGTGCTGGCGCTCACCGCGCACTCGGTGGTGTTCACCGACGAGGATCCGGAGTGGGTACGGTCCACGCTGGCGGCCACACCCGGCGACCCGCTGGCCGCGACGATGCATCCGTACTTCCTGAGCACCCTGATGGCCCGCAGCGGGCGCGGCATGAACACGATCGACCTGCTGACGGTGGCCGACGCGCTGCCGGGCGGACCGGGGCCCGGACTGCGGGAGATCCTCGATCCGGACCACCCGCGGGTGGCGCGGGCGAAGAAGTACCGCGACGAGGTGCGCGTCTGGGCGGCGGACGGCGGGGTGGTGATCCTCGGCCGCGGGGTCGCGGGGCGCTGGGAGGCCGGCATCGAGGTGGACGAGGCGGCCCGGGGCCGGCGTATCGGTGAGCGGCTGGCCCTGGCCGCCCGGCGGCTGGTGCCGGACACCGTGGTGTGGGCGCAGCAGTCGCCGGGGAACGCGCGCAGTGTGCGTACGTTCCAGGCGGCCGGCTTCCGGGCGGTGGGCGCCGAGGCGCTGCTGACGCCACTCGCGGCAGCACCGGGCCTTTAAGCCCGACCAGCAAATGGATGATCAATGAATTACACGACCGCCCCCATGGATATGCACTGAAAGCCAGGCGCGTGACCCATCACACCTACGATTCACTTGCGAGATGGACGCTTACGTAGCGATTTGCCCGGCTTGCGACTTTGGCACCGGGGGCACCGGTCTGCCATAGTCGGTGACACGACCCCCATTGACCCGGGCCAGGTCGTCCAGAGCGGCCGTGAACACACCCCCCAATTCACGGCCCCCCATAGAGGCCCCCGACGCGCCGCACAACGGCTGACCGGGGGCTTCTGTGTATCCGGACGCGGTGGCGGGCGGGGTCAGCGGTCGGAGATCCGCATCTCGAACCAGGTCGTCTTGCCGCGCGGCAGGAGATCCACACCCCACCGGTCGGAGAGCTTGTCGACGAGGAAGATGCCTCGCCCGCTGATGTCCATCTCCCGGACGGGCATCAGACAGGGCAGCCCGCGTGAGGGGTCGCGTACCTCGATCCTGATCCAGCCCCGGCGGCGCAGCATCCGCAGCCCGAAGACCCGGGCGCCGGTATGCCGTACCGCATTGCCGACCAGTTCCGAGACGAGCAGGACCGCGTGCTCGGCGATCAGCGGGGAGAGTGCCCACTGTCGCAGCACCACACCCGAGGTGAGCCGACGGGCGGTCGCCGCGGACTCCGGGCGCGAGGGTAACCGGACCTCGTCCTCCGTCGGATTCCCGAACAACTCCAGTGCCTTGAACGCCTGTTCATCCTCAATGGTCGATGTCCAGCGTGCCGCGGTTGCGCTGCTGCGCGGTCGCGGCTGTTCCACACCCTCCAGGCCCGCCATGTCCACCATCATGGCCGCACGGAGCGGGTCCCGGGGGCGTTCCAGGGGAATCCCTCCCCCGGAATCATCCATTCCGTAGGCACGGACAGGCATATGCCAATGGCAGAATGCGCGCCCACATAGCCCGCCCGACCTGCGGAAACACCATCCAGAACGGGATGTGCCACAGCCGTCGGACCGCTGGGCCTTAAGGTTCTCCTAAGGCCCAGCTAATCCGCCCGCACGGATGAACGCACGGCACTCCGTGCCCAACTGGCGTTCGGTCAGAGGAACTTGGCCTTGCCCGGACCCTCCTCCACAAAACTGCGCATTCCGCGCTCGCGGTCCTCGGTGGCGAACAGACCTGCGAACCAGTTCCGCTCGATCGTGAGCCCGGTGTCGAGGTCCGTCTCCAGGCCCGCGTCCACGGACTCCTTGGCGGCGCGCAGCGCCAGCGCGGGCCCCTGGGCCAGCCGCGCGGCCCATGCGTGCGCCTGCTCGTACACCTCGGCCGCGGGCACCACCCGGTCCACCAGACCGATCGTCAGGGCCTCTGCCGCCTTCACATGACGACCCGTGAAGATGAGGTCCTTGGCCCGGGACGGACCGACCAGCCGGGCGAGCCGCTGGGTGCCGCCCGCGCCCGGGATCAGGCCGAGCAGGATCTCCGGCTGACCCAGCTTCGCGTTGTCCGCCGCGATCCGGAAGTCGGCGCAGAGCGCCAGCTCGCAGCCGCCGCCGAGCGCGTAGCCGGTGATGGCGGCGACGACGGGCTTGGGGATGCGCGCGACGGCGGTGAAGGAGTCCTGGAGCGCCTTGGACCGCACGACCATGGCCGTGTGGTCCATCGCCTGCATCTCCTTGATGTCCGCGCCGGCGGCGAACACCTTCTCGCCGCCGTAGAGGATCACGGCACGCACGTCGTCGCGGCGGGTGGCCTCTTCGGCCAGCTCGCGCAGTCGGTCCTGGGTGGCGACGTCCAGGGCGTTCATCGGCGGGCGGTCCAGCCGGATCGTACCGACGTTGTCGCTTACTTCGAGGGTTGCGGTCATGGGAGGCAGGTTAACCGTGGCTAACGACAGCGGGCCCGGTGCTGTTGGTCACAGCACCGGGCCCGCCATCGTTCTCCTGCGGGAGCTACTTGCTCCACTCCGACCAGTCCATGTTCCAGCCGTTGAGGCCGTTGTCCGGCTGGATCGTCTTGTCCTTGGAGTTCTTCACGACGACCACGTCCCCGATGAGGGACTTGTCGAAGAACCAGGCGGCCGGGGTCTGGCCGTCGTAACCGCCGCGCACATCGCGCAGACCGACACAGCCGTGGCTGGTGTTGGTCGTGCCGAAGATGCCCGAGCCGCCCCAGTAGTTGCCGTGGATGAAGGTGCCCGAGGTGGACAGGCGCATCGCGTGCGGCACGTCCTTGATGTCGTACTCGCCGCCGAAGCCGACGGTGTCACCGTTCATCCGGGTCACCTTGAGCTTCTCGCTGATGACCATCTGACCGTTGTACGTGGTCGTCGCCGGGGCGCCCGCGGAGATCGGGATGTCCTTGATCTGCTTCCCGTCCCTGACCACCTTCATCCGGTGCGAGCTCGCGTCGACCGTGGAGACCTGGCTGCGGCCGATGGTGAACGACACCGTCTTGGCCTGTTTGCCGTAGACCCCCGGCCGCCCCTCGACACCGTCGAGGTCGAGCCGCACGGTCACCTTCGTGCCCGCGGCCCAGTACTCCTCCGGGCGGAAGTCGAGCCGGTCGTTGCCGAACCAGTGACCCGCCACCTCCACCGGCGGATCGGCCGTTACGCGGATGGCGTTCTCCACGGCGTCCGGGTCGGTGATCCCCCGGGTGAAGTGGATCGACACCGGCATGCCGACGCCGACGGTCGAACCGTCCTCCGGCGTGTACTGCCCGATGAAGGTGTTCTGCGGAACGAGCGTGGTGAATGTGGTGTCCTTCGCCGACTCACGCCCCTTGGCGTCCTTGGCGACCGCGTGCACCGCGTACTTCGTCGCCGCGGCCAGATGCCGGTCCGGGACCCAGCTCGCCCCGTCCGCCGCGATCTTTCCCTCGACCTCGTTGCCCTTGGGGTCGGCGACCTTCACCGCGCTGAGCTTGCCCTTCGCGGCCGAGATCTTCAGTGCTCCGCTCGTCGCCACGGAGTCCGCGCCGTCCTTCGGAACGATGGTCACGACCGCCTGCGAGGCGCTGGTGTCGGCGGTCTTCGGCCCGTCGTCCTTCCGGGGCTTGTTCCCGCCCCCGGTCGCGTCACCGCCGCACGCCGTCACCAGCAACAGCAGCGCACCCAGTACCAGAGCCAGGAGTCCGGACGCCCCGCGCCCACGCCGTCCGCTGCCGGCTCCGGCCGATGCCCCCCATATGGGCTGCCCGTTCAATGTGGTTGTCTCCCCTCGCACGGCCCGGCGACCCGCCGGAACCCGCACCCCCGCGCGCTGAACATGCGCGCCCGGCGCTAGATAATCACACCGGAAGCAGGGAGTGCTCCCCTACGAATGTCACCGTTCAGTCCCAACTTGTCCGGGGACATACGCAGGTGGCACGGGGTGCGGCGGAACGGGGGCCGGCCGGGCATCAGCGCAGCGCGGAGCCTGCCTTCCACTTCTTCCAGTCGAGGTTCCAGCCGCCGAGACCGTTGTCGGGAGCGACTCTCTTGTCGCGGGAGTTGACCACTTCGACCACGTCCCCGATGAGCGTCCGGTCAAAGAACCAGCCGGCCGGGGTGTCCTCGCTGCCCCCCTTCGCATCGCGCAGGCCGATACAGCCGTGGCTGGTGTTGAAGGAACCGAACGTGTCGTACGAGGCCCAGTAGTTGCCGTGCAGGAAGGTGCCGGACTCGGTGAGGCGGATGGCGTGCGGGACGTCCTTGATGTCGTACTCGCCGCCGAAGCCGACGGTGGCCCCGTTCATCCGGGTCACCTCCAGCAACTCGGTGACCACCATCTTCCCGTTGTAGGTGGGCGTCGAAGGGGAGCCCGCTGTGATCGGCACGGCACTGAGGAGCTCGCCGTCGCGGCGGACCTCCATGGTGTGCTCGGCCGCGTCCACCAGGGACACGTGTGAACGGCCCACCGTGAATCCGACCGTCTTCTGCTGGCTTCCGTACACCCCGGGCGCGCCCTGCACATCGCGCAGCCCCACCTCGACGGTTACCTCGGTGTCCGGCTTCCAGTACGTTGCGGGGCGGAAGTCGAGGCGGTCCTTGCCGAACCAGTGGCCCACCACCTCAACCGCCGGGTCCGCGGTGACCTTGATGGCCTTCTCCACGGCCGCGCGGTTGCGGATGGGGCGGTTGAAGTCGAAGGAAACGATCATGCCGGTGCCCACCGTGGACCGGTTCTCCGGTTTGAAGTAGCCGATGAAGCGGTCGTCGGGGACCACCGTGGTGAAGGTGGTGTTACGGGCCGAGCGGTGTCCGGCGCCGTCCACGGCCACCGCCGCGATGCTGTACTTCGAGGCGAGACCGAGCCGGCCGGTGCCGCCTTCCGGCAGCCAGGAAAGCCCGTCCTGCGAGATCCGGCCGGGTACCACCTCCTTCTGCGCGTCCTCGATTCGCGTCACCTCCACACGCTCCAGCCGTCCGTCGGGGACCTTCACCTCGATCCGGCTCTCCGACCCGACGCTCTTGGCTCCGTCCTCCGGGAAGATCCGGATCGCGTCGCCGGCCGAGCGCGGCTTGCCCCCGCCGAAGATGACCGGCTTTCCGTCGGTGCAGCCCGTCATTGCGGCCAGCACGGTGAGCAGTCCTGCTCCTGTCAGCACGGCGGCCGAACCCGCCCGTGCCCTGTTCGCTTCGTGGTTCACGCACCCTCAACGAGCAGGGCCGCCCGGGGGAAACGTGAGTGCGGGGGCCGCCGTGGGCAGAACAGAGGGAAGGACCACATCGGGAAGGCCGCGGCCGGGACGCCGTGAGCTCCCTCGCCGGTGCCGGCCCGAACGAGCCGCGGGAGGCTGAGAGGTGTCGAGCGCAGCCGAGCAGGAGACAGTGCAGGAGTCGACCGGGAAGGCGGTGGAAGGGGATTCCGGGGCCGTCGCCGCTCGCGGTGCACCGCCCGCACCACCCGTATGGCCGGGGGCGCCCATGCCGCTCGGTGCCCGCTTCCGGGTGGGCCCGGACGGCGTGGCGGGGACGAACTTCGCCCTCTGGGCGGGCGGGGCGGAGTCCGTCGACCTCTGCCTCTTCGACGAGCAGGGCAACGAGACGCGCTGCCCGCTGACCGAGCTGACCCACGAGATCTGGCACGGCTTCGTACCGGGCGTCGGGCCCGGCACGCGCTACGGCTACCGGGTGCACGGCCGCTGGGACCCGTGGACCGGCGCCCGCTGGAACGCGGCGAAGCTGCTCCTGGACCCCTACGCACGGGCGGTGGACGGCTCATTCACCCTGCCGTCCGAGGTGTACGGCCATGTGCGCGACTGGCCGCAACAGCATGTCGCGGACACGGTGCGCGACGACCGGGACTCGGCCCCCTTCGTCCCCAAGGGTGTCGTCGTCCATGACGACGACGACTGGGTGGAGGACCGGCGCCCCAAGACACCCTGGGCGGACTCCGTCATCTACGAACTCCACGTACGCGGCTTCACCAAGCTCCACCCGGACATCCCCCCGGAGCTGCGCGGTACGTACGCCGGTCTCGCGCATCCGGCGGCCATCGGCCATCTGAAGCGGCTCGGGGTGACGGCGGTCGAGCTGCTGCCGGTGCACCAGTTCGCGCACGAGGACCATCTGCTGCGCCGCGGGCTGCACAACTACTGGGGCTACAACTCCATCGGCTACTTCGCCCCGCACGCCGGCTACTCGGCGAGCGGCACCGCGGGCCAGCAGGTCGGCGAGTTCAAACGGATGGTGCACGCCCTGCACGACGCGGGGATCGAGGTGATCCTCGACGTGGTCTACAACCACACGGCGGAGGCGGGCGAGCTCGGCCCGATGCTGTCGCTGCGCGGCATCGACAACCGGGGCTACTACCGGCTCCAGGCCGACGCCCGCAGATACGCGGACTACACCGGCTGCGGCAACACACTGCATGTGGTGCAGCCGCAGGTCCTGCGGCTGATCACCGACTCGCTGCGGTACTGGGTGACGGAGATGGGCGTCGACGGTTTCCGCTTCGACCTGGCGGCGGCGCTCGCCCGCTCGATGCACGACGTCGACATGCTGTCCCCGTTCCTCGCGGTGATCGCCCAGGACCCGGTGCTGCGCCGCGTCAAACTGATCGCGGAACCCTGGGACGTCGGCAACGGCGGCTATCAGGTGGGCGCGTTCCCGCCGCTCTGGACCGAGTGGAACGACCGCTACCGCGATGCCGTACGCGACTTCTGGCGCGGCGCCCTGCCCGACGTGAGGGACCTCGGCTACCGGCTGACCGGCTCCAGCGACCTGTACGCCTGGGGCGGCCGGCGGCCGTACGCCTCGGTCAACTTCGTCACGGCGCACGACGGCTTCACCCTGCGCGACCTGGTCAGTTACGAGCAGAAGCACAACGAGGCGAACGGTGAGGGCAACCGCGACGGTACGCACGACAACCGCGCGTGGAACGGCGGCGCCGAGGGCGAGACGGACGATCCCGGCATCAACGCGCTGCGCCGCCGCCAGCTGCGCAACCTCCTTACCACGCTGCTCCTTTCGACCGGTGTCCCGATGCTGGTGGCGGGCGACGAGATGGGACGTACGCAAGGGGGCAACAACAACGCGTACTGCCAGGACAACGAGGTCAGCTGGCTGGACTGGTCGCTCCTCGACCAGCCGGAGTGGCGCGGGCTGACCGAGCTGACCGCCCGGGTGCTGGCCCTGCGCCACACCCACCCGGTGCTGCGGCGCCGGGCCTTCTTCTCAGGCCGCGCCCAGGCGCCGGACGGTCTGCGCGACCTGGCGTGGTTCACCCGTGAGGGCAAGGAGATGACGGAGCAGGACTGGTACGCGCCCGCGGCGGCCCTCGGCCTGTATCTGTCCGGGCGGGACATCCCGGGCCGGGACGCCCGCGGCGAACAGGTGACCGACGACAGCTTCCTGACGGTCTTCCACGCGGGCGACCGGCCAACCGGATTCACGCTGCCCGGACCGCCCTGGGCGACCACGTACGAACTGGTCCTGGACACCTCGCTGGAGGACCAGTCGGCCGCCCCGGGAACCCTGCACCCGGGCGGCACGACCCTGACCGTGCCGGCGCGGGCGGTGCTGCTGTTGCGGGTGGGGGCGTGACATGTGAGGGCCGATACGGCGGGAAAAGGACATGAGAGATGTCAGTGGTGAACCGTAGGCTCGCTCCTGATGCCCGAAACACTTGCAGAGCACACGGACCGGTCCGCCGTGCGCTCGTTGCTGCGTCTGTGGCCCTATGTCCGTCCCATCCGCGTCCGGCTGTTCAGCGCGGCGTTCGTGGCGATCCTGGCCTCGTGCCTCGGGCTCGTGATCCCGCTCGTACTGAAGTGGATGGTGGACGGTCCTGTCGCTGACCGGGACCCCGGCGGCGTATGGCTGGGGGCGCTGTATCTGCTGCTCCTCGGGATGGCCGAGGCGGGGCTTTTCGGCCTGCGGCGGTGGCTCGTGGCGCGGCCGCTCGCGGGGGTCGAGGCATCGATGCGCGCCGACCTCTACCGGCATCTGCAACGGCTGCCCGTGGCCTTCCACGACCGATGGCCGTCGGGGCAGCTGCTCTCGCGCGGGACCACGGATCTGATGCTGCTGCGGATGTTCCTGGCCTTCCCGTTGGTCTTTCTGCTGGTCAACGCCACAACGATTCTGGTCGGTTTCATCATTCTGTTCGCCCAGGACTGGACGCTGGGACTGGTGCTCCTCGCGCCCGCCGTACCCCTGGTGATCCTCTGTTCGCTCTTCGAGACCAAGTACTCCGTGGTGGCGCGCAAGGCACAGGACCAGGTGGGTGATCTGACCACGGTCGTCGAGGAGAGCGTGCTCGGCATCCGGATCGTCAAGGGCTTCGGCCGGCACCGCAGCCAGGCCCTGGCGTTCCGCGAGCTGTCGCAGCGATTGCGCGGTACGGAACTGGGCAAGGCCAGGCTGCTCGCCGGTATCTGGGCCCTCATCACCACCATTCCGGAGCTGGCGATCGGTGCGGCGTTGGTGCTCGGCACGATCCAGGTGGCCGACGGCGCGCTGTCGGCGGGCACGCTCGTGGCCTTCCTGTCGACGGCCCTGGCGCTGCGCTGGCCGGTGGAGTCGATCGGGTTCCTGCTGGCGATGAGCCAGGAGTCGGCGACGGCGACCGAGCGGTATTTCGAGGTCATGGACGTGGCGGAGGAGCGCGGCGCCGACGGGGACGGCCGTGGCCGCGAGGCCGACGAGCCCGGCATGGTCTTCGAAGGTGTCGAGTTCCGGTATCCCGACGCCGATCCCGGCTCGGCGCCCGTGCTCGCGCGCATCGATCTGCGGATCCGTCCCGGCGAGACGATGGCCCTGGTGGGCGCCACGGGCTCGGGGAAGACGACGCTCACGGCGCTCGTTCCCCGGCTGCACGAGGTCACCGGCGGCCGGATCATGCTGGACGGCGAGGACATCGCCGGGATGGCTCGGCCACGGCTGCGCGAGCTGGTGTCGGTGGCGTTCGAGGAGCCGACCCTCTTCTCGGCGACCGTCGGCGAGAACGTGCTGATGGGCGCCGAAGGGGCGGGCGAGGAGGAGCTGCGCCGGGCCCTCGCCGTCGCACAGGCGGACTTCGTGTACGACCTTCCGCACGGTCTGGACACCCAGGTCGGCGAGCAGGGGCTCAGCCTCTCCGGCGGTCAGCGGCAGCGTCTCGCGCTCGCCCGCGCCGTCGTCGGCCGTCCCCGCTTCCTGGTGCTGGACGACCCGCTCTCCGCCCTGGACGTCCACACGGAGACGCTCGTCGAGGCGGCGCTCCGCCAGGTGCTGGAGCGGACGACCGCGGTGGTCGTGGCGCACCGGCCGTCCACCGTGATGCTCGCGGACCGGGTGGCGCTGCTCTCCGAGGGCCGGATCAGTGCCGTCGGCACGCACCAGGAACTGCTGCGCAGCAACGCCGAGTACGCCTGGCTGATGTCGGGTGCGGCGGAGCCGGGGATCCCTGAGGACACCCCGGCCGCCCCCGAGGACGCCACTGCCGAGGAAAGCAGCACCCGATGACCAGTGCCACGACCGACGGACCCTCTCTCGCCGACGACGAGGTGCCTCGCAAGGAGCCGGCCAAGGCCGGGCCCGCCGGTGATCCGTTCGACCGGGACGCCCTGCCCGCGCCGCGTGGCGCGACGCGGGCGCTGCTCTTCTCGCTGCTCCGTCCGCTGCGCGGCCGGGTCTGGGTGGCCGCCCTGTTCCTGGTGCTCCAGCAGGCGGCGGTCCAGGCGGGGCCGCTGCTGGTGGCGTACGCCATCGACAGCGGCGTACCGGCGTTCCGGGACAGCGACTACGGGCCGCTGATCGCCGTGGCCGTCGGGTACGTGCTCTGTTCGCTCGGTGCGGGAATCCTCCAGTACGCGTTCATCAGGGGCTCCGCACGGATCAACCAGGACGTCCTGCTCGATCTGCGCGGCCGGATCTTCCGTCACGCGCAGGCGCTGAGCGTGGACTTCCACGAGCGCTACACCTCCGGCCGGCTGATCTCGCGTTCCACCACGGATGTGGAGTCGCTGCGGGAGCTGCTGAGCGAGGGGCTCCAGGAACTGATCGGCGTGATCCTGTCGTTCGTGTCCATCTCCGTGCTGCTGCTCTGGCTGGACCCGGCCATGGGTTCGATCGCGGTGCTCTCCTTCGTACCGCTGTATCTGCTGGTGCGCCTCTACCAGCGGCGGGCGGGGAAGGCGTTCGCCACCCGGTCCACGACGATCGCCTCGGTCATCGTCAAGTTCGCGGAGACGATGAACGGCATCCGGCCGGTCCAGGCATTCCGCCGGGAGCGGGGCAACGACGCGGACTTCGCGGCGCTCAACCACCGTCACGAGCGGGCGAACGGCGACGCGATGCTGGAGATGGCGCGCTATGTCATCGGCTCCCGGCTGGTCGCCAACACGGCAGTGGCCGCGATGGTGCTGTGGGGCGCCTACCGCGTGGCGTCCGGGACGCTCGCGCTCGGGGTGCTGGCCGCGGCCGTGTTGTATCTGCGGCGGCTCTACGACCCGATCGACCGGCTCGGGATGTTCCTGAACTCCTATCAGTCCGCCGCCGCGTCGCTGGACAAGATCGCCGGCCTGCTGGCGCAGACGCCCACGGTCCCGGAGACGACCGCGCCGAAGGAGCTCCCGGCGCTGACCGGTGACCACCCGGGCCGCGAGGTGACCTTCGAGGGGGTGCGCTTCGCCTACCGCACGGGCGGTGAGGTCCTGCCGCGCTTCGATCTGACGGTGCCGGCCGGGCAGACCGTCGCCGTGGTCGGTTCGACGGGTGCGGGGAAGTCGACGCTGGCGAAGCTGGTGGCGCGTTTCTACGATCCGACCGAGGGCCGGGTCCTGCTGGACGGCACCGATCTGCGGGACCTCGCCACGGCCGAGCTGCGGCGGGGCGTGGTGATGGTGACCCAGGAGGCGTTCCTGTTCTCCGGGACGGTCGCCGAGAACATCGCGATCGGCCGGCCGGACGCGACGCCCGGGGAGATCGAGCGCGCGGCGAAGGCCATCGGCGCGCACGACTTCATCAGCAGCCTGCCCGACGGCTACGACACGGACGTACGGAAGCGGGGCGGCCGGATCTCCGCGGGGCAGCGCCAGCTCGTCGCGTTCGCCCGCGCCCTGCTCGCCGATCCGGCGGTGCTGATCCTCGACGAGGCGACGAGTTCCCTGGACATCCCGGGTGAACGGGCCGTCCAGCGAGCCATGGACACGGTGCTGCACGGCCGTACGGCGGTGGTGATCGCGCACCGGCTGTCGACCGTGGAAATCGCGGACCGGGTGCTGGTGATGGAGCACGGCCGGATCGTGGAGGACGGGGCCCCGGCCGAACTCATCGGCGGCACGGGCCGGTTCGCCGGGCTGCACAGGGCGTGGCGGGAGAGCCTGGCCTGACCCCGCGCGGACCCGGGCCGAAGCCTGCCGGGACGGCGCGGAACGAGCCACACTCCGCGCCGTCTCATCAGGTGGTCATCGGCCGGAAACGCATGGGTCGTTCGAACACACCCCGGATGCTCAGAACCCCCGAACACCCTGGGATTACGGGCTCCGCCGAACTCCGGACGACATCGCGGCAATGATCGCGGAAACGTCCGCTTAACGAACATGGCCCATCGGGCAACGGACGATTTCCGGCCAAATTGTTGACGCGGTCCTGACAGGTGCCCACATCTGCTGACACTCTTCACCCCGTTCTGCGCACCGCTTGCTCTGCCCGGATGGCTCACCCGGCCGCCCGAATACCCCCCTCGCAGAAGGAGTCAGCGTGAGATCCACGCACAGCCGTCGTGCCACCGCGACCGGCGCTCTGATAGCCGCGGCAGCCATGCTCGCCGTCGGAATCCAGACCGGCACCGCCACCGCCACTCCCGGCAGTGGTCCCGTCGCCGCCCCGGCCGCCACCAAGGCGGACCCGGGCTCGCTCCCCGCACAGCTCTCGCCCTCCCAGCGCGCCGAGCTGCTCCGCGAGGCCAACTCCACCAAGGCGGCCACCGCCAAGCAGCTCGGTCTCGGGTCGCAGGAGAAGCTCGTCGTCCGCGATGTCGTCCAGGACCGCGACGGCACCACGCACACCCGCTACGAGCGCACCCTCGACGGACTTCCGGTCCTCGGCGGCGACCTCGTCGTGCAGGAGACCAAGGCGGGGAAGACCGAGAGCGTCACCAAGGCGTCCAAGGCCACCACGGCCCAGCTGAAGGCAGTCGGCACCACGGCGGACGTCGCGCCGGCCACCGCCGAGAAGCAGGCGCTGGGCGCCGCGAAGACCGAGGGCTCGAAGGCGACCAAGGCCAGCGAGGCCCCGCGCAAGGTGGTCTGGCTGGCGAGCGGCACTCCGCAGCTCGCCTACGAGACCGTCGTCGGCGGATTCCAGCACGACGGCACCCCGAACGAGCTGCACGTCGTCACGGACGCCTCAAGCGGCGCCAAGCTCCACGAGTGGCAGGCCGTCGAGAACGGCACGGGCAACACCCAGTACAACGGCCAGGTGACGCTCGGCACCGCGCCCTCGTACACGCTGACCGACACCACGCGCGGCAACGGCAAGACGTACAACCTGAACCGCGGCACGTCCGGCACCGGGACCCTCTTCTCCGGCACCGACGACATCTGGGGCAACGGCACCCCGCAGAACCTGGAGACCGCGGGTGCGGACGCGCACTACGGTGCGGCCGAAACCTGGGACTACTACAAGAACGTGCACGGCCGCACGGGCATCAAGGGTGACGGCGTCGCCGCGTACTCCCGCGTCCACTACGGCAACGCGTACGTCAACGCCTTCTGGCAGGACAGCTGCTTCTGCATGACGTACGGGGACGGCGAGGGCAACCTCAAGCCGCTGACCTCCCTCGACGTCGCGGCCCACGAGATGACGCACGGCGTCACCGCCGCCACGGCCAAGCTGGTCTACAGCGGCGAGTCCGGCGGTCTCAACGAGGCGACCTCCGACATCTTCGCCGCGGGCGTGGAGTTCTACTCCAACACCACGGCCGACCCGGGCGACTACCTCGTCGGCGAGAAGATCGACATCAACGGCGACGGCACCCCGCTGCGCTACATGGACAAGCCGAGCAAGGACGGCGGCTCCAAGGACGCCTGGTACTCGGGCATCGGCTCGATCGACGTCCACTACTCCTCGGGCCCGGCGAACCACTTCTTCTACCTGCTCTCCGAGGGCAGCGGCGCCAAGACCGTCAACGGCGTCTCGTACAACTCCCCGACCTCCGACGGTCTGCCCGTGACCGGCATCGGCCGGGACAAGGCCCTGCAGATCTGGTTCAAGGCGCTCACCACCAAGTTCACCTCCACGACGAACTACGCCGCTGCCCGCACCGGCACGCTCGCCGTGGCCGGTGAGCTGTACGGGACCACCAGCGCCGAGTACAAGGCCGTGGCCGACGCCTGGGCCGGCATCAACGTGGGCTCGCGTCCCGGTGGCGGCGGCGGTGGCACCGTCTTCGAGAACACCACCGCCGTGTCGATCCCGGACAACGGCGCGGCCGTCACCAGCACGGTCAACGTCACCGGTGTCACGGGCAACGCGCCGACCGCCCTCCAGGTCGGCGTGGACATCACGCACACCTGGCGCGGTGACCTGGTCATCGACCTCGTCGCCCCCGACGGCAGCACCTACCGGCTGAAGAACTCCTCGTCGAGCGACTCAGCGGACAACGTGGTCACGACGTACACGGCCAACGCCTCGTCCGAGGTGGCGAACGGCGCCTGGAAGCTCAAGGTCCAGGACGTCGCCGCGCAGGACACCGGCAAGATCAACAGCTTCAAGCTGACCTTCTGAGGTCATCGGCTTCTGAAGTCTGCTGACTTCTGAGGTCCCATGAAACAGAACGGCCCGGGCGGAGTTCACTCTCCTCCCGGGCCGTTCGCCATGCCGTCAGCGCAGCAGTACGCCCGAGCCCTCCACCGCACCGTCCGCCGGCAGCGCGACCAGGCCGAGCTCCGCGCCGGAAGCCAGCAGCCGATGGGACGGAAGGACCCGCACGGTGTAGCCGTACGGTCCCGTGCGGTCCAGGGTGAGCGGACCCTCGTACAGCCAGCAGTCGTCCAGGTCATGACCGCCGGCCGGCTTCAGCGGGAACGCCTGGGCGTCCGCGATCGCGTCACCGGAATCGACCCGCCCTGCGACCACCTGCACCTCGACGTCGTCCGGGTCCAGCCCGCCCAGGGCGACCCGCACCCGGAGCGACAGGGTGGACCCCAGCTCCGCCGAGCCACCCGTGACGATGGCGGCCGACGCCTCCACATGGTCGACGGCGACCCCGGGCCAGGCGGCCCGCACCCGGGCCTTCCACGCCGCGAGTTCCCGCGCCGCCGCCGGGTCGAGGGAGCGCCGGGCCTGCGCGGCGGGCGCGTAGAGCCGCTCCACGTACTCACGCACCATGCGGCCCGCGAGCACCTTGGGTCCGAGGGTGGCCAGGGTGCGGCGGACCATCTCGATCCAGCGCTCCGGCAGCCCCTCGGCGTCCCGGTCGTAGAAGCGCGGCGCGACCCGGTCCTCGATCAGCGCGTAGAGGGCGTTCGCCTCCAGCTCGTCGCGCCGGTCCTCGTCCGTGGCGGCACCGTCGGCGGTGGGGATCTCCCAGCCGAAGTCGGGCTCGTACCACTCGTCCCACCAGCCGTCACGCACCGAGAGGTTGAGGCAGCCGTTGAGCGCCGCCTTCATCCCGCTGGTACCGCACGCCTCCAGCGGACGCAGCGGGTTGTTGAGCCAGACGTCGCAGCCCGGGTAGAGCTTCTTCGCCATGCCCATGCCGTAGTCCGGCAGGAAGACGATGCGGTGGCGCACCCGCGGGTCGTCCGAGAAGCGCACCAGCTCCTGCACCAGCCGCTTGCCGCCGTCGTCGGCCGGGTGCGCCTTGCCCGCGACGACGATCTGGATGGGGTGCTCCGGGTGGAGCAGCAGCTCCGTCAGCCGGCCGCGGTCACGGAGCATGAGCGTGAGGCGCTTGTACGAGGGCACACGGCGGGCGAACCCGATGGTCAGCACGTCCGGGTCCAGCACTCCGTCGATCCAGCCGAGCTCGGCCGTACCGGCGCCGCGCCTGCGCCAGGAGGCGTAGAGCCGCTTGCGCACCTCCGTGACCAGCTGTTCGCGCAGGACCCGGCGCAGGTCCCAGATCTCCCGGTCAGGGATGTCGGCCACGGCGTCCCATCGCTTGGGTGTGCCGGTGGGGCGTCCGGACGGCTCGCCGTCGAGGGCGCCTTCCACCGGCCCGCCCGCGAGCACGTCCCCGGCGCGGCCGGCTCCGACCTTCCCGGCACCGAGCCGGAAGACTTCCGGAGCCACCCAGGTCGGGGCGTGCACGCCGTTGGTCACCGAGGTGATCGGCACCTCGGAGGGGTCGAATCCCGGCCACAGCCCGGAGAACATCTCCCGGCTGACGGCTCCGTGCAGGGTGGAGACCCCGTTGGCGCGCTGGGCGAGCCGCAGCCCCATGACCGCCATGTTGAAGAGGCCGGGTTCGCCGCCCTCGTAGGTCTCCATGCCGAGCCGGAGAATCCACTCGACGGCGACGCCGGGCAGTTCGCCGTCGTCCCCGAAGTGCCGGGCCACCAGCTGGCGGTCGAAACGGTCTATTCCGGCGGGTACCGGGGTGTGGGTGGTGAAGACCGTGCCGGCCCGCACCACTTCCAGGGCGGCGTCGAAGTCCAGCCCGGTCTCGGAGAGTTCCCGGATGCGTTCCAGGCCGAGGAATCCGGCGTGCCCCTCGTTGGTGTGGAACACCTCCGGGGCGGGGGTCCCGGTCAGCCGGCAGTAGGTCCGCACGGCGCGGACCCCGCCGATGCCGAGCAACATCTCCTGGAGCAGACGGTGGTGGCTGCCACCGCCGTACAGCCGGTCGGTGACATCGCGCTCGCCCGCCGCGTTCTCCTCCACGTCGGAGTCGAGCAGCAGCAGCGGTACGCGGCCGACCTGGGCCTGCCAGATGCAGGCATGGAGCGAGCGTCCGCCGGGCAGCGCCAGCACCACCCGGCTGGGGGTGCCGTCGGCCTCCAGCACCAGGGTGAGCGGCATTTCGTTCGGGTCGAGGACGGGATAGTGCTCCTGCTGCCAGCCGTCGCGCGACAGGGTCTGGCGGAAGTAGCCGTGCCGGTAGAGCAGGCCCACTCCGATGAGCGGTACGCCCAGGTCGCTGGCGGCCTTGAGGTGGTCGCCGGCGAGGATGCCGAGTCCGCCGGAGTACTGCGGCAGGGCCGCGGTCACTCCGAACTCGGGTGAGAAGTAGGCCACGGCGGCGGGGAGTTCCGCACCGGCGGCGAGCTGGTCCTGATACCACCTCGGGCCGTCTCGGTACTCGCGGAGGTCGTCGGACACCTCGGTCAGCCGACGCAGGAACTGCTGGTCCTGGGCCAGCTCGGCGAGGCGTCCGGCGGACACGGCGCCGAGCAGACGGACAGGGTCGGCCTCCGCGGGCCGCCAGCCCTCGGGGTCGACGGCCTGGAAGAGCTCACGGGTCTCGGTGTGCCAGGACCAGCGCAGGTTGCGCGCAAGATCCTGAAGCGGTTGGAGGGAATCGGGGAGGACAGGACGCACGGTGAATCGACGAATGGCCTTCACGTATTCCACCTTTACAGGGGACGTACGAATCCGAGGGGACGCACGACTGCGGGCGCCCTCTCCGTCACCCTCGAAGGTAGCGGCGCGCCGCGAAACCCGGCCACGGCGCGCGACCGGCTCACCGGGTCCGGCGGTCACCTCCCGCCCGCACCCCCGCACCCCGGCGCCGCCCCGCGTCCGCCGTACGGCCCGATTCACGCGCCCCACCCGCCCCGTTGACCCCAGGCGATATGGCCGATTCCGCACCCTCATGTGGCCTTGTGGCACTTCGGGGCACAAGGAAGGCTTCCGAGTGGCGCCCGGGGAACGGGGAACCGCCGCGGGGCGCCCGGCAGCTACGACCGAGTAGTTAACACACCACCGGATTGCCCACCCGAGAACGGTGGGCAGGCTTCCCCGGTACACAGCCTCGGCAGTCCGTATCCGCGCACCGAATTCGGTGCGCGGATACCCCGCGCACCACCCATTCGAGTGCCATTCGAGTGAACGCGGACAGGAGCGGCCATGCCCACAGCCAGCCAGCCGACAGCAGAGCGGCTACAAAGGACAAGCCCCAACAAGCGCGACACGCCCGTACAGCTCTCCGCAGCTTCGTCGTGCCCCGCGCCTCCCCAGCTCCAGCCCCCAGGTGATTCCATGATCGGTCGCATTCCCGTCCTCGACGTCCGTCCGCTCGTCGACTGCGGCAGAAGGCCGGCGAAAGCCGTTGCCGGTGAGACCTTCCAGGTCACCGCCACCGTCTTTCGCGAAGGCCATGACGCCGTGGCCGCCAACGTCGTCCTGCACGACCCCAGCGGGCGTCCGGGGCCGTGGACTCCGATGCGTGAACTGGCACCCGGCACGGACCGCTGGGGAGCCGACGTCACCCCGTCGGCCGAAGGCCGGTGGACCTACACGGTGGAGGCGTGGAGCGATCCGGTGGCCACCTGGCGGCACGCCGCCCAGATCAAGATCCCCGCGGGCATCGACACCGAACTGGTCCTGGCCGAGGGCGCCGCACTCTACGAGCGGGCCGCCGATGACGTACCGAAAAAGGACGGCCGGGAGGCGGTGCTCGCCGCCGCCGACGCCCTGCGCGACACCATGCGCCCGGCGGCCTCCCGGCTCGCCGCGGCGCTCGCCCCCGCCGCCGACGAGGCGCTCTGCCGCCACCCGCTGCGCGAACTGGTCACCGCCTCCCGCCCGCTGCCCCTGACCGTGGAGCGCCGCCGGGCCCTCTACGGCTCCTGGTACGAGCTGTTCCCGCGCTCCGAAGGCGCGCGGACCGAGGAGGTCAAGCCGCCGAAGGACACGAAGAAGGGCCGGGCGGGCAAGGCCGCGAAGGCACAGCCGCCCGCCACCCGGATCATCAGCGGCACGTTCCGCACGGCCGCCGAACGGCTGCCCGCCGTCGCGGCGATGGGCTTCGACGTCGTCTACCTCCCGCCCATCCACCCCATCGGCACCACTCACCGCAAGGGCGCTGACAACACCCTCTCCCCCGGCCCGGACGACCCGGGTGTGCCCTGGGCGATCGGCTCGGCCGAGGGCGGCCACGACACCGTCCACCCCGAGCTCGGCACCCTCGACGACTTCGACCACTTCGTGGAGACCGCCCGCACCCTGCGCATGGAGATCGCGCTGGACTTCGCCCTCCAGTGCTCCCCCGACCACCCCTGGGTGACCGAGCACCCGGAGTGGTTCCACCACCGCCCCGACGGCTCCATCGCCTACGCGGAGAATCCGCCCAAGAAGTACCAGGACATCTACCCGATCGCCTTCGACAAGGATCTGCGCGGGCTGGTCACGGAGTCCGTCCGCGTCCTGCGGTTCTGGATGGACCACGGCGTGCGCATCTTCCGCGTCGACAATCCGCACACCAAGCCGGTGGTCTTCTGGGAGAAGGTGATCGGCGAGATCAACCGCACCGATCCGGACGTGATCTTCCTGGCGGAGGCGTTCACCCGGCCCGCGATGATGCGCACGCTCGCCGCGGTGGGCTTCCAGCAGTCGTACACGTACTTCACCTGGCGTAACACCAAGCAGGAACTCACCGAGTACGTCACAGAGCTTTCGGGCGACTCCGCCTCGTACATGCGTCCCAACTTCTTCGTGAACACCCCCGACATCCTTCCCGGCTACCTCCAGGAGGGCGGCCGCCCCGCCTTCGAGGCGCGGGCCGTCCTGGGCGCGACCCTGTCGCCGTCCTGGGGCGTGTACGCGGGATTCGAGCTGTGCGAGAACGCCCCGGTGCGTTCCGGGAGCGAGGAGTACCTGCACTCGGAGAAGTACGAGATCAAGCCCAGGGACTGGGAGTCGGCGGAGCGCGAGGGCCGTTCGCTGGCGCCTCTGATCACCTCGCTCAACCGGATCAGACGACGCCATCCGGCGCTCCAGCAACTGCGCGACGTGCACTTCCACTCCGTCGACAACGAGGCCCTGATCGCGTACAGCAAGCGCTCGGGTCCGAACATCGTTCTGGTAGTCGTCAACCTCGACCCCCACCACACCCAGGAGGCCACGGTCTCGTTGGACATGCCACAGCTCTGCCTCGACCGGCATGAGCGCGTACCGGTGCGCGATGAGCTCACCGGCGACACCTATCACTGGGGCAGGACCTTCTATGTGCGTCTGGAGCCGGGCGTGACACCCGCGCACATCGTCGTTCTGCGACCGTCCCCGCCGACCGGAGGGTCACCCACACCATGATCGTCAACGAGCCCGTCCACGACACGTTCGAGGACACTCCCGCCAAGGACCGCGATCCCGACTGGTTCAAGCGCGCCGTCTTCTACGAGGTCCTCGTCCGGTCCTTCCAGGACTCCAACGGCGATGGCATCGGCGACCTCAAGGGCATCACCGCCAAACTCGACTATCTGCAGTGGCTGGGCGTCGACTGCCTCTGGCTGCCGCCGTTCTTCAAGTCGCCGCTGCGCGACGGTGGTTACGACGTCTCCGACTACACCGCCGTCCTGCCGGAGTTCGGTGACCTCGCCGACTTCGTCGAGTTCGTCGACGCCGCGCACCAGCGCGGTATGCGCGTGATCATCGACTTCGTCATGAACCACACGAGCGATCAGCACGACTGGTTCCAGCAGTCCCGCACCGACCCCGACGGGCCGTACGGCGACTACTACGTCTGGGCCGACGACGACAAGCAGTTCCAGGACGCGCGGATCATCTTCGTCGATACCGAGACGTCCAACTGGACCTTCGACCCGGTGCGCAAGCAGTACTACTGGCACCGGTTCTTCTCGCACCAGCCCGATCTCAACTACGAGAACCCGGCGGTGCAGGAAGAGATCATCTCGGCGCTGCGCTTCTGGCTGGACCTGGGTATCGACGGCTTCCGACTGGACGCCGTGCCGTATCTCTACCAAAGCGAGAACACCAACTGCGAGAACCTGCCGGAGGCCCACGCCTTCCTCAAGCGGGTCCGCAAGGAGATCGACGCCAACTACCCGGACACCGTGCTGCTGGCCGAGGCCAACCAGTGGCCGGAAGACGTCGTCGACTACTTCGGTGACTTCCAGGCCGACGGCGACGAGTGCCACATGGCATTCCACTTCCCGGTGATGCCCCGCATCTTCATGGCCGTACGGCGCGAGAGCCGCTACCCGGTCTCGGAAATCCTCGCGAAGACCCCGGCGATCCCGAAGAACTGCCAGTGGGGGATCTTCCTGCGCAACCACGACGAGCTCACGCTCGAAATGGTCACGGACGAAGAACGCGACTACATGTACGCGGAGTACGCCAAGGATCCGCGGATGCGGGCCAATATCGGCATCCGCCGCCGGCTGGCGCCTCTCCTGGACAACGACCGCAACCAGATTGAGCTGTTCACGGCGCTGCTGCTGTCCCTGCCCGGCTCCCCGATCCTCTACTACGGGGACGAGATCGGGATGGGCGACAACATCTGGCTCGGCGACCGCGACGCCGTACGCACCCCGATGCAGTGGACCCCCGACCGGAACGCCGGGTTCTCCTCCAGCGATCCGGGGCGCCTGTATCTCCCCACGATCATGGACCCGGTCTACGGCTACCAGGTCACCAATGTCGAGGCGTCGATGGCCTCGCCGTCCTCGCTGCTGCACTGGACGCGGCGGATGATCGAGATCCGCAAGCAGAACCACGCGTTCGGTACGGGCTCGTACACGGAACTGCCGTCCTCGAACCCGGCCGTTCTGGCCTTCATCCGGGAGGCCCCGCCGAACGGCGACGGCACCGACGATCTGGTGCTGTGCGTCCACAACTTCTCGCGGTTCGCACAACCGACGGAACTGGATCTGCGGGCGTACAACGGCCGTCACCCGGTGGAGCTGATCGGCGGGGTGCGCTTCCCGGCCATCGGCCAGTGGCCCTACCTGCTCACCCTCGCGGGGCACGGCTTCTACTGGTTCCGCTTGCGGAAGGACCCGCCCGTCGCCTGACGACGAGCTGCTGCGTACGACCTCTCGCGGGGCGGTTTCCGCCGCCCCGCAGGGGGCACTCTCCCCCATATCGAGCTCTTCCGGTCTCCTCCGGTCCTTTACGGGCCAAAGATCGAGTCCGTACGGACCTTCCTCTCCCGACACGTCCCGCACAGCCGGACAGCCATTGCCGCAATCCGGGACACTCTTCGCATCCTGTGGTGTGCCCGGGGAAAGGACGCGATGCCATGTCGGAGGCTGCATCCACTCGAGTCGCCACATCGAAAAGTAAAACGAAGAGCACAACAACGAGCACGACCATGAGCGCCCCGCCGCCGCAGACGAGCTCCGGGGCGGGTGCGGCGGACAGTACCGCCGACGGCGCGGCTCTGCTGTCCTCCCTCGCTCCCCTGCTCCACGCCTGGCTGCCGGGCCAGCGCTGGTTCGCGGGCAAGGGGCAGCCGGTCACCCGCTTCTCGCTCGTGTCGGCGACCGAGATACTGCCGGTGAGCTCTGCCGGCACGGGTCCCGGGCTGCTCCATCTGCTGGTCAGGGCCCATCAGCCCGGTCTGCCCGCGAACGCGCCGGGCGACTGCTATCAGCTCCTGCTCGGGGTGCGGGCCATGCTCCCGCCCCGGCTGGCCGCTGCCCGGATCGGCCGGCTCCAGGACGGGCCGCTGGCCGGCCTCACGGTCTACGAGGGTCTGCACGACCCGCGCGTCGCCGAACTTCTGCTGGAACGGTTCCGCCGCCCCGGCCCCCTCGGTCCGATCCGCTTCGACCAGGCCACCGCGATCCCCGCCGGGCTCGCGCCCCGGGTGCTCGACGCCGAGCAGTCCAACTCCTCGCTCGTCTACGGCGACGCCTACATCCTCAAGATCTTCCGCCGGGTCTTCCCGGGCACCAACCCCGATCTGGAGCTGCCGCTCGCCCTCACCCGCGAAGGCTGCCGACGGGTGCCCGCCCCGGTCGCCTGGTTCGAGGCCACCGCTCCGCAGCCGGTGACGCTCGGTGTGCTGCAGCCATTCCTGCGCGGCGCGCGGGACGGCTGGCAGCTCGCCCTCGGCGCGCTCGCGGCCGGCCGGGACTTCGTACCGGAGGCCCACGCCCTGGGCCGGGCCACGGCCGAGGTGCACATCGCGCTCGCCGCCGCGCTGCCGACGCCCGCGCTGCGCCGCTCGCAGACCAGACAGCTCGTCGACGGGATGACGGAGCGGCTGGCGGCCGCCGCCCGGGCGGTGCCGGCACTCGTGCCCTACGTGCCGGGGCTGCGTACCGCCTTCGACGCCGTCGCCGCGCTCGGTCACGAGGACACCGGCTGGGCGGTCCAGCGGGTCCACGGCGATCTCCATCTCGGTCAGACGCTGCGCGCCGAGGACGGTTTCTGGTCACTGATCGACTTCGAGGGGGAGCCCGCCAGGCCCCTTCCGGAACGCCGCCGTCCGCAGCCGCCGGTGCGCGATGTCGCGGGCATGCTCCGCTCCTTCGACTACGCGGCCCGCTCGCACCGCCCGTGGAACGACGAGTGGGCGGCGCGCTGCCGCGCCGCGTACTGCGAGGGATACGCGCAGGCCTCGGGCTCCGATCCGCGCGGCGAACCGGAATTGCTCCGCGCCTACGAGACCGACAAAGCGGTGTACGAGGTGCTGTACGAGGCACGGAACCGGCCCGACTGGCTGCCGGTGCCGATGGCCGCGATCCAGCGCCTGGCCACGGCGACCGACTGAACCCCACCCGCTCTTCCCACTTCTCCCCCTCCGAGGAGGCAGTCCCTGTGACCGCCCGCAAGCCGTCCCGCAAGCCGTCCCGCAAAACGTCGGACCCCATCGAGGTCCCGCCCGTCCAGCAGCCGGTGACCACCGAGGTCTCCGCCCCGACCGCCTCTGCCGCACCCGCTGCACCCGCCGCACCCGCGCCGAAGGGCGCACCCGCGACCGCGGCCACCCCGGCCACCGCGCCGCCGGCCAAGCAGACCCGGGCCACACGGACCGGCGCCACGCCGCCCCGTCCCCGGCGCGGCGGTGGCAGCAAGGGCGTGCTCCCCGCCGTCGCCATGGACGGCGGGGACCGGGCCCGGCTGCTCGCCGGTGAGCACCACGCCCCGCACGACCTGCTGGGCGCGCACCTGACCCGGGGCGGGGTGGAGTTCCGTGCGCTGCGCCCCTTCGCGCGTTCGGTGACCGTGCTCGCCAAGGGGCTGCGGGCGGAACTGCACGAGGACGGCGACGGGTTCTTCGCCGGGGTCCTGCCGATGTCCACCGTCCCCGATTATCAGCTCGCGGTCGCCTACGAGGACAACGAGATCGAGGTCCACGACCCGTACCGCTTCCTTCCGGCGCTCGGTGAACTCGACCTGCATCTGATCGGCGAGGGCCGGCACGAGGAGCTGTGGACCGCTCTCGGCGCCCAGCCGATGGAGCACCAGGGCGTGACCGGCACCCGCTTCACCGTGTGGGCGCCGAACGCCCGCGGGGTGCGGGTCAGCGGTGACTTCAACTACTGGGACGGCAAGGGCCTCCCGATGCGCTCGCTCGGCTCATCGGGCGTATGGGAGCTGTTCGTCCCGGCGGTCGGCGAGGGCGCCCTGTACAAGTTCGACATCTGCCGCCCGGACGGCTCGCACACGCTGCGCGCCGACCCGATGGCCCGGCAGGCGGAGGTTCCCCCTGCCACCGCCTCGGTGGTCACGGCCTCGCACTACGAGTGGCGGGACGCGGACTGGATGGCGCACCGGGGCGACCGCCCGGTGCACGAGGCCCCGTTCTCGGCGTACGAGGTCCATCTCCCCTCCTGGCGACCGGGACTGACGTACCGCCAACTTGCAACCCAGCTCCCCGCCTATGTACGCGATCTGGGCTTCACGCATGTCGAGCTGATGCCGGTCTCCGAGCATCCCTTCGGCGGCTCCTGGGGCTACCAGGTCACCGGCTTCTACGCCCCGACCTCGCGCATGGGCGGCCCGGACGACTTCCGGCACCTCGTCGACGCCCTCCACCAGGCGGGCATCGGGGTCATCATCGACTGGGTTCCCGCGCACTTCCCGCGCGACGACTGGGCGCTCGCGGAGTTCGACGGCCGCCCGCTGTACGAGCACTCGGACCCGTCCCGGGCCGCGCACCCGGACTGGGGCACGCTGGAGTTCGACTTCGGCCGCAAGGAGGTCCGCAACTTCCTGGTCTCCAACGCCACGTACTGGTGCGAGGAGTTCCACATCGACGGCCTGCGGGTCGACGCGGTGGCCTCGATGCTCTACCTCGACTACTCACGCGAGGACGGGCAGTGGTCGCCGAACGAGCACGGCGGCCGGGAGAATCTGGATGCCGTCGCCTTCCTCCAGGAGATGAACGCGACCGTCTACCGGCGTAACCCCGGTGTCGTCACGATCGCCGAGGAGTCCACCGCCTGGGACGGCGTCACGCGCGCCACGCACCATGTCGGTCCCGGCGGCTTCGGGGGCCTGGGTTTCGGGCTGAAGTGGAACATGGGCTGGATGCACGACTCACTCGTATACGTGTCGAAGGAGCCGGTGCACCGCAAGTACCACCACAACGAGATGACCTTCTCGATGGTGTACGCGTACAGCGAGAACTATGTCCTGCCGATCTCGCACGACGAGGTGGTGCACGGGAAGCAGGCGCTGGTCAGCAAGATGCCGGGCGACTGGTGGCAGCGGCGCGCCAACCACCGCGCCTACCTCGGCTTCATGTGGGCCCACCCGGGCAAGCAACTCCTCTTCATGGGCCAGGAGTTCGCCCAGGGAGCGGAGTGGTCCGAGGGGCACGGCCCCGACTGGTGGCTGCTCGACCCCTCGTACGAGGCCTCGGGCGACCACCGCGGTGTACGCACCCTGGTGGGCGATCTGAACGCGGTGTACGGGGCGGTGCCCGCCCTCTGGCAGCGCGACACCGTGCCGGAGGGCTTCGCCTGGGTCGACGGGAACGCGTACGAGGACAACGTGTTCGCGTTCCTGCGCTACGACGCCGACGGCTCGCCGCTCCTGGCGATCTCGCACTTCTCCCCGGTGGTACGCCACGACTACCGCGTCGGCGTACCGGAGGGCTTCGAGAGCTGGGTGGAGGTCCTCAACACGGACGCGGCTCGTTACGGCGGTGGCGACGTACGCAACGAGGAGCCGCTGAAGCCGGAGGCGGTGGCCATGCACGGCAGGCAGACCAGCGTGCTCCTGACTCTGCCGCCGCTGGCCACGGTGTACTTCCGGCCTGCCTGACCGGCTGAGCCCACGCCTGGGTGCCCGCACCGCATCCGCCGGTGCGGGCACCCTTTCACGCGCCGCCCAGGGCCTCGAAGGTGCTCGCCCACGAGTCGCGGCCGTGCCCCTTCGCGATCGCCCGCTCCGAGACCGCCTTCACCGCCTCCAACTGCGCGGTGTCCAGGCCCCGCCCGCGTGCGGTGTGCAGGATGTGGTCGACGCTCGCGGTCATCATGGCGAGATTGGCGCCGGACCCGTCGTACGTACGCGCGTCGATGTCCGTGGCCGTGGACGCCACGATCGGCGGCAGGATGCCGGCGATGGTGTTCAGATACGGCGCGAGCGCCGCGGCCTCCACCCCCTCGGCACGGGCCAGCGCGAAGGCGTGCACCAGGCCACCCATGGCCCCGTAGAAGAAGTCGAGCATCGCCATGTCGTAGGCGGCGGCCAGCCCGTGGTCCTCGCCGAGGAAGGCCGCGGGCGCACCGAGCGTCTTGAGGACGGACTCGTACCGCTCGTACGCCGCCCGGGCCCCCGCGTAGAAGATCAGCGCCTCCGGCCCGCCGATGACCGGGACCGGCACCATGATCGCGCCGTCGAGGTAGTCGAGGGAGTGCGCCTCGGCCCAGGCAGCGGCTTCACGGGCCCGCTCCGGGGTGTCCGAGGTCAGATTGACCAGCACTCGCCCGGCCAGGACGTCCGCCAGCGGAGCAAGGATCTTCTGCGCGGCGTCGTAGTCGACGACACACACGACGACCAACTCGGAGGCGAGCACGGCCTCTTCGACGGACGCGGCACGGACCGCCCCACGTCCGACGAGCGCCTCGCCCTTGTCCGCGGAGCGGTTCCAGATGGTGGTGGGGAGACCTGCGTCGAGAAAGGCTCCGGCGAGAGCCTGACCCATGGCGCCGAGGCCGATGACTGTGACAGGAGTGGAAGAGGTGTTCGTAGGCGTCGTCATACGCACCATGGTCATCGCGGCAACGACTCCCGCCAAGAACCTACTTATTTGTGGGATACCCCCCGCGAGGTAAGCAACGGGCCCCACTCCGGCCCCGAGCTGCCCGACCGCTCCCCCAGGAGTACGCCCGGCGCCTCCCCGCGGCAGACGCGGCGGCCGGGTCCCGGCCGGCATTCCGACGCTGCGGTCCGGTGCGGCACTCAAGCCGGCGTGAACACGTCCTCCAGTTCCTGGAGGAGCTTGCGCTTGGGGCGGGCGCCGACCATGGACTTCAGGGGTTCGCCCCCGTGGAACACCATCAGGGTCGGCATCGAGAGCACCGCGTACCGGGACGTGATGCCCGGGTTGGCGTCCACATCGATCTGGACGACCTTGATCCGGTCGCTCTCCTCCGCCGCCACGGCGCTGAGCACCGGGGCGAGCTGGCGGCAGGGGCCGCACCAGTCGGCGGTGAATTCCACCAGGACCGGGAGGACCGCTCCCAGTACCTCCTCGTCGAAGGTCGCGTCGGTGACCTCGGCCACACCTTCTGCGTGAATCATTCGTCATCCTCCCAGTTCGCAACGTGGTTCGGGGCCGCCGGGCAGGTCGGCCGACGCCTCCAGTTCGGCGCGGGCCAGCTGCGTACCCACTTCCGCCCTGACCGTCTGCAACTGCTCGATGAGCGTGTCGAGTTCACCGAGTTTGCGGCGGTAGACGGCGAGGGAGGCGGGGCATGCGTCACCGGCCGGGTGGCCGGCGCGCAGGCATTCGACGAACGGGCGGGTCTCCTCCAGATCGAACCCGAAGTCCTGCAGAGTCCGGATCTGCTGGAGCATCCGCAGATCGTCCTCGTCGTACGTGCGGTAGCCGTTCACCGCCCGCCGTGCGTGAAGCAGCCCGCGTGACTCGTAGTAGCGCAGAGTCCGCGTGGTCGTCCCGGCCCGTTCGGCCAGCTCCCCGATTCGCATACCTCGACGGTAATCCTTGACGCGGACGTCAAGGCAAGGCCCCGGTGCGTACGCGGGCGACCGAAGTCCTGGACGCGACATGGAAGTGATCTGCCTCACAAGCTGTCACAACGATCGATCGCGCGGTGTCTTGAGGCCGAACCCCTGGATACGAAGGAGTCACCATGACTGAGAACACCCAAGTGGTCGTGATCGGCGGCGGATACGCCGGCGTCATGGCGGCCAATCGCCTGATGCGGCGCGACGACGTGACAGTGACGCTGATCAACTCGCGTCGGACCTTCGTCGAGCGGATCCGCCTGCACCAGCTGGTGGGCGGGTCGGACGACGCGGTTGTCGACTACCGAGAGGTCCTGGGCGAGGGCGTCCGGCTGGTGGTCGACACCGTCGCCCGGATCGACGCGGCCGGGCGCAGCGTGACGTTGGCGTCGGGCGGCACGGTCGGCTACGACTATCTGATCTACGCGGTGGGCAGTGGCAGCGCCGACCCGCGCGTGCCCGGAGCGGCCGAGTTCGCCTACCCGATCGGCAGTCTGGAGGAGGCGGAGCGGCTACGGCCGGTCCTCGACGCCGCGCCCGCGACGGCCGCGGTGACGGTTGTCGGAGCCGGTCCGACCGGCATCGAGACCGCCGCCGAACTGGCGGAGGCGGGCCGCGCCGTGACCCTGGTCTGCGGAGCGGTGCTCGGCCCGTACCTGCACCCTCGGGGCCGACGCTCGGTCGCCAAGCGGCTGGCCAAGCTCGGTGTGACCGTGCTCGACGGCCCCGACGCGAAGGTGACGGCTGTGACCCGCGATGCCGTGCAGCTCAGTGGTGACCGCGAGCTGGCGAGCAACGTGACCATCTGGACCGCCGGATTCGGCGTGCCGGACCTGGCCGTGCGCAGCGGGCTGAGCACCGACGCCCTGGGCCGCCTGCTCACGGACGAGACGCTGACCAGCGTGGACGACGTGCGCATCGTCGCGGCCGGTGACTCGGCGGCACCGTCGGACCTGCCGCTGCGGATGAGCTGTCAGGCCGCGATGCCTCTGGGCGCGCGGGCCGCCGACACGGTGCTCAGCCGGATCGCGGGTGAGCAGCCCTCGACCCTCAACCAGGTTTTCGCCGGCCAGTGCATCAGCCTGGGCCGACGCGCCGGCATCTTCCAGTTCGCCCACAGGTACGACGCCGCGGTGTGGTTCCACATCGACGGTCGCCCTGGCGCGAGACTCAAGGAGTTCATCTGCAAGGGGATCGTCAAGCACCTGGCCGACGAGGCGGGCAAGCCCGGTTCGTACAGCTTGCACCGCGTCTCAGGAGGTGCCAAGCGTCAGCAACTGGTGCAGGCCAGGCGCAACGAGGCACCGGCCACCGCTGAACGGGCAGCCTAGCCAGGCAACAGGTGGGTCAGGATCGGACGGCTACCAACGGAAAGGACCCTGCTGTGGATGCACCCCTGAAGGCCGTCGGCGACGCCGCCGACCCGGCGACCGAGACGTTCGTCGCCCACCGCAACCTGCTCTTCACCGTGGCGTACGAGATGCTCGGATCGGCGGCCGACGCCGAAGACGTCCTCCAGGAGACCTGGCTGCGCTGGGTCGAGGTCGACCTGGGACAGGTGCGCGACCAGCGCGCCTACCTGGTCCGGATCACGACCCGGCAGGCGCTCAACCGGCTGCGCACCATGACGCGCCGCAAGGAGGCGTACGTCGGCCCCTGGCTGCCCGAGCCGATGCTCACCGCGCCGGACGTGGCCGAGGACGTCGAGCTCGCCGAGAGTGTGTCGATGGCGATGATGCTCGTCCTCGAAACGCTGTCGCCGACCGAGCGCGCCGTCTTCGTACTGCGCGAGGCCTTCGACGTCAGCTACGACGAAATCGCTGCCACCGTCGAGAAGAGCCCCGCGGCCGTCCGCCAGATCGCGCACCGCGCCCGCCGGCACGTCGATGCCCGCCGCCCTCGCGAGGTGGTCTCCGCGAGCGCGACCCGGGCGGCCCTGGAGTCGTTCCGGCGCGCGCTGGAAACCGGGGACCTGCAGGGCCTCCTCGACGTGCTCGCCCCTCAGGTTGTCTACATGGGCGACGGCGGCGGCATCAAGCACGCTGCGCTGCGGCCGGTCAGCGGCGCCAAGAAGGTGGCCCGTCTCATGGTCGGTGGTCTCGGCAGGAACAAGCGCCCGATCACCCTCGGTCCCACCGTGGTCAACGGCAACCCGGCACTCCTCGTACACCTGGACGGCGAGGTCGACGGCATCATGGCGATCCGTGTCGAGGACGCACGCATCACCGGCCTCTACTACGTCCGCAACCCCGAGAAGCTGACCCGCGTCGAATCCGAGACCCCGCTCACCCTGCGATGAACCAGTACGGATACAGGGATCTGTGCCGCCACCTGTAACGGCGGCGCGTCGGGCACGTCGCTCCGGCAATGGGCGGTTCGGAGGCTAGCGTCGGCTGCATGGACGGTGATCGTCGAGGGTGGCGCCGGTGTGATCTCGGCGGGGCGGTGTTTGCCGTGTGCATGGCCGGCACCACCTTGCCGACCCCGCTGTACGGCCTCTACCAGGAGAAGTTCGGGTTCTCCGAGCTGATGGTCACCGTGGTGTACGCCGTGTACGCCTTCGGGGTCATCGGTGTGCTGCTGCTGGCGGGCAACGCCTCGGACGCCGTGGGCAGGAGGCCGGTGCTGCTGTGCGGCCTGGGACTCGCGGCGGCGAGCGCCGTCTGCTTCCTGTCCGCCACGGGGCTCGGCTGGCTCTATGCGGGGCGGCTGTTGTCGGGGCTGTCCGCCGGCCTGTTCACCGGGGCCGCCACGGTGTACGTGATGGAGCTGGCACCGCCCGGCGGTGCCTCCCGCGCCACGTTCGTCGCGACCGCCGCCAATATGGGCGGGCTCGGCTGCGGTCCGCTGCTCGCCGGAGTGCTCGCGCAGTACGCCCCCTGGCCGCTGTACCTGCCGTTCGCCGTACACCTCGCGCTGGTGGCCGGCTCGGCCGCCGTCCTGTGGTGGCTGCCGGAGACCGTACGCGAGCGGCAGCCGCTGAGCGCCGTGCGGCCGCAGCGCCCCGGCCTGCCCCCACAGGTGCGGGCGGTGTTCGGCCCTGCCGCGACCGCCTCGTTCGTGGGGTTCGCACTGTTCGGGGTGTTCACGTCCGTCAGCCCGGCGTTCCTCGCGCAGTCCCTGGATGTGCGCAACCACGCCGTGAGCGGCGGCGTCGTCGCGCTCGCCTTCTTCGCCTCGACCGCGGGCCAGCTGGCGGTCGGCCGGGTCGGTGCGGACCGGTCGCTGCCGCTGGGCTGCGCCGGTCTTCTCACCGGGCTCGCACTGCTCGCGGGCGCGCTGCACTGGGATCTGCTGCTGTTGGTGGTGCTGAGCGCCCTTGTCGGCGGGGCCGGGCAGGGGCTGTCATTTCGCGGGGCGCTGTCCGCGGTGGCTGAGGCATCTCCTGCGGACCGACGTGCGTCGGTGGTCTCCACGCTGTTCGTGGTGGCGTACGCGGGCATCTCGGTGCCAGTGATCGGCGTGGGGGTACTGTCCGGTCCGATCGGTCTGGAGGGGGCGGGGCTGGTCTTCATCGCCTGCATGGCCGCCCTGGTCTCGACGGCAGCTGTCTACCTGCTCCGGCATCCGGTGCGGGCCGGGACGTGAGCACCGGATCACGTGAGCATGTGCGGACGCCGCACCCGGATTACTTGCCGCCCGCTGCCCGCCTCCGGACGGCGTAGAAGATTCCGCCGCCCGCGATCAGCGCCGCCGCCGCCGCGCCCACCAGCGGGAGCGTCGAGTCGGAGCCGGTCGCCGCCAGGGCGCCGCCCGTCGTCGTCTGCGGGTCGGAGCCACCCGTGGTGGAGCCGCCACCGGACGAGGACGAGGAGGCCGAGTCCGAGCCGCCGGTCGAGGTGCCGCCGGAGGCGTCCGTACCTCCCGTGGTCGAGGTGCCCCCGGCCGAGGAGCCGCCCGTGGTGCCGGAGCCGGCGTCGATCACGATCTCGGCGGTGTCGTTGGCCGCGTTCCTGTCGAAGGGCCTGGCCGCCCCGGCGAAGGAGACCTTCCCGGCCGCGCCGTCGATGACCTTGTCGATCCGCAGCACGAAGGGGTACGTCTCGCCGCGGCCCTCGTCCACCCAGGACTGCGCGGTTCCGCAGCGGTAGTGCGTCCTGGTGACCGGGCTGCAGAAGCCGTGCGCCTTCACGACCGTCGTACCCGCCGGAATCCGGACGTCGACGGTCGCGGCGCCCTGGCCCTGCTCCAGGTAGACCCAGGCCGGGCCCTCGTTGGTGAACTTCACCTCGGCGGTGACCTTGTCGCCGGCCTTGCCCTTGAGCTGGGCGCCGGTCAGCGAGTAGTCGGCGGTGTTGACGGCCGTGACCTCGGCGCCGGCGTAGTTCTTGGCGTGATGCGTCCGGTCGGCCTCGGTCGCCGGGGCCTTCTCGACCAGCTTCAGCGGGGCGCCCGTGCCCGGCACCGGCTCCGTCTCGCCGCCGTCGGACGGCGCGGGCGCCGTGGCACCCACCGTCATGAAGACGTCGTCGTACAGCGCGTTGTCGAGCGCCTTGAGACCCAGCGGCTGCTCCGGTACGTACACGACGCCCGGCTTCAGCGGCTGCTCGACGGCGCACACCGCGACGTGCGATTCCGGGTTCTCGTCGTAGGACGACACCGTCGAGTACAGGCAGTTGGAATAGGAATCCGCCGAGGCGAGACCCGAGGTGACGGCGTACGTCACCCACACCTTCCCGACCTCCTCGGTGCCCTTGTTCAGCACCGAGAACGGCACGTCGACACCGCTGCCCGGCTGCGCACCCGTGATCGGCGCGAGCGCCCCGATCCCGAGGTCCGGCTCCGCGTCGGCCGCAACGGCGGGCACGGACCCGAGCCCGGTCAGAGCGACGGCGGCGAGTACACCGATTGCGGCGCGCGAAAGACGGCGGCCGGGAAGGGCGTGAGTCATGAAGGTTCCCTCGTTATGACGTGCGGTATGGCGTGCGGTGGAAGAGCTGCCGTCTCCGGCACCACACCTACGTGAACAGAAGACTCTTCCGGTCACCGCAGGGTTGTACGCCGCTCCGCCCCACGCCCTTCCGCCCCACGCCCTTCCGCCCCGCCCGTCAGACCTTCGCGGGCACCTCGCCGCCCTCGCGGGGCTCGGGGATCGCGCTCTCCTGCGGAACGTCGTCGGTGAGCGTCTTCTCGTCGAACGGGACCCGGCCGGCGAGGACTTCACCGACCCGCTCCTTGTCGATCTCCTTGGTCCAGGTGCCGACCAGGACCGTGGCGACCGCGTTGCCCGCGAAGTTCGTCAGGGCGCGGGCCTCGCTCATGAAACGGTCGATGCCGACGATCAGGCCGACGCCGTCGACCAGTTCGGGGCGGTGGGACTGGAGGCCGCCCGCGAGGGTGGCGAGACCGGCGCCGGTGACGCCCGCCGCCCCCTTCGACGCGATCACCATGAAGACCAGGAGCGAGATCTGCTCGCTCGCGGTCAGCGGGTCGCCCATCGCGTTGGCGATGAAGAGCGAGGACATCGTGAGGTAGATCGCGGTGCCGTCGAGGTTGAAGGAGTAGCCGGTCGGCACGGTGATGCCGACGACGGGCTTGCTGATACCCAGGTGCTCCATCTTCGCGATGAGCCGCGGCAGGGCCGACTCCGACGAGGAGGTGGACAGGATCAGCAGGAACTCGCGGCCCAGATACTTCAGCAGCGACAGCAGATTGACCCCGGCGACGAGCCGCAGGATCGTACCGAGCACCACGAAGACGAAGAGCGCACAGGTGATGTAGAAGCCGATCATGATGATCGCCAGAGACTTCAGCGCGTCGAGGCCGGTCTCGCCGACCACCGCGGCCATCGCGCCGAACGCGCCGACCGGGGCCGCCCACATGATCATGGCGAGGATGCGGAAGACGAGGCGCTGGATGTGGCCGATGCCGCGCAGGACCGGTTCGCCGGCCGCGCCCATGGCCTGGAGCGCGAAGCCCGAGAGCAGGGCGATGAGCAGGGTCTGGAGGACCTCGCCGCCGGTGAAGGCCGAGACCATGGTGGTCGGGATGATCCCGAGCAGGAAGTCGGCGGTCGTCTCGCCGCCGCCCTCCGCCTGTGCTTCACCGGCGGCGCGGGCCGCCTCGGTGATGTGGAGGCCGGAGCCGGGCTCCAGGATGTTGCCGACGACCAGGCCGAGGGCCAGGGCGACCGTCGACATCACCAGGAAGTAGCCGAGGGCGAGACCGCCGACGGCGCCGACCTTGGCGGCCTTGCGTACGGAGCCGACGCCCAGCACGATCGTGCAGAAGATGATCGGCGAGATCATCATCTTGATCAGATTCACGAAGCCGGTACCGATGGGCTTGAGCTCCACGGCCACCCCGGGGGCCACGAAGCCCACGAGAATGCCGAGAACCACGGCTCCGATCACGGCCAGGTAGAGATAATGGGTCCGGTCCCGCCTTGCGGCTGTAGCTGCCACGGGGGCCTCCTCGGCTGATGTCGCGGTCGCTCCCCCGTCCCTGGGGGCATCGGCGACTATCCATCCCCCTGTGACCCCCGTCACCCTTGCGTTCATATCGTTCACAGTCGGGTTCAAGCCACCTCCCGCGGGTGGACCGGGCCAGGCAGACTGGACGGCATGCGTCTCCCCCGTACCCGCCCCCGCAGCCTGGCCGGCCAGCTCTTCGCCATGCAGGTCGTGCTGGTGGCCGCTGTCGTCGCCGGGTGCGCGTTCTTCGCGTACGTCTCCGGGAGCGCACAGGCGAAGGAGACCGCCACCCGGCAGGTGCGGGCCGCTGCGGTGGCGGTGGCCGGTTCTCCCTCCGTACGGGAGGCGATCCGTACACCGGACCCCTCCGCCGTCCTCCAGCCGTACGCGGAACAGGTCCGCAGGGAGACCGGGATCGCCTTCGTCACGATCATGAATCCGCAGCGGGTCCGCTGGACGCACCCGGACGCCGATCAGATCGGCGAGACCTTCCTCGGGCACACCGCGCAGGCGCTGCGCGGCGAGACGTTCACGGAGACGTACACCGGCACGCTCGGCCCTTCGATACGGGTCGTGACACCGGTCCTGGACGGCGGCAGGATCACCGGGCTCGTCAGCGCGGGCATCACCGTGGACCGGGTCTCCACGCAGGTGCGCGAGCAGCTGGGCGCGCTGGGTCTCGCGGCGGGCGGGGCGCTGGCCCTCGGCGGGCTCGGTACGTACGTGATCAACGCCCGGCTGCGGCGCCACACGCACGGCATGAACGCGGGTGAGCTGAGCCGGATGCACGACTATCACGAGGCCACACTGCACGCGCTCCGCGAGGGCCTGCTGATGCTCGACGGGCGGCGGCGGATCGCGCTGATCAACGACGCGGGCCGGGAGCTGCTCGGCCTGGAGCCGGGTGCGGTCGGCCGGACCGTCGCCGAGCTGGCGCTGCCCGCCCCGCTGACCGGGGCGCTGCTCGCCTCGGAGCCACGGGTCGACGAGGTCCATCTGGCAGCGGACCGGGTGATCGTCGTCAACACCCGTCCGGTGGTGGGCGGGGAGCAGCGGGGCACCGTGGTGACGCTGCGGGACCACACCGAACTACAGGCGCTTTCAGGCGAGTTGGACTCGGAGCGCGGTTTCACGCAGGCGCTGCGTTCCCAGGCGCACGAGGCGGCGAACCGGCTGCACACCGTGGTCTCGCTGATCGAACTGGGCCGCGTCGAGGAGGCGGTGGACTTCGCCACGGCGGAACTGGAGCTGGCCCAGGTCCTCACCGACCGGGTGGTGGGCGCGGTCGCCGAACCGGTGCTGGCGGCGCTGCTGCTCGGCAAGGCGGCGCAGGCGAACGAGCGGGGCGTGGAGCTGGTGCTCGCCGACAACAGCCTGATCGACGACGGTGCGCTGCCCGCGACGCTGGCGCAGCGCGATCTGGTGACCATCCTCGGCAATCTGATCGACAACGCGGTCGACGCGGCCTCGGAGGCGGCGACCGGCGGCCCCGGCGTGGTGGGCGCGGAGCCCGGCGCCGTGGCCATCCCCTCCCCGCGCACCGGCTCGCGGGCCCGGGTCACGGTGACGGCGCTCGCCGGTGACGGTGAACTGCTGCTGCGGGTCGCGGACACCGGGGCGGGCATCGGCCCCGACGACGCCGACGAGGTCTTCCGGCGCGGCTGGTCGACGCACGGCGCCGGCCGCGGGCTCGGCCTCGCCCTCGTACGGCAGGCCGCGCACCGCAACGGCGGGACGGTCACGCTGGACCGCGGCACGGAAGGCGGCGCCGAGTTCACGGTGCGGCTGCCGCTGCGGTCGCGTACGGGCAAGGAGGTCACGGCATGATCCGGGTACTGGTCGTCGAGGACGACCCGGTGGCCGCGGACGCCCATCAGCTGTACGTGGGCCGGGTGCCGGGCTTCGAGGTGGCGGCCGTGGCGCACTCGCGGGCGGAGGCGGTGCGGGCGCTGGACCGTACTCCGGTGGATCTGCTGCTCCTGGACCTGTATCTGCCGGACGGGCACGGCCTTCAGCTGCTGCGCTCGCTGCGGGCCGCCGGTCACGCGGCCGATGTCATCGCCGTGACGTCGGCGCGTGATCTCGCGGTGGTGCGGGAAGGGGTGTCGCTCGGTGTCGTCCAGTACGTGCTGAAGCCGTTCACGTACCCGACCCTCCGGGACCGGCTGGTGCGGTACGCGGAGTTCCGTGCGGCAGCCGGTGAGGCGAGCGGCCAGGAGGAGGTGGACCGGGCCCTCGGCGCGCTGCGGGTCACGCATCCGTCCGCGCTCCCCAAGGGGCTGAGCGGTCCGACGCTGGAGGCGGTGACCCAGGCCCTGCGGGCCGCCGGGGAAGGACTGACTGCGGCGGCGGCCGGTGAGGCGCTGGGTATCTCGCGGATCACGGCCCGCCGCTATCTGGAACATCTGGTGACGACGGGCCGGGCGGCGCGCAGGCCGCATTACGGGCAGGTCGGGCGCCCGGAGCTGCACTACCGCTGGGTCCCGGAAGGCCACTGAACGCACCGGCACGACCCGGTTCGTCCTAGTAGCTTCCTACGAAGGGTGATCTGGGCGGAACCGACCGTAGCCAGGGGGGCCATGGGCTCTTACGGTGGGGCCGTGCACCACACTCCGCCCTTCAACGCCCCCGCCGCGCGCCGACTTCGCGAGGCACTGGGGATGGCGCCCGGTCATGTCGCGTACGGTCTCGCCGCTCAGTACGGCCTCCGGCTTCCGCCGGAGACGGTGATCGCCTGGGAGCGCGGTACGGCGACGCCGACCGAGCGCGAGCTGACGGCCCTCGCCGGTGTGCTGTGGTGCGCGCCGGGCGAGCTGCTCTCCGCCGCCTCCACCTTGCGGGAGCACCGGCTGACCCTGGGCCTCTCGATCGACGAGCTGGCCGGGCGGACGGGGCTCACCGGCGCCGCGTACCAGCGGATGGAAGAGGCGGGCCGCTGGCGCGGCAACGAACGGCAGTCCACGGCGCTGTGCGAGGTGCTGGAGCTGTCGGCCGCGCAGTTCATGACCGCGAGCGGCCGGAACGAGGAGCTGTCCGAGCTGCTGAACAGCGCGGTGACGACGCGCTGGCAGGCGTACGTGCGCCCGGTGGCCAAGCTCGTACCGCTGGACCGGGGCCTGATCCAGAACGTACTGGAGCAGTTGCACGCCGACTACCAGTCGCTGATGGTGTCGACCCTGAGCTGGGGCGGCGCCGACACGCAGCGCCCGGCGACGACGGGCGACGCGGGCCGCGCCTTCCTGGCCCGGATCGTCGAGCACTTCTGGCGCACGGCGGGCGTCTAGCGCCTTTCGTTTGGATCATGCCGGGCCCGAATCCGGGTCAGAAGACCGACTCGGCCTCGTACATCCGGTCCGCAGGCACCGTCTTCAGCCGGGTGACCGCGTCCGCGAGCGGGACCATGGCGATCTCGTTGCCCCGCAGCGCCGTCATCCTGCCGAACTCGCCGCGGTGGGTTGCCTCCACCGCGTGCCAGCCGAAGCGGGTCGCGAGCACCCGGTCGTACGCGGTCGGTGTCCCACCGCGCTGCACATGTCCGAGGATGACCGGCCGGGCCTCCTTGCCGAGCCGGCGCTCCAGCTCGATGGCGAGGCGGTTGCCGATACCGGCGAAGCGCTCGTGCCCGAACTGGTCGATCTCGCCCTTCGCGTACGGCATGGAGCCTTCGGCCGGGTGCGCGCCCTCCGCGACACAGATCACCGCGAACTTCTTGCCGCGCGCGAAGCGTTCCTCGACCATCTTGACCAGGTCGTCGACCTGGAACGGCCGCTCGGGCAGACAGATCCCGTGCGCACCGCCCGCCATTCCGGACTCCAGCGCGATCCAGCCCGCGTGCCGGCCCATCACCTCGACGACCATCACCCGCTGATGCGATTCGGCGGTCGTCTTGAGGCGGTCTATGGCTTCCGTGGCAACACCTACGGCGGTGTCGAAGCCGAAGGTCCGGTCGGTGGCGGAGATGTCGTTGTCGATGGTCTTGGGCACACCGACGACAGGCATTCCGGCGTCCGACAGCATCCGGGCGGCAGTCAGGGTGCCCTCGCCGCCGATCGGGATGAGCGCGTCGATGCCGTAACGGCGGGTGAGCTCGTCGCAGTTCTCGGCGGCTTCGCGCAGTCGGTCGCGCTCCAGGCGGGCCGAGCCGAGGATGGTGCCGCCGCGGGCCAGGATGCCGCTCACCGCGTTGAGATCGAGCGGCCGGAAGTGGCCGTCGAGCAGCCCCTTGAACCCGTCCTCGAAGCCGATGACTTCATCGCCGTGACCCACCACGGCACGGTGCACGACCGACCGGATCACTGCGTTCAGGCCAGGGCAGTCGCCGCCTGCGGTGAGAATTCCGATGCGCATCGTGCTGGGTCTCCTGCTCGCTAGTGCCGTGCATTCGGGGGGCTCCTCGAAGAGACCCCCGTACCGTGAGCCACCGCGATCCTCCCACGCCGGGTCCGGCCCCCGCGCTTTCGGCTGCTCCAGCGGAAGAACCGGGCCGGGCGGGCGAAGGACACGGGACCGGCCGGCCGGTGGCCCGAGGACCGCCGGGAGACCGCCGGGAGACCCCCGGAACGGGCCCCGGAACGGCCTCCGGACAGGCCTGCTCCGGCGGGCGCCCACGCCACCCCCGCAGGTATCGTCAAGAGCAATGCAAGCCAATGACACCCCTATCGGGATATCAGCTATCGGGATACCAGCACCCCCACCGGACGAGTCGGCCGATCAGGACGGGAGAGCACGCGTGGCGCGCAGCGTGTACGTGACGGGAATCGACCGGGGGGACGGCCGCCAGGTCGTCGACCTGGGAGTCATGGAGCTACTGACGCGTCAGGTGGACCGGGTCGGAGTCTTCCGGCCGCTGGTGCACGACAGCCCCGACCGGCTGTTCGAGCTGCTGCGGGCCCGCTACCGGCTCAGCCAGAGTCCCACGAGCGTCTACGGCCTGGACTATCACGAGGCAGCCGCGGTCCAGGCGGAGATGGGCACCGACGAACTGGTCTCCCTGCTCGTCGAGCGCTTCCACCAGGTGGCCCGCGAGTACGAAGTGGTGCTGGTCCTCGGCTCCGACTTCGCCGCCACGCAGCTCCCGGACGAGCTGGCGCTCAATGCCCGGCTGGCCAACGAGTTCGGCGCCTCGGTGATCGCGGTGGTCGGCGGCAAGGGCCAGACCGCCGAGTCCGTACGGGCCGAGACGCGCAATGCCTACCGTGCCTACGCGGGCCTCGGCTGCGACGTCCTCGCGATGGTCGTGAACCGGGTGGCGCCCGAGGATCGCGAGAAGATCGCCGAGCGGCTCGCGGCCCGGCTGCCCGTCCCCTGCTCTGTCCTCCCCGACGACCCGGCGCTCTCCGCGCCCACCGTCGCCCAGATCACCGCGGCGCTCGACGGCACCGTGCTGCTCGGCGACGACGCGGGTCTGTCCCGGGACGCCCTGGACTTCGTCTTCGGCGGCGCGATGCTGCCGAACGTGCTGAACGCGCTGACCCCGGGCTGCATGGTGGTCACCCCCGGGGACCGCGCGGATCTGGTGATCGGAGCACTAGCGGCGCACAGCGCGGGTACACCGCCCATCGCGGGGCTGCTGCTGACGCTGGACGAGCGGCCGGGCGAGGAGATCCTGCGGCTCGCCGCACGGCTCGCGCCGGGCACCCCGGTCGTCGCGGTGACCGGCGGTTCCTTCCCCACCGCGGCGGAGCTCTTCACGCTTGAGGGCAAGCTGAACGCGGCGACGCCACGCAAGGCGGAGACCGCGCTCGGCCTCTTCGAGCGCCATGTGGACACCGCCGACCTGCTCGACCGGATCTCCGTGGCCCGCAGCGGCCGGGTCACCCCGATGATGTTCGAGCACGACCTGCTGGAGCAGGCCCGCGCCAAGCGCCGCCGGGTCGTCCTGCCCGAGGGCACCGAGGAGCGGGTGCTGCGCGCCGCCGATGTGCTGGTGCGGCGCGACGTCTGCGAACTGACGCTCCTCGGCGACGTCGACGTGATCCGCAAGAAGACCGCGGACCTCGGCATCGATCTCGCCGGGGCCCAGCTGATCGACCCGCAGACCTCCGAACTGCGTCAGCCCTTCGCGGAGCGGTACGCGCAACTGCGGGCGCACCGCGGGGTGACGGTGGAGCTCGCGTACGACGTCGTGTCCGACGTGAACTACTTCGGCACGCTGATGGTCCAGGAGGGCCTGGCCGACGGCATGGTCTCCGGGTCGGTGCACTCCACCGCGGCGACGATCCGCCCGGCCTTCGAGATCATCAAGACGAAGCCGGACGCGTCGATCGTCTCGTCCGTCTTTTTCATGTGTCTCGCCGACAAGGTCCTGGTGTACGGGGACTGCGCGGTCAACCCGGACCCGAATGCGGAGCAGCTCGCGGACATCGCCGTGCAGTCGGCCGTCACCGCCGCCCGGTTCGGGGTGGAACCCCGTATCGCGATGCTGTCGTACTCGACGGGCACCTCGGGAACGGGTGCGGACGTCGACAAGGTGCGGGAGGCGACGGAGCGGGTACGCGCGGCACGGCCGGATCTGCGGATCGAGGGCCCGATCCAGTACGACGCGGCGGTCGAGCCGTCCGTAGCGGCGACGAAGCTGCCCGGTTCGGACGTGGCGGGACAGGCGACGGTGCTGATCTTCCCGGACCTCAACACCGGCAACAACACCTACAAGGCCGTGCAGCGCTCGGCGGGCGCGGTGGCCGTCGGCCCGGTGCTCCAGGGGCTCCGCAAGCCGGTCAACGACCTGTCCCGCGGCGCGCTCGTCCAGGACATCGTCAACACCGTGGCCATCACCGCGATCCAGGCACAGGGCGAGGAGCAGACCGGATGACCACCCCGACAAGCGAAGGTACGACCACCGTGGCAGCCGTACGCCCCCACCGCGTCCTCGTGCTCAACTCCGGCTCCTCGTCGGTGAAGTACCAGCTCCTCGACATGATTGACCACTCCCGGCTCGCGACCGGTCTGGTCGAGCGGATCGGCGAGGAGACCTCCCGGCTCACGCACACCCTCCAGCCCGGCGGCGGCGCGGAGCCGCGGATACGCACGGGCCGGATCGCCGACCACGACGAGGCCCTGAAGGCGGCGGCCGAGGAGCTGGCCGCCGACGGATTCGGCCTGGACTCGCCCGAACTGGCGGCGATCGGTCACCGGGTGGTGCACGGCGGGCTGCGGTTCACCGAGCCCACCGTGATCACGGAAGAGGTGCTGGAGGAGATCGAGCGGCTCGTCCCGGTGGCCCCGCTCCACAACCCGGCGAACATCACCGGCATCCGTACGGCGCGTGCGCTGCGCCCGGACCTGCCGCAGGTCGCGGTCTTCGACACGGCGTTCCACACGACGATGCCGGAGAGCGCGGCGCGGTACGCGATCGACATCGAGACGGCCGACGCCCACCGCATCCGCCGCTACGGCTTCCACGGCACCTCGCACGCGTACGTCTCCCGGAAGACCGCGGAGCTGCTGGGGCGCCCGCTGGAGGACATCAATGTGATCGTCCTGCATCTGGGCAACGGCGCTTCGGCGTCCGCGGTGGCGGGCGGCCGGTGCGTGGACACCTCGATGGGACTGACCCCCTTGGAGGGGCTGGTCATGGGTACGCGTTCCGGAGACATCGATCCGGCCGTCACCTTCCACCTGAAGCGGGTGGCGGGGATGTCCACGGACGAGATCGATGTCCTGCTGAACAAGAAGAGCGGTCTCGTCGGGCTCTGCGGCGACAACGACATGCGGGAGATCCGCCGCCGGGTCGACGCGGGCGACGAGCGGGCCGCGCTCGCGTTCGACATCTACATCCACCGGCTGAAGAAGTACATCGGCGCCTATTCGGCGGTCCTCGGGCGGGTGGACGCGGTGGTGTTCACGGCGGGTGTCGGGGAGAACTCGGCTCCGGTGCGGGAGGCTGCCATCGCCGGTCTGGCGGAACTCGGGCCGGCGGTGGACCGGGACCTCAACGCCGTGCGCTCCCGCGAACCCCGGCTGATCTCGCCGGATTACGCGCGAGTGGCGGTCGCCGTAGTGCCGACGGACGAGGAACTGGAGATCGCCGACCAGACTTTCGCGCTCGTCGGACAGGTCGACAACTGAGCACCCCCGCGCCCCTTTGTATCTTCCACCAGACGGAATATTCCGCAGCGAAACAAACCGATAGGATCCGCCTCATGCGCCGTTCCAAAATCGTCTGCACCCTCGGTCCCGCCGTCGACTCCCATGAGCAGCTCGTCGCTCTGATCGAGGCCGGCATGAGCGTGGCCCGTTTCAATTTCAGTCACGGCACCCATGAGGAGCACCAGGGCCGATACGACCGGGTCCGCAAGGCCGCCACCGAGACCGGCCGCGCGGTCGGCGTACTCGCCGACCTCCAGGGCCCGAAGATCCGTCTGGCGAAGTTCGCCGAGGGCCCCGTCGAGCTGGTCCGCGGGGACGAGTTCACCATCACCTCCGAGGATGTCGCGGGCGACAAGTCGATCTGCGGCACGACCTACAAGGGTCTGCCCGGCGACGTCGCCAAGGGCGACCCGATCCTGATCAACGACGGCAACGTCGAGCTCAAGGTCGTCGCGGTCGAGGGCCCCCGGGTCCGGACAATCGTCATCGAGGGCGGTGTCATCTCCGACCACAAGGGCATCAACCTGCCCGGCGCGGCCGTGAACGTACCGGCCCTGTCCGAGAAGGACGTCGACGACCTTCGGTTCGCCCTCCGGATGGGCTGCGACCTGGTGGCCCTGTCCTTCGTACGGGACGCCGAGGACGTGAAGGACGTCCACAAGGTGATGGACGAGGAGGGCCGCCGGGTACCCGTCATCGCCAAGGTGGAGAAGCCGCAGGCCGTCGAGCACATGGAGGGCGTCGTCGCCGCCTTCGACGGTGTGATGGTGGCCCGTGGCGACCTGGCCGTCGAGTACCCGCTCGAAAAGGTCCCGATGGTGCAGAAGCGCCTCATCGAGCTGTGCCGCCGCAACGCCAAGCCGGTGATCGTGGCGACCCAGATGATGGAGTCGATGATCACCAACTCGCGCCCGACGCGCGCCGAGGCCTCCGACGTCGCCAACGCGATCCTGGACGGGGCCGACGCGGTCATGCTGTCCGCCGAGTCCAGCGTGGGCGCGTACCCGATCGAGACGGTCAAGACGATGTCGAAGATCGTTGTCGCCGCCGAGGAGGAGCTCCTCTCCAAGGGCCTCCAGCCGCTGGTCCCGGGCAAGAAGCCCCGTACGCAGGGCGGTTCGGTCGCCCGCGCGGCCTGCGAGATCGCGGACTTCCTGGACGGCAAGGCGCTGGTCGCCTTCACCAAGTCCGGTGACACGGCCCGCCGGCTGTCCCGCTACCGCGTCGCGCAGCCGATCCTCGCCTTCACCACCGAGGAGGCCACCCGCAACCAGCTCGCACTGAGCTGGGGCGTCGAGTCCTACGTCGTCCCGCACGTGAACAACACGGACGCCATGGTCGACCTCGTGGACGCGGAGCTGCTGAAGCTGAACCGCTACAACGGCGGCGACACGATGGTCATCACGGCCGGCTCGCCCCCCGGCGTCCCCGGCACCACCAACATGGTCCGGGTCCACCACCTGGGCGGCGTAGAGCGCGACTGACGCGCCCGCACCCGGCACAGCTGCGGCCCGCACCACCTTCGGCACACGCCGGGGGGTTGCGGGCCGCAACTCGTTCGTCATCACCTGTGGTCTCCGGTGGACACCACGAAAATGACTGCGGGCCGCGCCTCCTGAAGAGGCGCGGCCCGCAGCCGTATCTGCGGCTCCCGAACGGGTCTGTGGCTAACTGTTGTTGCCGCCGGTGAAGAAGTTCTGCAGTCCGGGCACCCTGAGCGAGCCGCCGAACTGACCTGCCTGCGTCACCTTCACCTTGGTGAAGAAGGCGAAGGGTACGTTCAGCGGCGGCGGGGTCTCCGGGCTGAAGGTGACCGGGATGAGGCCGAAGAGGTTGCCCTTCAGCTCCTCCGTGTACATCGTCACCTCACCGTTGCGGATCGTGGACGTGGAGCCCTCATCCGATGTGACGTGGCCGGTTGTGCCGGCCGGTCCGACCGTCAGCTGGTGGAGGTCCTTGATGTCGATGGAGCTCGCGGTGAACTTCAGCACCTTCTTGATGCTGCCGTCCGCCCTCTTCACCTCGACGATGCCCTTGTAGTCGAGCCCGTTGAGCGTGAGCATCGACGAGTCGAGGATCCACGGTTCGTTCGGAAGCAGCGGGATGCCCTGCTCCAGTTCGGCCGCGGCAAGCGCCTCGGGGTCGGCGGTCGGACACGGGAAGCGCTCCTTGGCGCCGTCCGGGATGTCCTCGTCCTTCACCGGGTCCAGGCCCTTGACGTCCTCGTCGAGCTCCTCGACCTGCTTGCCCGCCTTGTCCGCCGCTTCACGGATGGCGTCGGCGGTCTTGTCGACCGGGTCCTTCGCCTCGTCGGCCTTGTCCGCCGGGGTGGGGGCGGACTCCGTGGGGGCGGACTCCGTGGGGGCGGACTCCGTCGGCGCGGTCTCCGTCGGCGCGGGCGACTCGGTGGTGGGAGTCGGGGACGGGCTCGCCGTCTCCTCGTCCGGTCCGTCGAAGAGGTCCTTGAGCGCGTCACCGGCACCGAGCGGGTCGAGCGGGTTCTTCGTCTCGGTGGGCTCGGGCGTCGCGGTCGGCGTCGCCGCGGGCTCGTCCTGTGCCGTGGTGGCGGGGGCGGTCGAGCTCGCCGAGGGCTTCGGTGCGGCCGATTCGGTCGCGTCGGGCTTCTCGGCCGTGTCGGTGGCGCCGGCACTCGGCGTGGCACTCGGGGTCGGAGTCGCTGTCGCCTTCGGCTCCTGCGACTCGCTCGGCTCGTCGGAGCGGGTGACACAGGGCCCGGGGGCGAAGGGGATGTCCGAGGCGTCGTCGGCCATCGCGAGCTTGGGGGTGAGCCCCATACCGACGAAGACCGCCGTGGGCATCGCGGCGAGCGCGAAGGCCTTCCCCGCGGGTATGTGCAGCTTCGTCAGCAGCGACTTCCTCGGGGCCGCATGACGCGGTCCCTTCCGCTCGTGGAGGTCCTCGCCGGTGACCGTGTTCATCGGCTGTCCGTCGTCACCCCGCACGATGCCCCCCGCCGTCGGCCTCAACTGCCGTGTCGTACCCGGCCGGTTGCTGCTGGGGCACGGCCGCCCCGTGGAACACGTCCTCGGAGAGCGCGGCCTCGGAGTGCTCAGCCTGCGGCTGCCCCTTCAGTGCGCCCTTGTGGTACGGGTCCTCGGCCGCCGTCGGCTCACCCGGTGCCCAGGAAATGGACAGCGCGCCGCCCAGCATGGAGAACAGGAAGCCGATCAGGAAGCCGCCTATGTTGGCGACGGGTATGGAGATCAGCGCCAGGAGGATCGCCGCGACACCGGCGAACACCCGCACGATGTGGTGGAACCACATCGTCAGACCCAGCGTGATCAGCAGGACCCCGATGATCAGGGATCCGGCACCGGCGGTGGTGGACATCGCCAGCGTCATATTGCCGAGGTGGAGATCGGCGTAAGGGAAGTAGGCGATGGGTACACCGCCCACGATGGTGAACAGGCCCGCCCAGAACGGCCGGTTACCCCGCCAGGTGCGGAATCCCCGCCGGAAGACGGTGAGGTAGTGCTCGTTCTGCCCTGTGGACTCGGGGCTCATGGAAAACAGCTCCCTGGAACCGGTACTGCTGTGAGAAGAGAAAGGGTGGGCGGCCGGAGGCCCTCAGGGAGCGTTCCGGCCACCCGGGCGAGTGCTTAGAAGCACTCCTTGACGCCCTTGTGCAGCTTCAGGCTCAGGTTGCTGAGCTTGAAGGTGCCGGCCGTGGTCGCCCAGGCCGTCTGCTCCACGTTGGTCAGCGTGGCCTTCTTGGCGCGCTGCGCGAAGCCGCCCGCCTTGACCGCACCTTCCGTGCCGGGCTGGATGCCGGGGGCACCGACCGAACCGGCACCGACGCCGATGTCGATCTGCTCGAAGTACGCGTCCGCGTCGAGCTGGGCGACGTCCAGGTACAGGTTGGTCGCCTCGACCGGCTTCTTCGGGTCCGTACCGGCCGTCAGCTCGAGGCTGACGCTGCCGAGACCGAAGGGCAGGTTCGGCGTGACCACCGACTGGCACATGTTGGTGATCGTGGCCTTGCTGAAGCCGGACACCGCCACCGGGTGTGCCTGCTTCTCCTTGCCGTCGATGTCCGTACCGACAGCAACGCTGCCGTACTGGACGAAGTTCTCACCGACAAGCTTGTCCGTGCTGACCTTGAAGCTCTGGCCGGACACGGCGAAGGACGCGGCGAGCGCACCCTGCGCGAGGCCGACACCCACCGCTGCGGTCGCGACGACGCTCGGCACCATGACGAGAGCGAAACGCTTCCATCTCGTCCCACCGCGGATTTGGGAACTCATAAATTTCCTCCTTCTCGGACGTACATCTCCGGTCGGGCTCGTGCCCGCCCTGGGATGGGAGAAGTGCTACGTCCTCGGGAAGGAGAGCGCCCGGACCGGAGGCGCATACCGCATCCGAATCACCGGCGTTCACCCCCGAGCGACAACCACTGGTCACGCTTCTGCGCAACCGGTTCGGACAGGCCCTGCCGAACGGCAGGAACCCCCCTGTCCGCGATCGGCGCCACTGCCGCCGACCCACTCGGTGGGGACCCAACAGACCGCCGGCCCCGACTGGCGGTGGGGCTGGCGGTATTGGACCGAGCCTGGCCGATCGTGGTGCATTCAAGCCCGTGACACAAGGGGTGTCGTTACTCGCTAGTAACGGGCCGATAACCGAGCCGCGACGGGGCGGCATCGACCGGCCACACAGGGTGGTGTCAAGCAGACACCGGAATCAGAAGAATGGGGTCCTTAAGCGGACAGATCCCAGGGCACGATTTACTACGAGTAACAGTTCGTACCTTTATCAAGATTTGGTAAAGCGGAGGGGTCCCTTATCGCCCCGGACGCGAAAACGGCCGTGGTGCCCGAGGGCTCCACGGCCGTGTTGTCACGTCAGAACAAGACGCGCGCCAGGGCCGCGCGCGCGGCGGCGACCCGGGGGTCGTCGGGTCCGATGACCTCGAACAGTTCCAGCAGCCGGAGCCGTGCGGCGTCCCGGTCGTCGCCGAAGTTGCGGCGGACGCTCTCCACGAGGCGGCCGAACGCGTCCTCGACGTGACCGCCCACGAGATCCAGGTCGGCGGCGGCGATCTGCGCCTGCAGGTCGTCCGGATTCTCGGCGGCGTCCTTGCGCACCTGCTGCGGGTCCATCTTCTGGACACGGCCCAGCAGTTCGGCCTGGGCCAGACCGAGCTTGGCCTCGATGTTGGCCGGGTCGTCGGCGAGCACGTTCTTGTACGCCTGGACGGCGCCGCCGAAGTCGTTGGCGTCCAGCGCCTGCGCCGCCGCCTCCAGCAGTGCGTCGTACGGACCGGCGGGCACCTCGGCCGGGACCTGCCCCTCCGGGCCCTCGCCCTGCGCCGAGGGGTCGACAACGATTCCGCTGAGACCGAAGCGCTCCTCGCCCACCTGGATCAGCTGGTCGAGGGTCTCGCGGATCTGGGCCTCGGGGGCCGCGCCCTGGAAGAGCGGGAGGGCCTGCCCGGCGACGACGGCGAAGACCGCCGGAATGCCCTGGATGCCGAACTGCTGCATCAGCATCTGGTTGGCATCGACATCGACCTTGGCCAGCACGAAGCGGCCGTTGTACTCGACGGCCAGGCGCTCCAGGAGCGGGCCCAGCTGCTTGCACGGCTCGCACCACTCGGCCCAGAAGTCGATGACGACGGGGACCTCGGAGGAGCGGGTCAGCACATCGCGCTCGAAGCCCGCCTCGTCGACGTCGATCACAAGGGAGCTGGGGGCCGCGGGAGCACCGCCGCCCTGCCGGGAGGCGTCGGCACGGGCCTGCTCGGCCTTGGCCTTGGCCTCACCGGCCGCTTTTACGGCGGCGAGGTCGACGACGCCGCTCATGGACATGTTCCTAGGCTGCATACGTACATCCTCCCCCCTGGACAGGCCGTTCCGGAAAGCGATACGAGAACCGGCCCCGTCCGCAGCCTCCGCCGGTGTGCGTGGCGTGCGGACAGACACGGTCCCGGGGCTACTGAAGGCCCCTGTTTTCGGTGCCGGGTCCCCACCCGGCTCCTGTGGCTGTCGATCGGTCGTCGCGTGAGGCCGGTATGACCGTCGTCCTTACGCTACGACCCGTAGCGTAACTGCCAGGACCGTCTCAAGGACAGGAGGTCCCGGTGATCTCTCTCACGGCCACCTGGTGCGGCCGACCGTACTTACTGGCGGGTATGGTCGCGGGATGCTGAGCCACAGCCACCCCAAAGCCGCCCGAACCGGGCGCCCGCGCAATGCCGCGGCGGACGAGGCGATCCTGGAGGCGACCCGTGCGTCCCTCGTCGATCTCGGCTGGTCCAAGCTGACGATGGGTGACGTGGCCCTGCGTGCGGGGGTCGCCAAGACGACGCTCTACCGGCGCTGGGCGGGCAAGAACGAGCTGGTGGTGGATGCCGTCGCGGTCCTCTTCGACGAGCTGGAACTCCCCGATCTGGGCAGCCTGTCGGCCGATGTGCAGGGAGTGGTGCTCCAGTTCGCGGCACTGCTGGAGCGGCCGGAGACCAAGACCGCACTGATGGCGGTGGTCGCGGAGTCGACGCGTGACGAGGCGCTGCGGACCCGCATCCGGGATTCGATCGTGGAACGGCAGAAGCGTCTGGTGCTCCTGGGACGGAAACGGGCCCAGGAACGCGGGGAGCTGCCCCGCGAACCGGACGCGGCCACGGCGGCGCGGACCGCGGATCTGATCTTCGATGTGATCGCCGGCGCGGTGGTGCACCGGGCACTGGTGAGCGCCGAGCCCGTCGATGCCGACTGGGCCCAGCGCTTCACCGTGCTGCTGCTCGCGGGGCTGGGCGCCGCCGCGTCAGGCCAGATGGATCAGACGGGTCAGAAGCCGGGCGGCTCCGTGTAGGTGCCCCACTCGTCGCGCAGGACGCCGCAGATCTCGCCGAGGGTCGCCTCGGCCCGTACGGCCTCCAGCATCGGCGCGATCATGTTCGAGCCGTCGCGTGCGGCGGCCAGCATCGCGTCCAGGGAGTCGCGGACCCTGGTGTCGTCACGGCCGGCCTTGCGGCTGCCGAGCTCGCGGACCTGATCGCGCTCCACCTCGTGGCTGACGCGGAGGATCTCCAGGTCGCCGGTGACGGAGCCGAGTGCGACGTTGACGCCGACGACCCGCTTGTCGCCCTTCTCCAGCGAACGCTGGTACACGAAGGCGGACTCGGCGATCTCACCGGTGAACCAGCCGTCCTCGATGCCGCGCAGGATGCCCGAGGTCATCGGCCCGATCGGGTGCTTGCCGTCCGGGTGGGCCCGGGTGCCGCGCTCCCTGATCTGCTCGAAGATCTTCTCGGCTTCGGCCTCGATACGGTCGGTGAGCTGCTCGACGTACCAGGAACCGCCCAGCGGGTCGGCCACGTTGGCGACGCCGGTCTCCTCCATCAGCACCTGCTGGGTGCGCAGGGCGATCTCGGCGGCCTGCTCGGAGGGGAGCGCGAGGGTCTCGTCGAGGGCGTTGGTGTGCAGCGAGTTGGTGCCGCCGAGGACGGCGGACAGGGCCTCGACCGCGGTCCTGACGACGTTGTTGTACGGCTGCTGCGCGGTGAGCGAGACGCCGGCCGTCTGGGTGTGGAAGCGGAGCCACTGCGCCTTGTCGGTCTTCGCGCCGTACACCTCCTTCATCCAGCGGGCCCAGATCCGGCGGGCCGCGCGGAACTTGGCGATCTCCTCGAAGAAGTCGAGGTGCGCGTCGAAGAAGAAGGAGAGGCCGGGGGCGAACGTGTCGACCTCCAGCCCGCGGGACAGGCCGAGCTCCACGTAACCGAAGCCGTCGGCGAGGGTGTACGCGAGCTCCTGCGCGGCCGTGGCTCCGGCCTCGCGGATGTGGTAGCCGGAGACCGAGAGCGGCTTGTACGCGGGGATGTCGCGGGCGCAGTGCTCCATCAGGTCGCCGATGAGGCGCAGATGGGGCTCCGGCTGGAAGAGCCACTCCTTCTGTGCGATGTACTCCTTGAAGATGTCGGTCTGGAGCGTGCCGTTGAGCACGGCCGGGTCGACACCCTGGCGCTCGGCGGCGACCAGGTACATGCAGAAGACGGGGACGGCGGGGCCACTGATCGTCATGGACGTCGTGACGTCGCCGAGCGGGATGTCCTTGAACAGGACCTCCATGTCGGCCGCGGAGTCGATGGCCACCCCGCAGTGCCCGACCTCGCCGAGCGAGCGGGGCTCGTCGGAGTCGCGGCCCATCAGGGTCGGCATGTCGAAGGCGACACTGAGTCCGCCGCCGCCCGCGGCAAGGATCATCTTGTAGCGCTCGTTGGTCTGCTCGGCGTTGCCGAAGCCGGCGAACTGGCGGATGGTCCAGGTCCGGCCGCGGTAGCCGGTCGGGTGGAGCCCTCGGGTGAAGGGGTACTCGCCGGGCCAGCCGATCCTCTCGAATCCCTCGTACGTGTCGCCGGGGCGGGGCCCGTACGCGGGCTCCACCGGATCCCCGGAGAGCGTGGTGAAGTCCGCGTCGCGCTTGCGGGCCTTGTCGTAACGGGCCTGCCAGCGGCGGCGGCCTTCCTCGATCGCGTCAGCGTCCATACCTCGAATTTACTAGGACGTCCTAGTAAATGTCGATGGCAAACCGCCCGATGCTTTGCACGGGGCGGTTCGGGGCGGTGCGGGGGTGGTGCGGATCAGGCCTTGGCGTACTCGGCAGAGGCCCCGGCGATCAGCGGCTGGACCCCGCGGACAACCTTGCGCTCGACGAAGAACGCGGCCGTCGGGATGGTGCCGGAGACCAGCACCCAGAGCAGCTTGCCCATCGGCCACTTCGCCTTGGAACCGAGGTCGAAGGCGAAGACCAGGTAGATGATGTAGAGGACACCGTGGACCTGCGAGACCACGAGCGTGATGTCCTCGCCCGTCTTGAATCCGTATTTGAAGATCATGCAGACGCAGAGGATCAGCAACATGACGGCGGTGACATAGGCCATCACCCGATAGCGGGTCAGCACGCTGGATTTCATGCCAATGAGCGTAGCCCGAGGTCCGGGGCGATCTTGCAGCGGCCCGGGCGCGACTTAGCCGGTCGGTCCTACTTGTCCTCGAAGTCCTTGGCCGCCACCCGCAGCGGACGCAGCATCGCGAAGATCTCGGCGCACTCCTCGGCGTCGTACGCCCCGAGACCGAAGTCCATGGCCATCAGGTCCCGGGTGGCCGACTCGACGACCTCGCGGCCCTTGTCCGTGATGGAGGCGAGCGTTCCGCGGCCGTCGTTCGGGTTGGGGCGCTTGTCCACCAGACCGGACCTGACCAGCCGGTCCACGGTGTTCGTCACCGAGGTGGGGTGCACCATGAGGCGCTCGCCGATCTTGGACATCGGCAGCTCGCCGGCCTGGGAGAAGGTGAGCAGCACCAGCGCCTCGTAGCGCGCGAAGGTCAGCCCGTAGGGCTTGACGGCCGCGTCGACCTCGGCCAGCAGGATCTGCTGCGCCCGCATGATCGAGGTGATCGCACCCATCGAGGGCACGGGTCCCCAGCGTCGCTGCCAGAGTTCGTCGGCGCGGGCGATCGGATCGAAGGGAAGGCTGAGCGGCTTCGGCACGGCACGACCTTACCCACTGGTCACATGCCGGTCAGCCCCGTCTCGAACTTCGATATCGGACTCTTGTTCGGAAGCCGTTCGAGGGGCGGTTCTGCGCACCTCGACGATCAGCAGGAGGGTGCAAGCGGTACCGATCACTCCGGATGCCGCGACGACCTGATGGACCGGGAAGAACTCCGCCGCGAGCCCGGCCAGTGCCATCCCGATGCCCTGAACCGTCATCAGCCCGGCCGTGAGCAGGGTCATGGCCCGCCCCCGGAGCTCCTGCGGCACGGCGTCGACGAACCACTGGTCGAGGCCGATGACGTACGCCGCCCCCATGCCGGTCAGCACGAGCGAGACGACGGTCAGGGCCATGTCGGGGCGCACCACGTACAGCACCAGGGGTACGAGTCCGAAGGCCGCGACCGGCAGCACGATCCGGGAGCGGATACGGGGGCTCAGCACGGAACCCGCGTACAGCTCCGCGCCGATGTGACCGACCGCCATGGCGCACATCATCAGCCCGAGGGCAGCCGGGCCGACGCCGATCGCGTCCGCGTACGGGGCGGCCAGCGCCTCCGGGGCGACGACGAACATGGTGGGCACCCAGAAGAGCAGCATCAGGGCCCGGATCCTGCGGTCGGCGAGGACGATCCGGGCGCCGGAGAGCGAGTCCTTCAGGAGGGCGCCGCCGCCCTCGCCGCCCGTGCGGGCGGGCCGGTCCCGGGTGCCGAAGCGCAGGAGCAGTGCCGAGCAGAGGAAGGTGCCCACGGTGATGGTGATCGCCCCGCGCGGTGTCAGCGCGGCGAGCAGGACACCACCCACGCCGAAGCCGATGAGCAGTGCGCTCTGCGAGACGATCCGGAGCAGCGAGCGGCCCAGTACGTAGAGGTCTCCCTCGCCGAGGATGTCGGTGAGGGCGGCCATCCGGGTCCCGGTGAACACCGGTGACACGGCGGCGACCAGACAGCGCAGGACGAGAAGCCCGGCGACGGGTGTGCCCGGCACCACCATGACGGCGACGCAGGCGGCACAGATCAGGTCACAGGTGACAAGGACCCGGCGGGCCGGGTAGCGGTCGGCGACCCCCGCGAAGAGCGTGCCGCCGACGAGGTACGGGAGGAAGCCGAGCGCGAAGGTGAGGGCGCTGAGCAGGGGCGAGCCCGTGAGGTCGTAGACGAGGAAGGTCAGGGCCAGCTCGCTGACCACGACACCGAGCAGGGACAGCAGATGTGCGGCGAACACGGCCCGGAACTCCCGCACCGCGAACACGGCCGCATAGCTCTGGGAGGCGGTCTCCGACGCCGGCGGGTCCGCGTCGGGCGTCGGCTGCGGGGGCTCCCGGAGCGCCTTCGCGGGGCCCGGGTCGGGATGGGCGGTGCGCTCCGGGAGCGGGGCCGGGGGCGGCACCTCGGAGGCGGGCTGGTCGCGGGGGCTGCCCGCCGGGGTGTCGGTGTCGCTCGGCATGGACGCAGCTTGCGGGGGCGGACCCGCGCTTCCGTAGACTTTCGGCTGACGCCGAAAGTCCGGGAGGAGGCACGTGCCGTTCCATCTGCACTTCGAGGAGAGCGACCTGCTCCGCTGCCGGTTCGCGCTCTCGCCGCTCTGGGAGACCCAGGCGGCCGTACGCCTCCTCTCCCGCCCCGGCCAGCACGGCTACCACCTGCCCTGGCTGCGCCGCATCCGCGAGAGTGCCGCGACGCTGGACCTGTCACCGCTCTGGCTGCTGATGCCGGACCGCGGGCACAACCCGGACTTCATCTCCCTGCCACCCCGCGGCCCCGTCACCCTCTTCGACGAGGAGATCGCACAGGTCCGCGCGGTCGACCCCGCGATGGCCCGCGAGGACATGGCACTGGCGCTCGCGGACCGGCCCGGCGGCCTGGAATCCGCCGTCGGGCGGCGGCTGCTGGCCGACCCCGCCCGGGCCGTCCAGGAGCTGGCCGACCTGCTGGAGCAGGCCTGGCACGTCCTGGTCGAGCCGCACTGGCCACGGCTGCGCGCGCTGCTGGAGGCGGACATCTCCTACCACTCGCGCCGCCTCGCCGAGGTCGGCTTCGAGCGGCTGCTCGGTGAGGTGAGTCCGCGGCTGCACTGGACGGACTCCACCCTCACGGTCATCGGGACGAACGGAAACCACACCCGGGTCCTGGGCGGCCAGGGACTGGTCCTGATGCCGAGCGTCTTCGTCTGGCCCGAGGTGGTCGGCGGGTACGAGGAACCCTGGCAGCCCGCGGTCATCTACCCGGCCCGCGGCATCGGCGGACTGTGGACGGAGGCCGGCGAACGTACCCCCGCCACCCTCGCCCGGCTCCTCGGCCGGGCCCGCGCGGACGTGCTGTGCGCACTCGACGAGCCGGCCGGGACGAGCGCGCTGGCACACCGGCTCTCCCTCGCCCCCTCCTCCGTATCGGAGCATCTGTCGGTGCTGCGCGCGGCCGGGCTGCTGACCTCCAGGCGGTACGGACATCAGGTGCTGTACGTGCGCACGCCGCTCGGGATCGCGCTGGCGGTGCCGGACCACCACTCAGCGTGACCGTCATGACACGATTGCTCCCGCTCGTGCAACCGTCTACGCCTGTGCCCTCGCCTGCCCGTGCGCCACTGTTCCGTGAGCGGACCCGCGAGCCGGCTGCGGGTGTCGTAGTCGAATCGGAACGCGAGAGGCCCCCGGCCGTATGACGGCGGGGGCCTCTCGGGTGAACGCGGAGCTGTGTGACGCGGACGGGGCGTCAGCCCGCCAAGTGCCGTTCCACCGTCTCGACCTTGGATGTCAGGCCGTCGGTGACGCCCGGACGGATGTCGGCCTTCAGTACCAGGGAGACGCGTCCGGCGCGTGCCTCGACCGCGGCGACAGCCCGCTTGACGACATCCATGACCTCGTCCCACTCACCCTCGAGGGAGGTGAACATGGCGTCGGTGCGATTGGGCAGCCCGGACTCGCGGACCACGCGCACCGCGTCGGCGACGTACTCGCCGACGTCCTCGCCGACACCGACCGGGGAGACCGAGAAGGCGACGATCATGCGCTGACCTTGCCTTCACGACGGGCCCGGTCGGCGATGACGCCGTCGGACTCGTAGCGCTTGATGAGCTTGTCGCCGTACAGCCCGCCGAAGGGCAGCAGCGCGAGCAGGAAGAACAGCGCGACGCGCTTCAGCGGCCACTTGGCCTTGACCCACACGTCCAGCAGCAGCACGGCGTAGATCACGAACAGCACGCCGTGCAGGATCCCGAGCGGCTTCATCAGGAAGTCGATGTCGGAGACTCGGCTGAGGACCGAGCCGAAGAGAATGAGAGCCGGGAAGGAGAGCGCCTCGGGAATCGAGATGAGGCGCAGCCGGTGCAGGGCGGTAGCGGTCTTGATGTCCACGGGGGCACCTTCGGTGGGAGGACGGTGACGGCTTGTGAACGCAGGCACAAGCGGACCCATTGTGGCATCGGCCGCTTCGGGCACCGGCGGCGGGGGCGGTTTCGCGCCTCGGGGGATATAAGGACACAAGGGGGGCCCTGTCCGCCCCGCTCCCCACCCGCTACCGTCACACCGTGGCAATGTTCCGGCTCCAAAGCGGCAAGACGCTCGCCGTCGACCTCACGGGCGACGGCGTCAAGGCGAAGAACGGCTCGATGGTCGCGTACGACGGCCGGATGGCCTTCAAAAAGATGTCCGGCGGCGGTGAGGGCATCCGCGGCATGGTGACCCGCCGGCTGACCGGCGAGCAGATGACCATGATGGAGGTGACGGGCCAGGGCACCTGTTACTTCGCGGACCGGGCGAGCGAGATCAGCCTGGTCACCCTGCGGGGCGACAAGCTGTACGTCGAGGCGAGCAATCTGCTGGCCACCGACGCCGGGCTGCGCACCGGCACCACCTTCACCGGCCTGCGCGGCGGGGCGAGCGGCAACGGCCTGTTCACCACGACCGTCGAGGGCACCGGCCAGGCGGCGATCATGTCGGACGGCACGGCGGTGGTGCTGCGGGTGACGACCCAGTACCCGCTGAGCGTCGACCCCGGCGCATACATCGCCCATCAGGGCAACCTCCAGCAGCACTTCCAGTCCGGCGTGAACTTCCGCACACTGATGGGCGAGGGTTCCGGCGAGTCCTTCCAGATCCGCTTCGAGGGCGAGGGCCTGGTCTACGTGCAGCCCAGCGAACGCAACACCCTCGGAGGCGATGTCTGATGCCGTTCCGAGAGATCAACTCGAAGATGGTCGAGGCCACGGTGGTCCCGGGCCAGAAGATGTACAGCCAGCGGGGCGCGATGCTCGCCTACCGCGGCGACGTCTCGTTCACCCCGAACATCCAGGGAGGTCAGGGCGGCCTGGCCTCGATGATCGGCCGGCGGGTGGCCAACGAGGCGACCCCGCTGATGACCGTCGAAGGTAGCGGCACGGTGATGTTCGGCCACGGCGGCCACCACATCCAGGTGATCAGCCTGACCGGCGACACCCTCTATGTGGAGGCGGACCGGCTGCTGGCGTTCGACGGGACGCTCCAGCAGAGCACGATGTTCATGGGCTCGCAGGGCGGGGTCATGGGCATGGTGCGCGGCCAGGTGACCGGGCAGGGCCTGTTCACCACGAGCCTCAAGGGCCACGGCTCCGTCGCGGTGATGGCACACGGCGGCGTGATCGAGCTGCCGATCACGCCGGGCCGCGAGGTGCACGTGGACCCGCAGGCGTACGTCGCCCACCACGGCGACGTACGCAACAAGCTCTCCACCGCGCTCGGCTGGCGCGACATGGTGGGGCGCGGCTCCGGCGAGGCGTTCCAGCTGGAGCTCAGCGGCAATGGTGCGGTGTACGTCCAGGCGTCGGAGGAGAAACTTTGAGCACGCCCGTGATCCACGACCCGATGACCCTGCCGTCGGACGACAACGTCAACGCGTACACCTTCTGCGTGGAGCTCAAAGGGAGCCAGTGGTTCCTGCAGAAGGGCAAGATGATCGCCTACTACGGGCACATCGAGTTCAACGGCATCGGGCACGGCCGCTTCGAGCGCCTGATCCGTACGAGTTTCCACTCGCCGCTGCACGCGAGCGACTGGGTGGTGGCCGAGGGCAGCGGCAAGATGCTGCTCGCGGACCGGGCCTTCGACGTGAACTCGTTCGACCTGGAGAACGGGAATCTGACGATCCGCTCAGGCAATCTGCTGGCCTACCAGCCGACGCTGGCGCTGAAGCAGTCGATCGTGCCGGGCTTCGTCACGCTGATCGGCACGGGGAAGTTCGTGGCCGCGTCCAACGGTCCCGTGGTCTTCATGGAGCCGCCGATGCGGGTCGACCCGCAGGCGCTGGTGGGCTGGGCGGACTGCCCCTCGCCCTGCCACCACTACGACCACGGCTACATGTCGGGCGTGATGGGCGGGCTGCGGTCGCTGACGGGGATCGGCGGGGCCTCGGGCGAGGAGCACCAGTTCGAGTTCGTCGGGACGGGGACGGTACTGCTCCAGTCGACCGAGGTGCTGATGGCCGAGCAGGCGACGGGCGTGGTGCCGCAGCAGGCCGGGGTGCCGGGTGGCGGGCAGCACTCCCCCGGTGCGGGTGGGGCGGGTCAACATGGCTCCGCGCCCCGTCTGCCCGGCCAGCTGGGGGACCTCCAGCGTCGCTTCGGGTTGTGAGCGGTAGTCTGCGGAGTGTGACATCGAACGTCTGCGCGCGCGTGCCGGGCGTCACACCCTCACATTTCGTCCGGCTTTCAACTTCTTAGGTAGAATCCATACATGGAGACCGAGACGGCCACTCGCTGGCTGAGCGACGCTGAGCAGTGCGCCTGGCGCACCCACCTGGACGTCAGCAGGCTGCTGATGCACCAGCTGGAAAAGGACCTCCAGCCGTTCGGCCTGACCAACAACGACTACGAGATCCTGGTCAACCTGTCGGAGTCCGACGACCAGCGCATGCGGATGAGCGACCTCGCCGCGTCGACGCTGCAGTCCAAGAGCCGGCTCTCGCACCAGATCACCCGCATGGAGAGCGCGGGCCTGGTCCGCCGCGAGAACTGCGAGTCCGACCGGCGCGGGCTGTATGCGGTACTCACGGAGTTGGGCGCGGAAACCATGCAGAAGGTCGCGCCGCACCATGTCGCGTCGGTACGCAAGCACTTCATGGACCTGCTGTCCCCGGAGGCGCTGGCGGAGCTGCACGCCGCGCTGGCCCCGATCGCGGACCACCTGCGCGGGCGGCGCGGGAAGCCGTAACAGTTCTTGTCCTCTAAGCGCCGGACGGGCTTGAAAATCAAGTCCGGCGCTTACTAGGACAAGGCGTTCAGGTGGACCGGGGCAGCCGGAGGCGGAACAGCGCGCCGCCCTCCGGCGACTCGTCCACCGTCAGCGTGCCGCCGTGGCGGGCTGCCACATCCCTCGCGATGGCGAGACCCAGGCCCGCCCCGCCGTCGTCCCGGCTGCGCGCGTCGTCCAGCCGCACGAACCGCTCGAAGATCCGCTCCCGCTCCTCCTCCGGCACGCCCGCCCCGTCATCGGTGACATCGACGAGCACCGCGCCCCGCTCCGCGCTCACCGTGACGGTGACCGAGCGCTCCGTATGCCGCTCCGCGTTGTCCAGAAGATTGCCGATCACCCGGGCCAACTGTCCGCGCGAACCGCTCACTGCGAGCGAGCCGGCGTCCGGCACGGACACCGTGACCGGAATCCGGTCACCCGTGCGCTGTGACACCTCCTCGCGTACCAGCGCGCCCAGATCCACCGTCGCACGCCCCGGCCGCTCCCCCGCGTCCAGACGGGCCAGCAGCAGCAGATCGGCTGCCAGATCCTGAAGCCGTACGGTGTCGGCGACCGCCCCCGGCACGTCCAGCAGCTCCGGATGCGCGGCGCCCACCTCCAGCTGGGTGCGCAGCGAGGCGATCGGGCTGCGCAGCTCGTGCGAGGCGTCCGCGACGAAGCGCCGCTGCCGGCCCACCGAGGCCTCCAGCACGGTCAGCGTCTCGTTGGTCGTACGGGCCAGCCTGGCGATCTCGTCGCGCGAACCGGGCTCCGGCACCCGGCGGCCCAGGTCCTCGGACGCGGTGATCGCGGCCAGTTCCCGCCGGATGCCCTCGACGGGGCGCAGCGCGCGTCGGGTCACCAGCCAGGTCACTCCGGCGACGACGAGCAGCAGGACGGGCAGTCCCGTCAGCATGGCGCCGCGCACGGTGCTCACGGCCTCCTGCTCGGCCGCGAGCGGGGCGCCCGCGTGGACCGTCAGGGTCAGCCCGGTGGATGTCGTCGCCTCGACGGCGGCGAACCGGTAGTCGGCCGTCTCGCCGTCGACCGCGGCCGTGCCGTTGGTGAAGTCCGGTTCGTCGGACGAGACTTCGCGGCGGCCCGGGTCGTCGCGGCTGTCGTCGTCATCCCCGTCGTCACCGTCGTCGTCATCGTCCCCGGACGCCCGCGCCGGCGCCGAAGGGACCAGGGTGACCTGCTCCGTACCTGTCCCGGAGACCGCCTCCAGGTCCTTGGAGACCGCCACCAGCCGCCCGTCGTCATCGGTCACCTGGACCGGGTGGGCTTCCTCGTCCCCCATGTCGAGCTCGTCGTACGGCGTGCCGAGGGCCAGCTGCCCGGCCACCTCGCGGGCGGCCACCTCCGCCTCCAGGTCCGCACGGTCGATGAGGTTGGCGCGCAGGACGAGGAGCACGGCGAGCCCGGCGCCGATGAGTGCGACGGCGACGACCAGCGTGGCGCCCACCGCCGCCCTGGCCCGTACGGACCTCACAGCGCCTCCAGCCGGTAGCCCGCGCCGCGTACCGTACGGATGGCCGCCGCGCCGAGCTTGCGCCGCAGGGCGCTGATGTACACCTCGACGATGTTCGGGTCGCCGTCGTAGGCGAAGTCCCACACGTGCTCCAGGATGTCCGCCTTGCTCACCACCGCGCCCGCCCGCAGGGCAAGCTGCTCCAGCACGGCGAACTCCTTGGTGGTCAGCGCGATCTCGTCCTCGTCCCGGTGCACCCGCCGGGCGGCGGTGTCCATGCGAAGGGAGCCGACGGTCAGTACGGGCGAGGGGGAGCCGCTGCCGCGCCTGCGGAGCAGCGCCCTGATCCGGGCGACCAGCACGACGTAACTGAACGGCTTGGTCAGATAGTCGTCGGCGCCCGTGTCGAGCCCCTCCGCCTCGTCGTACTCCCCGTCCTTGGCGGTCAGCATCAGGGTCGGCACCTCGTGGCCCGCGGCACGCAGGGCGGCGCAGACCCGGTAGCCGTTCATGCCGGGCAGCATGATGTCCAGGACGACGAGGTCGTACGTCCCCTCCCCCGCCCGGTGCAGCCCTTCGAGGCCGTCGTGCACGACATCCACGGCGAATCCTTCGGCGGTGAGTCCCCTGGCCAGGGACATCGCCAGCCGCTTCTCGTCCTCCACGATCAACAGGCGCATACGCACAGAGTCGCAAACCCCACCTGAAGACGCCTTCAGGTGGCTTCAGGCTGCGTTCAGCATCGCTCCGGCAATGTGGCTCATGTCGAACCGGACAGCACTCGGGGAGGGACCCACATGAAGCGCAACATCGCCATCGCAGCGGTCACCGCGGCCGTACTCGTCGGCGGCGGAGCCGTCGCCACCGCCGCCTTCGCGGACGACGACGACCGCAGCGGTACGAGCGCGGGCACGGGCACGAAGAGCACGGGGGCCAAGGGGAGCACCGGCACGGTGATCACCGTCGACGAGGCCACGGCGGCCGCGCTCAGGGCCGTCCCCGGCATGGTCACCGACGCCGAGCTGGACGACGAGGACGACGACGACCGGCTCGTCTGGGAGCTCGATGTATACGGCACCGACAAGGTGTGGCACGACGTGACCGTGGAAGGGTTCAAGGCGAAGGTGCTCGCCGGCCGCGAGGACGACGACAACGACGACCGCGACCGGCACGCTCCCAGGTCCGCCGCCGTCTCCCTGAACGCCGCCGTCGACGCCGCACTCGCGGAACGGCCGGGCACGGTGACGTCCGTCGAGCTGGACTACGACGACGATGACGCCGATGACGACCGCCGGAGCGGCGCGCTGCGCTGGGACGTCGACATCGAGGGCAAGGACGGCAGGGGTTACGAGCTGACCGTCGACGCGAGGAACGGAAAGGTCACGGTGGACCAGGACGACGACCAGGACGACCAGGACGACTGGAACGACGACCACGACCACTGATCCGCCCCACGGTTCCGGACCGGCCCGCACGCCGCCCCGGAACCGTTCAGCGGATCACTCGCGGCTGGTGAGTCCTGCCACCAGCTCGTCGGCCGCCGCGTACGGGTCGAGCCGGCCCGCCACGATGCGCTCGGCGAGCGCGTCCAGACGGCGGTCGCCGTGCAGATCGGCGATCTTCTCGCGCAGAGCGGTGACCGTGATCGTCTCGACCTCGTGGGCCGCACGCGCGGTGCGCCGCGCGGTCAGCACCCCGTGCTCCTCCATCCACGCCCGGTGCTTCTCCAGCGCCTCGACGACCTCGTCGATGCCCTCGCCCCGGGCCGCGACCGTCTTCACGATCGGCGGGCGCCAGTCGCCGGGACCCCGGGTCTCCCCGAGGCTCAGCATGTGGTTGAGCTCGCGGGCGGTGGCGTCGGCGCCGTCCCGGTCGGCCTTGTTGACGACGTACACATCGCCGATCTCCAGGATTCCGGCCTTCGCCGCCTGGATGCCGTCGCCCATGCCGGGCGCCAGCAGGACGACGGAGGTGTCGGCCTGGGAGGCGATCTCCACCTCCGACTGACCGACGCCGACCGTCTCCACGAGGATCACGTCGCAGCCCGCCGCGTCCAGCACCCGGATCGCCTGCGGGGCCGACCAGGCGAGGCCGCCGAGATGGCCGCGGGTGGCCATGGAACGGATGTAGACGCCCGGGTCGGACGCGTGCTCCGACATCCGGACCCGGTCGCCGAGGAGCGCGCCCCCGGAGAACGGCGAGGACGGGTCGACGGCAAGGACGCCGACCCGCTTCCCGGCCCGCCGGTACGCGGAGACCAGCGCCGACGTCGATGTCGACTTGCCGACACCCGGCGAGCCGGTGAGGCCGACGACGTACGCGTTCCCGGCCAGCGGTGCCAGGGCCGCCATCACCTCGCGCAGGTGCGGCGAAGCCCCCTCCACGAGGGAGATCAGCCGGGCCACGGCCCGCGGCCTGCCCTCCCGCGCCTGCTCGACCAGGGTGGGGACGTCCACCATCACCGCTCCGTTCACTCGTAGGGCTGTCGCTACCTGGATACCTCTACTTGGGGACGCGGATGATCAGCGCGTCGCCCTGACCGCCGCCGCCGCACAGCGCCGCGGCACCGGTGCCGCCGCCGCGGCGCTTCAGCTCCAGGGCGAGGTGCAGTACTACGCGGGCGCCGGACATCCCGATGGGGTGACCGAGCGCGATGGCGCCGCCGTTGACGTTCACCTTGTCGGACGTGACGCCGAGGTCCTTCATCGACTGGACGGCGACGGCCGCGAACGCCTCGTTGATCTCGATCAGGTCGAGGTCCTCGACCTCCAGGCCGTCCTTCTTCAGGGCGTGCCGGATGGCGTTGGACGGCTGCGACTGGAGCGAGTTGTCCGGGCCCGCCACATTGCCGTGGGCGCCGATCTCGGCGATCCAGTCCAGGCCGAGCTCCTCGGCCTTGGCCTTGCTCATGACGACGACGGCGGCGGCGCCGTCGGAGATCTGCGAGGAGGTGCCCGCGGTGATCGTGCCGTCCTTGGCGAAGGCCGGGCGCAGCTTGCCGAGCGACTCGACGGTCGTCTCGGCGCGGATGCCCTCGTCCTTGGAGAAGAGGACCGGGTCGCCCTTGCGCTGCGGGATCTCGACCGGGGTAATCTCGGCCTCGAAGATGCCGTTCTTCTGGGCTGCGGCGGCACGCTGGTGGGACAGGGCGCCGATCTCGTCCTGCTCCGCGCGCTTCAGGCCGAGGCGGGTGTTGTGCGTCTCCGTCGACTGGCCCATCGGAATGTTCTCGTACGCGTCGGTCAGGCCGTCGTGCGCCATCGAGTCGAGCATCTCGATCGCACCGTACTTGTGGCCCTCGCGGGACTTCGGCAGCAGATGCGGCGCGTTCGTCATGGACTCCTGGCCGCCGGCCACCACGATGTCGAACTCACCGGCGCGGATCAGCTGGTCGGCGAGCGCGATCGCGTCGAGTCCAGACAGACACACCTTGTTGATGGTGAGCGCGGGCACGTTCATCGGGATACCGCCCTTGACCGCGGCCTGGCGCGCCGGGATCTGCCCTGCCCCGGCCTGGAGGACCTGGCCCATGATCACGTACTCGACCTGGTCGCCGCCGATGCCGGCCCGGTCCAGCGCGGCCTTGATGGCGACGCCGCCGAGGTCGGCTCCCGAGAAGGACTTGAGGGAGCCGAGGAGGCGGCCCATGGGCGTCCGGGCGCCCGCGACGATCACAGAAGTGGTGGTACCGGTCGTTCCTGACATGGCCACGGCCCCTAGGGGTGAGAAGTGAACGAGGGTTTACATGAATGTACTGAGCGGTACCGCGCCCGTCATCCGGCAGCGGGTGTGATCGCGCGCACGTTGCGTAACCATCGACGGGGCGTTGCACTGGTTCCATGCTGACGCGAATCGACCACATCGGGATCGCCTGTTTCGACCTCGACAAAACCGTCGAGTTCTACCGCTCGACCTACGGGTTCGAGGTGTTCCACTCCGAGATCAACGAGGAGCAGGGCGTACGGGAGGCCATGCTCAAGATCAACGATACGTCCGACGGCGGTGCCTCCTACCTGCAGCTTCTCGAGCCGACCCGGGAGGACTCGGCCGTGGGCAAGTGGCTGGCCAAGAACGGTGAGGGCGTCCACCACATCGCCTTCGGTACGGCGGACGTGGACGGGGACGCCGCGGACATCCGCGAGAAGGGCGTACGGGTGCTGTACGACGAGCCCAGGACCGGATCGATGGGGTCCCGGATCACCTTCCTGCACCCGAAGGACTGCCACGGTGTCCTCACCGAACTGGTCACGTCCCGGACGGAGCACTGACCCCCGGATACCCGGCCCGGTAGAGTGGGCGGTTCCGGGCCGGGGCCGGGCCGGGGCCGCGCCGCGTCCCTGCCGTTGATCTGTCACCATTCCCCGGGGAACCGCTCGCCCGGCGAGCGGTGCTCGTTTGGAGAATTGCGACCAGGGGACGGATGGGACCGCGTAGTGCGGGGCTACGAACGCCAGGAGAGCCACCGAGCTGAAGACGACCATCTCTCGCGGTTCGAAGCCGAGATGGACCGGCTGAAAACCGACCGGGAGAAGGCCGTCCAGCACGCCGAGGACCTCGGTTACCAGGTCGAGGTCTTGCGTGCCAAGCTGCACGAGGGTCGGCGCGCTCTCGCGAGCCGTCCCGCCTACGACAGCGCGGACATCGGCTACCAGGCCGAACAGCTCCTCCGTAATGCCCAGATCCAGGCCGACCAGTTGCGCACCGACGCCGAGCGCGAGCTGCGTGACGCCCGGGCCCAGACGCAGCGGATTCTCCAGGAGCACGCGGAGCACCAGGCCCGTCTCCAGGCCGAGTTGCACACCGAGGCCGTACAACGCCGCCAGCGGCTCGACCAGGAGCTGGCGGAGCGCCGCCAGACCGTCGAGTCCCACGTCAACGAGAACGTCGCCTGGGCCGAGCAGTTGCGCGCCCGCACCGAGTCGCAGGCCCGCCGGCTCCTGGAGGAGTCCCGCGCCGAGGCCGAGCAGTCCCTCGCGGCGGCCCGCACCGAAGCCAACCGGCTCGCGGAAGAGACCCGTCAACGGCTGAGCGCCGAGGCCGAGTCGGCCAGGTCCGAAGCCGAAGCGCTCCTGCTGCGGGCCCGCAGGGACGCCGAACGCCTGATCAACGCCGCGTCGGACCAGGCCCAGGAGGCCACCTCCCACGCCGAGCAACTGCGCACCTCGACAACGGCGGAGACCCAGCAGACCCGGCAGCAGACCGCGGAGCTGAACCGGGCCGCCGAGCAGCGCATGCAGGAGGCCGAGACGCAACTGCGCGAGGCCCGCCTGGAGGCCGACAAGGTCGTCACCGAGGCGAAGGAGGCCGCGGCCAAGCGGCTGGCCGGCGCCGAGTCGCAGAACGAACAGCGCACCCGTACGGCCAGGTCGGAGATCGCCCGGCTGGTCGGCGAGGCCACGAAGGACGCCGAAGCTCTCAAGGCGGAGGCCGAGCAGGCGCTCGCCGACGCCCGCGCCGAGGCGGACCGGCTCACGTCCGAGGCGTCCGAGACGGCCCGCACCGCCGCCGCCGAGGACACCGCGGCCCAGCTCGCCAAGGCGGCCAGGACGGCCGAGGAGGTGCTGACCAAGGCGTCCGACGACGCCAAGTCCACCACCAGGTCGGCAAGCGAGGAAGCCGACCGTATCCGCCACGAGGCGGAGGCCGAGGCCGACCGGCTGCGCGGCGAGGCCGCCGAGCAGGCGGACCAGCTCAAGGGCGCGGCCAAGGACGACACCAAGGAGTACCGGGCCAAGACGGTCGAGCTGCAGGAGGAGGCGCGCAGGCTGCGCGGCGAGGCCGAGCAGCTGCGTTCCGAGGCGGTCGCCGAGGGCGAGCGCATCCGCGGCGAGGCCCGCCGCGAGGCCGTCCAGCAGATCGAGGAAGGTGCCCGCACCGCCGAGGAACTGCTGACCAAGGCCAAGGCGGACGCCGACGAGCTGCGGACCTCCGCGGGCGCCGAGAGCGACCGGGTCCGTTCCGAGGCGACCGAGCGTGCCACCGCCCTGCGCAAGCAGGCGGAGGAGACCCTGGAGCGCGCCCACGCCGAGGCCGAGCGGCTGCGGACCGAGGCCGAGGAGCAGGCCGAGTCCACCACGACCGCCGCCGAGCGTGCGGCGGCGGAGCTCCGCGAGGACACCGAGCGGGCGGTCGCCGCACGGCAGACCGAGGCCGCCGACGAGCTCACCCGCCTGCACACCGAGGCCGAGAAGCGGGTCGTCGCAGCCGAGGAAGCGCTCGGCGAAGCCCGTACCGAGGCGGAGCGCGTACGCCTCGAAGCGAACGAGGAGGCCGAGCGGCTGCGCGCGGAGGCCGCCGAGCGGCTGCGCACCCTCCGGGAGCAGGCCGAGACGGAGGCCGAGCGGCTGCGTACCGAAGCCGCCGCCGACGCCGCGCAGTCCCGCGCGGAGGGCGAGTCCGTCGCCGTACGGCTGCGCACCGAGGCAGCCGCCGAGGCCGAGCGCCTCAAGTTCGAGGCGCAGGAAAGCGCCGACCGGGTACGGGCCGAGGCCGCAGCCGCCGCCGAGCGGGTCGGCACGGAGGCCGCCGAGGCCCTCGCCGCCGCGCAGGAGGAGGCGAACCGGCGCCGCCGCGAGGCCGAGGAGACGCTCGGTGCCGCACGCGCCGAGGCGGACCAGGAGCGCGAGCGGGCCCGCGAGCAGAGCGAGGAGCTCCTCGCCTCCGCCCGCAAGCGGGTCGAGGAGGCACAGACCGAGGCCCAGCGCCTGGTCGAGGAGGCGGACCGCCGGGCGACCGAGATGGTCTCCACCGCCGAGCAGACCGCACAGCAGGTACGGGACTCCGTCGCCGGTCTCCAGGAGCAGGCCGAGCAGGAGATCGCCGGGCTGCGCTCCACCGCCGAGCACGTCGCCGAGCGGACCAGGACGGAGGCGCAGGAAGAGGCCGACCGGGTCCGTGCCGACGCCTACGCCGAGCGGGAGCGTGCCACCGAGGACGCCAACCGCATCCGTCGCGTCGCGAACGAGGAGACCGAGGCGGCGAAGGCGCTGGCCGAGCGCACGGTCTCCGAGGCGATCACCGAGTCCGAGCGGATGCGCGCGGACACCTCGGAGTACAGCCAGCGGGTCCGTACCGAAGCGTCCGACGCCCTCGCGTCGGCCGAGCAGGACGCCTCGCGCTCCCGCGCCGAAGCCCGCGACGACGCCAACCGCATCCGCAGCGAGGCGGCGGCGCAGGCCGACCGGCTCATCGGCGAGGCGAGCAGCGAGAGCGAACGGCTCCGTACGGAGACGACGGCACAGTCGGAGCGCCTCGTCCGCGAGGCCACCGAAGAGGCCGAGCGGCTGCGCACGGAGGCCACCGAGCAGCGCAACCAGCTCGTCGGCGACGCCACCAACGAGGCCGAACGCCTGCGCGCGGAGGCGTCGGAGACCGTCGGTTCGGCACAGGAGCACGCGGCACGGACCCGCGCCGAGTCCGAACGGGTGCGCAGCGAAGCGGAGTCGGTGGCCGAGCAGATGCGTTCGGAGGCCCGCCAGGAGGCGGACCGCATGCTCGACGAGGCACGCGAGGCCGCGTCGAAGCGCCGTGCCGACGCCGCCGAGCAGGCCGACCAGCTCATCAACAAGGCCCAGGAGGAGGCGCTGCGCGCCGCCACCGAGGCCGAGGAGCAGGCGGACACGATGGTCGGCGCGGCCCGCCAGGAGGCCGTGCGGATCACCTCGGGGGCGACGGTCGAGGGCAACACCCTGGTGGAGCGGGCCCGTACGGACGCCGACGAGCTGCTGGTCGGCGCCCGCCGCGACGCCACCGCCACCAGGGAACGGGCCGAGGAGCTCCGGATTCGTCTGGAGAGCGAGATCGAGGAACTGCACGAGCGGGCCCGCCGCGAGACGTCCGAGCAGATGAAGACCGCGGGCGAGCGCGTCGACAAGCTGATGAAGGCGGCGACGGAGCAGCGCGACGAGGCCGCCGCGAAGGCCAAGGAGCTGCTGGCGGACGCGAGTTCGGAGGCCGGCAAGGTCCGGATCGCCGCGGTGAAGCGCGCCGAGTCGCTCCTCAAGGAGGCCGAGCTCAAGAAGGCCAGCCTGATTCGCGAGGCCGAGAAGCTGCGTGCCGAGGCGGAGGCGGAGGCGAAGCAGACGGTGGACGAGGGCCGGCGGGAGCTCGATGTGCTCGTGCGCAGGCGCGAGGACATCAATGCGGAGATTTCCCGTGTCCAGGACGTGCTCGAAGCGTTGGAGTCTTTCGAGGCGCCGACAGGAGGCGGGAAGACGGCCAACGGAAGTACACCCGGTGGCGTCAAGGCCGGAGCCACGGCGACCGGCCGTTCGGGTGGCAAGGTGTCCGACGGCTAGCCGATCAGCCGCGACACCTGCTTCGGCATGAACATTCAACCCTTCGAGTGGCAAGCACTCCGGAGGTCAGCCACTCAAAAGGGGTGTCATTCTCCAGATCAAAGCGGCATCTGCACGTTGACACGCCGCTCAGGCCCCTAGGATTCCCCCTATCACCTCACCGGTCTCATTCGACAGGAAACCCATGAGCGACCCTTCCTCCCCCTTCGGCTTCGAGCTCGTGCGACGTGGTTACGACCGCGGTCAGGTGGACGACCGCATTACCAAGCTCGTCGCCGACCGTGATAGTGCACTGGCCCGAATCACCTCTCTGGAAAAGCGCATCGAGGAGCTCCACCTCGAAACGCAGAACGCTCAGGCCCAGGTCAACGACGCCGAGCCGTCGTACGCCGGTCTGGGTGCGCGCGTCGAGAAGATTCTCCGCCTCGCCGAGGAGGAGGCGAAGGACCTGCGCGAGGAGGCCCGTCGCGCCGCCGAGCAGCACCGTGAGCTGGCCGAGTCGGCCGCCCAGCAGGTGCGCAACGACGCGGAGTCGTTCGCGTCCGAGCGCAAGACGAAGGCCGAGGACGAGGGCGTTCGCATCGTCGAGAAGGCCAAGGGCGAGGCGACCACGCTGCGCACCGAGGCGCAGAAGGACGCTCAGCAGAAGCGCGAGGAGGCCGACGCCCTCTTCGAGGAGACCCGCGCCAAGGCCGCCCAGGCCGCCGCGGACTTCGAGACGAACCTGGCGAAGCGCCGCGAGCAGTCGGAGCGCGACCTCGCGTCCCGTCAGGCGAAGGCGGAGAAGCGTCTCGCCGAGATCGAGCACCGCGCCGAGCAACTCCGCCTGGAGGCCGAGAAGCTCCGCACGGACGCCGAGCGCAGGGCTCGTCAGACGGTGGAGACGGCGCAGCGCCAGGCCGAGGACATCGTGGCCGACGCGAACGCCAAGGCCGACCGGATCCGCAGCGAATCGGAGCGCGAGCTCGCGGCGCTCACCAACCGCCGCGACTCGATCAACGCCCAGCTGACCAACGTCCGCGAGATGCTGGCGACGCTGACGGGTGCCGCGGTGGCCGCCGCCGGCTCCCCGGTGGACGACGAGCCCGCCACCCGCGGGGTTCCGGCTCAGCAGACCCGCTGACCCCGGAGTACCGCAGCTGTACCCCCTGGCATGCTCCCGCGCGCCCGGTTCCGCCCTTGTGGTGGCGCCGGGCGCGCGGCCGTTCTAGCGTGAGCGCATGATCGAGCTTGAGGGCCTCACCAAGCGATTCGGCGACAAAGTCGCTGTCGACCATCTGTCGTGCCAGGTCAGACCCGGAATGGTGACGGGTTTTCTCGGCCCCAACGGGGCGGGCAAGTCGACCACGATGCGGATGATGCTCGATCTCGACAACCCCACCAGCGGCACGGTCCGCATCGACGGCAGGCACTACCGCGAGCTCGACGAACCCCTCAAGTACATCGGGGCGCTGCTCGACGCGAAGTCGATGCACGGCGGCCGCAGCGCGTACAACAATCTGCTCTGTCTCGCGCAGAGCAACCGCATCCCGACGAGCCGGGTCGCGGAGGTTCTCGACATGGTCGGGCTCAGTGCGGTGGCCACGAAAAAATCCAAGGGTTTCTCCCTCGGTATGGGCCAGCGTCTGGGAATCGCTTCGGCGCTGCTCGGCAACCCCGAGATCCTGATGTTCGACGAACCCGTCAATGGTCTGGACCCCGAGGGAATTCACTGGATCCGAAATCTGATGAAGGCGCTCGCCGCAGAGGGCCGGACGATCTTCGTTTCCTCCCATCTGATGAGCGAAATGGCACTGACCGCCGACCACTTGATCGTGATCGGCCAGGGCAGACTGCTCGCCGACACCTCTATGGCCGATTTCATCCATGACAACTCCCGCAGTTATGTACGGCTGCGTTCCCCGCAGCAGGAGCGGCTGCGGGATGTGCTGCACGGGGAGAACTTCGTCGCCGTCGAGTCGGGCAACGGCACGCTGGAGATCGACGGCGCCACCACCGAGCAGCTCGGCGAGCTCGCCGCCCGGCACCAGATCGTGCTGCACGAACTGAGCTCCCAGCGGGCCTCGCTGGAAGAGGCGTTCATGCAGATGACCGCGGGTTCCGTGGAGTATCACGCGCACTCGGAACGCGACGGCGCGCTGCCGCCTCCCGCGGGTCCGCAGTGGGGCAGCGAGTGGGACCGGTCCGCGGGCGGCGTTTTTGATCACGGCAAGGGAGCATGACCACGATGGCATCGGTACCCGCGGTCCTGACCTCCGAGTGGACCAAGATCCGTACGGTCTCCTCGACCACCTGGACGCTCATCTCCGCGTTCGCCGTCACCGTCGCCATGAGCGCGGCGCTCTGCGCACTGATGAACTCCCAGTTCGACGATCTCTCCGACGCGGAGCGTGCCACCTTCGACCCGACCTTCATCAGCTTCTCCGGGATGATTCTCGGTCAGCTCGCAATGGTGGTCTTCGGTGTCCTGGTGGTCGGTACGGAGTACAGCTCCGGCATGATCCGTACGTCGCTGGCGGCCGTGCCCCAGCGCGCCACGTTCCTCTTCAGCAAGATCGCGGTGGCGGGCGTCCTCGCCCTGGTGGTCGGCCTCTCGACCAGCTTCATCTCGTTCTTCCTCGGCCAGGCACTGCTCGGCGACCACCGCACGGACCTCGGCGCGGACAACGTGCTGCGCGCGGTCTTCGGCGGCGGCATCTACATGGGTCTGATCGCGATCTTCTCCATGGGCGTGGCCGCGATGCTGCGCAGCTCGATGCTGTCGCTCGGCATCCTGATGCCGTTCTTCTTCCTCGTCTCGCAGATTCTGTCGGCCGTCCCGGGCGCCAAGAACGTGGCCCGCTACTTCCCCGACCAGGCCGGATCGAAGATCATGCAGGTGGTTCCCGACGCCATGAACAGCGACCCCGCTCCGTACGGGCCCTGGGGCGGGCTCGGCATCCTGCTGGCGTGGGTGGTGGCCGCGCTGATCGGCGGATACGTCGTGCTGAAGCAGCGGGACGCGTAACAACTTGGCTGGAACCGTCAGGGCGTGGTTATCCTCCTAACTCTTACGGGGGCGTGCGGCCAGGTGGCCTGGGCCCCGACCGACAGATAAGTCGATGGGGCTGGAGAATGATCGAGGCAGTCGGCCTGACCAAGCGCTACGGCGCCAAGACGGCCGTGCACAACCTTTCCTTCCAGGTGCGGCCGGGGGCCGTCACCGGGTTCCTCGGTCCCAACGGGTCCGGCAAGTCCACCACCATGCGCATGATGCTCGGTCTGGACACTCCGACCGCGGGCCATGTGACGATCGGCGGCCACGCCTTCCGCAGCCTGCCGAACGCACCGCGCCAGGTGGGCGCGTTGCTCGACGCCAAGGCCGTGCACGGCGGCCGCAGCGCCAGGAACCATCTCCTCTCGCTGGCGCAGCTGTCCGGTATCCCCGCCGCCCGGGTCGACGAGGTCCTCGGCGTCGTCGGTCTCCAGGACGTCGCACGCAAGCGGTCCAAGGGCTTCTCGCTCGGTATGGGGCAGCGGCTCGGGATCGCCGCGGCCATGCTCGGCGATCCGCAGGTGCTGCTCTTCGACGAGCCGGTCAACGGTCTCGACCCCGAGGGCATCCTCTGGGTGCGTAATCTCATGAAGCTGCTGGCATCGGAGGGCCGCACGGTCTTCGTCTCCAGCCACCTGATGAGCGAGATGGCGCTGACCGCCGATCACCTCATCGTGATCGGGCGCGGCCAGCTGCTCGCCGATATGAGCGTCACGGACTTCATCTCCGCCAACTCGGCCGACTTCGCCCGCGTCCGGGTCCCTTCGGACCTCCCGGAGCAGCGCGAGAAGCTCACCGCCTCGCTCACCGAGGCGGGCGGCCAGGTCATGTCGGAGCCGGACGGGGCCCTGCGGGTCACCGGTCTCCAGCTGCCCCGGATCAGCGATCTGGCACACGGCGCGGACGTCCGGCTGTGGGAGCTCTCGCCGCACCAGGCGTCGCTGGAGGAGGCGTACATGCGGATGACGCAGGGCGCCGTGGACTACCGCTCGACCGTGGACGCCAAGGCCGCGCTCCAGCAGCAGGCTCCGGCCGGCTACGGACAGCAGCCCGGCTACGCGCAGCCGCAGCCCCAGCCCGAGATGCCGCAGCAGGGCTGGTACGCCCCGCCGCCGCCGGGACAGAACCCGTACGCGTCCGCTCCGGGCGCCCCGGCCCCCGCCCCGGCCGCGCCCGCCGCCTCCCCCGCAGAACCGACCAAGCGCGAGACCAGCGAGGACTCCCGATGACGACGCCGGCGCCCCAGGCCCCGTACCAGCCCCCGCAGCAGGCCACGGCGCCGCAGAACTGGCAGGGCGCTCCCGGGGGCCTCTACAACTCGCCGATCCCGGTACGCCGCGCCAGCCTCGGCGACGCGATCGCGTCCGAGTGGACGAAGATCCGCTCCGTACGCTCCACGATGTGGACGCTCGGCGTGATGATCGTGCTGCTGCTCGGCATCGGGCTGCTGTCCGCGATCGCCGTCAGCGCCTCGGACGCCGACCTCGGGAACACCCCCGTGCTCAGCCTCGGCTTCTTCGGAGTGCTGCTCGGCTCGATCTGCGTGATCACGCTCGGCGTGCTGACCATCGCGTCGGAGTACGGCACCGGAATGATCCGTACGACGCTGACGGCCTGCCCCAGCCGTGCCCGGGTGCTGACCGCGAAAGCGATCGTCTTCTTCCTGCTGTCCTTCGTGATCACCACGGTGATGACGACGATCGTCGGCGTCCTCCAGACGGCGATGGTGGACGGTGTGGAGCCCTCGGGCGACGACTGGCTGCGCTCCACGGTGGGGGTCGGCCTCTACATCGCGACGCTCGGACTGCTCTCGCTCGCGCTCGGTGCGCTGATCCGGCACTCGGCCGGCGCGATCACCATCATGATCGCCGTGGTGCTGCTGCCGCTGGTGCTGGCGATGTTCATGTTCTCGGAGACGCTGGCCGACCTTCAGCAGGCGCTCTTCGAGTACTCGATCCCCAACCAGCTCGGCGCGTTCTACGACGCCTCGGTCACCACCTCGGGGCCGTCCGGCTGGGAGCCCCTGTGGATCATGCTGGGTGTGACCGCCGTCGCGATGGCGGCCGCCTATCTCACGCTGGACCGCCGCGACGTCTGACGCCCGGCCCGGCGTCCGAGGTCCGGCCCTTCGCTCAGTAGCGCGGGGCGTTCCTGGACCGCTGCACCCGTGTGGTGCGGCGGTCCTTCGCGTTCCAGCAGGCCTTGTGCCAGTGTCTGCGGTCGTCGATGCCGCCGAACTCGGGCCAGGCGACCAGATGCGGGACGCCGGACGGGATCTCCTGGTCGCAGCCGGGGCAGCGGTACCGTTTCCCCGCCGCGCTCGCACCGCTCACCGGGCGTACCGACCACTCCTCGCCCTGCCAGCTCTCGGTGGCTCCGCCTCCGCCGTACCGCTGCCCCTCAGCGAATGGACTGCTGGTGGGGCTCTCGCCGCCTCGGGGGCGGTTGCGGCGCGGAGACACGTGACACCTCATGGGGGCAGAACGGGCGGCTTCCCGTCCAGCGTAGGCCCATCGGGCCCGGCAACCGGCCTGTACGGCATGAGACCGTGGCCGCGCCAGGGGCGAGTTAGCGGAAAATCGCAACAACTTCCGTTTGGACCGTGCCTTTGGCACGTGTCAGACGTTGTTGCCTATAGGGGAGACCCGCGTCGGCCGCAAGGAGGCAACAGGCGATGCGCGTGGGAACGTTCGTACTGGCAGCTCAGTTTCCGGGCCAGGGGCAGGGTGAAGCACTGCACCGTGCCATCCGCTCCGCGGAGGTCGCGGAGGAATCCGGACTCGACTCGGTCTGGCTGGCAGAACACCATTTCGTGCCGTACGGGGTCTGCCCGTCCGCCGTCACACTGGCCGCGCTGCTGCTCGGCCGCACCCGCAGAATCCGGGTTGGTACGGCGGTGAGCGTGCTGCCGACCCAGCACCCCGTCTCCCTCGGCGAACAGGCCGCGCTGCTGCACATCACCAGCGGAGGCCGGTTCTCCCTGGGGGTGGGACGGGGCGGGCCCTGGGTGGACCTGGAGGTGTTCGGCGGGGGCCTCGCGGCGTACGAGAAGGACTTCCCCGAATCGCTGGACCTGCTGCTCGACTGGCTGCGCAAGCCCCGGGTGGCCGGCGCCGGGGAGCGGTTCGGATTCCGCGAGGTGGCGGTCGTGCCGCGCTCCGACGAGCTGCTGGCCGACGACCCGGCCGGGCCCGGGGGCCCGGAGGTGATCGTGGCGTGCACCTCGCCGAAGAGTATCCGGCTCGCCGCCGCGAAGGCGCTGCCGATGCTTCTGGGCATGCACTGCGGGGACGAGGAGAAAGCCGAGATGGTCGCCCTGTGGCGCACGGCCGCCCGGGAGGCCGGTCACTCGCCCGATGTCGTGGAGAGCGTCGGACATGTGTCCGCAGGGGTGGCCCAGATCGCGGACAGGCCCGCCGATGCCACGGAGACGCTCGTGAAGGCGATGCCGGGATGGCTCAAACAGGGGCTCGACGCCCATGTGACGGTCGACGGCAGGCACCGGGTGATGCGCGACCCCGTCGCCTATACGGAACTGCTGTGCGCCATGCATCCGGTGGGCCCGCCCCGCCTCGCGGCCGACCGCCTCGCGGCGACCGCGGAGCGGACCGGCATCACCCGCTTCGCCCTCCTGGTGGAAGGCTCGGGCGACCTCGCCGCGACCGAGGAGAACGTGCAACGACTGGGCACCGAGGTGCTGCCGCTGCTGACCTGATGCGCTCATTCCGGTGGTCCTGGCAGTGCCGGTAGTTCTGGTGTTGCTCATGGTTCCGATGGTGCTCATCGTGCCGGTTTGCTCGTGTGCCGGTGTGCTGGTGGTACGGGAGCTGCCGCCCCGGGCCTGTCGCACCTCCCGCGGCCTGGAGCGGCAGCAGAAGCGTTCAGCAGTCCCGTAGTTCGGGCGACTGGTTGAGCAACTGGCCCCTCACCGAGGTGAAGCGGGCCAGACGCTCGTCGACCGAAGCGTCCAGCGGGAACACCGCTATGCGGTGGCAGTTCTGGAATGCCAGACGCACTCCGAAGTGCCGCTGAAGTGCGCCACGTATCGCATCACTCGCGAGCGCACGCAGCAGCTGACCACGTGCCTGCTCGTCCGGCGGCGGCGTCTGGTTGTCGGCGAACTGTCCGCCGTCGACCTTCAGCTGTGCCACCAGAGAGCTGATCATCTCCCATGCGTAGGGCAGGGAGGTCCGGACGCAGTCGACGAAGTCGGCTTCGTCGACCTCGCCTCGCTCGGCCTGATCCAACAGCGCCGGTGAGACGTCGAGCGACATGGGTTCTCCTCTCGCGACCCCGACGGTGCGCCGGGGCCTTACGGGCAGGGAAGGAGGACGGCGACGCAGCGTACACAGACGGCGACCTCCTGATTACACGGTAAGCGCGCAGTCCGGGCCGCACCAGGAGATTGGGAACACAACCGGCCAATAACGAAGGCTCTCAAAGAGGGGCAAGCCCGATGGGCCGGGTCACGTACGTGCGGGAGACGGCTACGGGAATCGCGTGGAGCACCCGTCGTCGAGTAGCGTTGCCGACCATGCGTCTCGTCATCGCCCGTTGCTCCGTCGACTACGCGGGCCGGCTCACCGCCCACCTGCCCTCCGCCCCCCGTCTGATCCTGGTGAAGGCGGACGGCAGTGTGTCGATCCACGCCGACGACCGGGCGTACAAACCGCTCAACTGGATGTCCCCGCCGTGCTCCCTCAAGGAGGGCGCCGACGGCAACGAGGGCATCTGGACGGTGGTGAACAAAGCGGGCGAGAAACTGATCATCACGATGGAGGAAATCCTCCACGACTCCTCGCACGAACTGGGCGTCGACCCCGGCCTGATCAAGGACGGCGTGGAAGCACACCTCCAGGAGCTCCTGGCCGACCGGATCGAGATCCTCGGCGAGGGCCACACCCTGATCCGCCGCGAGTACCCCACCGCCATCGGCCCCGTGGACATCCTGTGCCGCGACGCGGACGGCGGGACAGTGGCCGTGGAGCTGAAGCGCCGCGGCGACATCGACGGTGTGGAGCAGCTGACCCGCTATCTGGAGCTGCTCAACCGCGATCCCCATCTCGCCCCGGTGAAGGGCATCTTCGCGGCCCAGGAGATCAAGCCGCAGGCGCGGGTCCTGGCGACGGACCGCGGGATCGGCTGCGTGGTCCTGGACTACAACGCGATGCGAGGCATCGAGGACGACAAGCTGCGCCTGTTCTGACCGACGGTTCCTGTGACGTAGAACGCCGGCCGGGCTCGATTTCGAGCCCGGCCGGCGTTTTTCGTGATGCAGAGGTTCAGGCAGTCGGTGCCGGTGCGCTGCCCGAGGCCGGTGGTGTGTCCTCCGTCGCGGGGCCGCTCGCCGAGAGGGAGGTCTCGGGCGCGGAGGGCGGCGGCTCCTCCGTGGTCGGCGGGTCCGTGGGCGTCGGCGGGTCCGTCGGCGGTGTGGTGGGCGGCGTCGTCGGCGGTGTCGTCGGCGGTTTGGTCGTCGGTTTCGTCGGCGATCCGGTGGTCGGTGACCCTGTCGTGGGACGCCCCGTGGGGCTCGTAGTCGTCGGGTCGTCCGTCTTCGGGGTGGTGCCCGGGTCCGAAGTGCCCGCGGACGGGGTGGTGCCCGCGGGCGGGGTGGCATGGCCGGAGGGGCCGGGTGACTCGGTGCCCTCGCCGGGGGTCCCGCTCTCCTCGGGCGCGCCGGGCGTCGGCTCGTCCTCGGGGAAACCGTTGTCGCTGTCGTCCTCGTCCGCGGACTGCTCGGTGGTCACGTTCCGGCTGTCCGGCTCCTCGCTGCCCGAGGTCGCTCCGAGCGTCACGACGGTGCCGAGTACGGCCACCAGCAGCGCTCCCGCGCCGGCCCCGACCAGGTTGCGCCGGGCGCCGCGAAGGAACGCGGGGCCGCGGCCCGCCGGGGTGTCCGGGCCGGAGATCACGGCGGTCGTCTCGGCGGGGACGGGCTGCCGGGGGAAGAGCGGCAGCGCCGCCGGGATCCCGCCGGGCGGCGAGGCCGCCTCCTCGTACCGCGCGGCCGCGAGCTCCTCGCCCGCCGGGGTACGGCCACCCGGCACCGGCCCGCCGGAGCGGTCCGCGACCAGGGCGAGCGCCCTGCGCCCGGCCACCGCCCCGGACTTGTCGGAGAGCGCGCCACGCATGCCGATCGACGCCTCCAGTTCGGCCCTGGCCCGCTCCAGATGGCCGGTACAGAGCGCGAGTACGCCCAACTCGTGGTGGAAGTAGGCCTCCTCCGCCACCTCGCCGGCGATCCTCGCGCTCTCCTGGCCCATTCTGAGGACCTTTTCCCAGGCTCCCCACTGCATTCCGGCGGCGAAGGCCGGAGACGCGCTACGGGCCAGCAGGACGGCGACGCTGGCCTGTCCGGCCCGGTCGCCCGGCACCAGCTGTGCCAGCGCGGCGAGTACGGCGTCGGCCTCGGCGACCGCCCGCTCGGACGTGACCGAGGGATGCCCGGCCCACCAGGCGTAGTGCTGGGCGGCGGTCCTGGCGCGGTCGGCCGCGCCCTCGCCGTATCCACCGGCCTCCAGCTGGGTTACGACGCCCGCCGCGAGCCGGTAGCGGGGGCCGGCCGGGGAGAGCAGTCCGCAGCCGGCCAGCTCGCCGAGGGCGGCGTCTGCGTGGGTGTCCCCCACGAGCGCCGGCAGATGCGCCTGGTGCGGCACCTCACCCCCGAGCGCGACGGCAAAGCGCAGGGTCTCGCGCGCGGCCTCGCTCAGCCGGGAGGCGAGCAGCAACGCGGGGGCCGCGCCCTCCCCCAGGCTGGGCAGCGGCGCCTCCGGCGCGCCTTCGGGTGCGAAGGGCGCCGCGGAGCCGTACGCGTCGAAGGCTTCGGGATCGCGCAGGAGGTCCCGGTGGCGCAGCAGGGCGCCCGCCTGGACGAAGCGCAGGGGCAGCCCCTCCGACTCGAACCAGAGGTCACCCGCCCAGTTCGCCTCGTCCTCGGTGAGCGAGCGCTCGACGACCTGCTCCAGCAGATCGATCGAGGCACTGCGGCCGAGCCCGGTGAGAGAGAGCTCTTCCAGGTGCGCGTCGGGGCCGGGCGCGGCGACATCGGGTGTCGCGGCGAGCACGAACGCGCACTCGGGCGTGGCGTCGAGCAGTTCGTCGAGCGCGGCGCCGCCGAACTCCAGGTCGTCGAGGACGACGACTGCGCCGATGCCCCGGATCAGTCCGAGGAGTTCTTCGCGGCCGGGACGGTGCAACGGCGCGCGGTGGACGGCCTCGAAGAGCGCGTACTGGAGGTCCGTGGTGGTGCGCTTGTGACCGCTGAGCCGTACGACGCCGTCGGGCGCCAGGTCCGCGCAGTCGGCGGCGACGGCGCTCAGCAGGGCCGTGCGGCCCGATCCGGCGGGTCCGGTCACACGTACCGACCGTCCGCGTGCCAGCAGCCGTACCAGCCGTTCGCGTGCCTCCTGGCGTTCCAGGAGCGGCAGGAGCGGGCCGGGCGGTCCCGGCGGGACGGACGGAGCGGCGGCGCGTTCACGATCCGCGCGCTCGGTGGCGGTGTGCCGTACGGGCGCCTCGGGCTGCCGGCCCGGCGGGCAGGGTTCGACCTCGCTGCCGTCGACCGGATTGACCGTGAGGAGCAGGTCACCCGATATGAGCTGAACCGTGCGCGCCTGCTGCGGTGTCTGGAGCCCGAAGTCGGGTGTCAGCGGTTCACGGGACTGCCGTTGCGGCACGCTGTCCTCTTCGAAGCCGTCGTGGTCCCGGCCGTACTCTTCGGATCCCCGGTTGTTCGGGTCCATTGCAAAGCCCCCCAGATGCGTCGCGCGCGGTTGCCCTTCCCGGCCTCGCACGCCCCGCTGTCGCTTCTGGTCCGGTGTCCGCCCATGGGTCCGTCAATCGGCAGACGGCCGAACCCTAAACCTTCGCACAGTATCTACGTACCGGCGGGGTGCCGCGCCGCCCGGCACATCACGGTCTCGTGAGGATTGTGCATGCAACGCCGCCGGGTCCTGCCGGAGGGAAACCTCAGACGCGCGGAAGTGACTCCGCGGCGATTCCGCCCTCGATGGCCAGGATGCGGTGCAACCTGGTCGCGACGAGCAGGCGCTGCATCTGTGGTGGTACGCCGCGTAGAACGAGCCGTCGGCCGGCCCGGCCGGCCCGTCGGTGGGCGCCCATGATGACGCCGAGTCCGGTGGCATCCCAGGAATCCAGCTCGGTCAGGTTCAGCACGAGATCGCCGACGCCGTCGTCGACGGCCGAGTGCAGGACCGTACGGGCGTCCGCCGCGCTTCGGACGTCGAGGCGGCCCCCGACGACCAGCTCGGCGTGGTCGCCCCTGATATGCATATGCGCTCCCCGGGAATACTCCGTAGCAAGGTCCGTCTGTCTGTTCTGTCTCTGCCACAACTGACTGCCGCAACGACAAGGAAGTTGCCGTCTGTAAGCGAACCGATACCGAATTCACTCCGTGGAGTGACGTCGGCCCGCTCGCTGTTGACTGGTCCCGGGAGCCGGACCCCTCCGGCTCACCGGGGCCCCGGGCCTGATCGACGGCAGATCAGGCGGCCCGGGACATGATCGATCTCAGTAGGTGTAGAAGCCCTGCCCGCTCTTGCGGCCGATGTCACCTGCATCGACCATCCGGCGCATCAGCTCCGGAGCCGCGAACTTCTCGTCCTGCGACTCCGTGTAGATGTTGCCGGTTGCGTGCAGCAGGATGTCGACGCCGGTCAGGTCGGCCGTGGCGAGGGGGCCCATGGCGTGACCGAAGCCCAGCTTGCAGGCGGTGTCGATGTCCTCGGCCGAGGCGACGCCCGACTCGTACAGCTTGGCGGCCTCGACGACCAGCGCCGAGATGAGGCGCGTGGTGACGAAGCCCGCGACGTCACGGTTGACGACGATGCAGGTCTTGCCGACCGACTCGGCGAACTCCCGCGCGGTGGCGAGGGCTTCGTCGCTCGTCTTGTAACCGCGTACCAGCTCGCAGAGCTGCATCATCGGGACCGGCGAGAAGAAGTGCACACCGACGACCCGCTCGGGCCGCTCCGTCACGGCAGCGATCTTGGTGATCGGGATGGCGGAGGTGTTGGAGGCGAGCACGGCGTCCTCGCGCACGACCTTGTCGAGCGCGCGGAAGATCTCGTGCTTGACCTCCAGCTTCTCGAAGACGGCCTCGACGACGACATCCGCGTCGGCGACGGCGTCGAGGTCGGTGCTCGTGGTGATGCGGGCGAGCGCGGCCTCGGCGTCGGCCGCATCCAGCTTGCCCTTGGACACGAACCGGTCGTACGACCCCTTGATGCCGTCCAGGCCACGGGCCAGTGCCGCGTCGGTGACGTCGCGCAGGACGACGTCCCAGCCCGCCTGGGCAGAGACCTGCGCGATCCCGGATCCCATGAGTCCGGCCCCGATGACGGCGAGCTTCCTGGCCACGTTTGCACCCCTTTGGATAACGGTTGTTCACACGCTCTCCGGCGGAGATTAGTACCCGTGAGGGGCCCTGGGGAGGCGAAGAGATGCGCGTCACGTCTCAAATGACGGACATCACACTGGTACGCGTCATTCGGCGGCGCACCACGTGCAGTTGGCCACCTCCGTCCCCGCCGGGACGGGTACGTATCCCCAGGCTCTCAACTTCGTTCGGGCAGGGGAGACCCCACCTGAGGACGCTCCGGCGCCTTGCGATGCACCGCACCGGACGCCGCGCCCTGTCCGACCCTGATCCGCCGGACAGACCCTAGGCTGGCCCCATGGTCAATCTGACGCGCATCTATACCCGTACCGGCGACAAGGGCACCACCGCTCTCGGCGACATGAGCCGGACCGCCAAGACCGATCTGCGGATCTCGGCGTATGCCGACGCGAACGAGGCCAATGCCGTCATCGGTACGGCCATCGCGCTCGGGCAGCTGCCCCAGGACGTGGTGAAGGTCCTCGTCCGCGTCCAGAACGACCTCTTCGACGTCGGCGCGGACCTGTCGACGCCGGTCGTGGAAGACCCGAAGTATCCGCCGCTGCGGGTCGAGCAGTCCTACATCGACAAGCTGGAGGCGGACTGCGACAGCTTCCTGGAGGAGCTGGAGAAGCTGCGCAGCTTCATCCTGCCGGGCGGTACGCCGGGGGCGGCGCTGCTGCACCAGGCGTGCACCGTGGTCCGGCGGGCCGAGCGGTCCACCTGGGCGGCGATCGAGGTGCACGGGGACGTGATGAACGCGCTGACCGCGACGTATCTCAACCGGCTCTCCGACCTCCTGTTCATCCTCGCGAGGACGGCGAACAAGGAGGTCGGCGACGTGCTGTGGGTGCCGGGCGGGGAGCGCTGACAACGGTCAGAGCCGCCGGTAGATCTCCCTGCGGTGCCCCACCTCGACAACGAGGATGACGAGCTTCCCGTCGTTGATCGTGTACGCGATCCGGTACGCGCCGACGCGCAGGCGGTACAGGTCATCATGGCCGGACAGCTTTTTCACGTCCGCGTCGTCGCGATACGGGTCGTCACCGATGCGGCTGAGTGCATGGAGGATGCGCAGGGCGGTCGTCCGATCGATGTCACGGAGCTGCCGACGGGCGGCGGCGGTGAACTCGAAGGCGTACTTCACGCGACATCCGCCGCGGAGGCGCCGAAGATGTCGGCAAGCACGTCGGCCATCGTGGCACGTGGTGCGTCGCCTTCCTCCGCAAGGGTTCGCAGGGCACGGCGAGCGAGGATCTCGTCGGCGGCCTCCTCCAGGGCGTTGTACTCCTCAATCGGGACGATCGCGGCGACCGGGGCCCCGCCGCGGGTGATCACGGTGGGCTCTCCCTCCTGGGCCTGGTCTAGAAGCTTGGCAAGATTGGCACGGGCTTCGCGTACGGATACGGAGTCATCCATACCACGAGTGTACTCGGCTTCGTGTACACGCGCCCACATCTTTCGGGGGAGCCACCACTCCGCCCATACGGCGACGTCGCGCGCCGCCCGCACCCCGCCAGGTGGCCCCGTGGCACTCCCTGGACCGCCCCGCACTGCACCGCACGAACGTCCCCATCGCCGCAACCGGGCCGACAGGCGGGCGGTGCGGTGAGGGACCGTCTGCACACCCAGGGCGGCCCGCCCTTCAGTGCCCCTTGCATCACTCTCGCGCCCCTCGCCGTGATGGCGGGGCTCGAACTGCTGCGCAGAAGCGCCCCGTTGACGGCTCTGCTCGTCGCCGTGCCCGCCCTGGTCGCCGACCAGTTCACGGTCGGGAATCTGGCCACCGTGCTGATGTTCACGGACGTCGTGTACGCGGCCGTGGTGTACGGGTCCCCGGCCGTCGCCCGTCGTATCCCGGTGGCCTCGTTCCTGGCGACGGTCGGGGTGACGATCGGCTTCCTCGCCTGGTTCCGTACGGCGGAGGCGCTGCTGATCGGTGTGGTCACCGGCCTGGTGTCCTTCGCGCCCGCCATCACCGGCGTCAGTGTGCGCAACCACCGCGACGCGGCGGAGACCGCCCGGCTGCGGGCCGACCAGACGGCGCTGCTCGCCGAGATGGACCGCGCCCAGGCGGTGACCGCCGAGCGTGCGCGGATGGCGCGCGAGCTGCACGACATGGTGGCCAACCACCTCTCCGCGATCGCCATCCACTCCACCGCGGCGCTCTCCATCGACGACCCGGGCACCTCCCGCGAGGCGCTCGGGGTGATCCGTGAGAACAGCGTCGAGGGACTGGCCGAGATGCGACGGCTCATCGGGCTGCTCCGGCACAGCGGGACGGAGACGGGGCCGAGTGCGGCGCCGACCCTCGCCTCGCTGGACGTCCTGGTCGAGCAGGCGCGTACCAACGGGGCGTCGAGCGGGCTGACGTGCACGCTGGAGGACGCGCGCGGGAAGCCGGAGCGGCTGCCCGCACCGGTCGAACTGGCGGCGTACCGCATCGTCCAGGAGTCCCTGACGAACGCGCTGAAGCATGCCGCTCCGGGCGCGGTGGCGGTACGGCTCGCGCGCGAGGACAACGTGCTGTCGGTGGAGATCACCAGCGGGTTCGGGAGCCGGCCGGGGCCGCGTGCGCCCGGTTCCGGGGCGGGCTTCGTGGGCATGCGGGAGCGGGTGGCCCTGCTCGGCGGCACGATCGCGGCGGGTCCGGAGCCCACGGCGGACGGCCGGAAGATCTGGCGGGTACGGGCCGAACTGCCCGTCGACGAAAGGACGATGAGGGAATGACGATCCGGGTACTCGTCGCGGAGGACCAGTCGGCCGTACGCGCGGGGCTGGTGCTGATTCTGGGCAGCGCGCCGGACATCGAGGTCGTCGGGGAGGCGGGCGACGGCGAGGCCGCCGTGCTGCTGGCCCGCGAACTGCGCCCGGACGTCGTGCTGATGGATGTGCAGATGCCCCGGCTCGACGGGGTGTCGGCGACCCGGCAGGTGGTGGCGGAGCAGCTCGCGGATGTCCTGGTGCTGACGACATTCGATCTGGACGAGTACGTCTTCGGGGCGCTGCGGGCCGGCGCAGCGGGCTTCCTGCTGAAGAACACCGATGCACACGATCTGCTCGAAGCGGTACGTACGGTGGCGCGCGGCGAGGGGCTGATCGCTCCGGCGGTGACGCGCCGGCTGATCGCGGAGTTCGCCGGGGCCGCCCCTGTACGCCGGGCGGACACTCTCGCTCCCGCGGGCCTGGACTCGCTCACGCGGCGGGAGCGCGAGGTTCTCGGATGTCTGGGCGAGGGGCTGTCGAACGCGGAGATCGCGGTGCGGCTCTCGATGGCGGAGGCGACGGTGAAGACGCACGTCAGCAGGCTGCTGGGGAAGCTGGAGCTGCGGAGCCGGGCCCAAGCGGCGGTGATCGCTCAGGAGTTGGGTCTCTGAGGTTTAGGCCGGATCTTTGGTCTGGACCTCTTGACGATTGGTCCAGACCTTCCTAATCTCACCGAGCACACTGCGGTGAGTGCGCCATGACAAGGCGTGCTCTGGGCGGCGCAGGGATTGCAGTCCACGGACCACCCCCCGTTTGTCGGACCTCACCCGAGGAGCACCGTTGAGCACTGAGACCCCCCCACGCCGGGCCGGATTCAGACAGCGACTCATTACCGGCACCACCATCCGATCCAAGGCCGTAGCGGGCGTCACCGCTCTGCTTCTGCCGCTCGCGGCGATGGTTGGCCTCGCCAGCCCCGCCGAGGCCGCCACATCGGCGACCGCCACCTACGTCAAGAAGTCCGACTGGGGCACCGGCTTCGAAGGCCAGTGGACGGTGAAGAACACCGGAACCACCTCGCTCTCCTCCTGGACGATCGAGTGGGACTTCCCCTCCGGCACCGCGGTCACCTCCGCCTGGGACGCCACCGTCACCAGCTCCGGAACCCACTGGACCGCCAAGAACCTCAGCTGGAACGGCTCCGTAGCCCCCGGCGCCAGCATCAGCTTCGGCTTCAACGGGACCGGCTCCGGCTCCCCCAGCGGCTGCAAGCTGAGCGGCGCCTCCTGTGACGGCGGCAGCGTCCCCGGCGACAACGCCCCCTCCGCGCCGGGCACCCCCGCCGCGAGCTCCATCACCGACACCTCGGCGAAGCTCACCTGGACCGCGGCGACGGACGACAACGGCATCAAGAACTACGACGTCCTGCGTGACGGCACGAAGGTCGCCACGGTTACCGGTACGACGTACACCAACACCGGCCTGACCGCGGGCACCGACTACTCGTACACCGTGCAGGCCCGCGACACCGCCGACCAGACAGGGCCCGTCAGCGGCTCGGTCGCGGTCCGCACCACCGGTGGCGGCGGCAATCCCGACCCGGGCGGCAACGTGAAGCTCGGCTACTTCACCGAGTGGGGCGTCTACGGGCGCAACTACCACGTGAAGAACCTGGACACGTCCGGCTCCGCCGCGAAGATCACGCACATCAACTACGCCTTCGGCAACGTCCAGGGCGGCAAGTGCACCATCGGTGACGCCTACGCCGACTACGACAAGGCGTACACGGCCGACCAGTCCGTCGACGGCGTCGCGGACACCTGGGACCAGCCGCTGCGCGGCAACTTCAACCAGCTGCGCAAGCTCAAGGCGAAGTACCCGAACATCAAGGTCCTCTGGTCCTTCGGCGGCTGGACCTGGTCCGGCGGCTTCGGTGCCGCGGCCCAGAACCCGGCCGCGTTCGCCCAGTCCTGCTACGACCTGGTGGAGGACCCCCGTTGGGCCGATGTCTTCGACGGCATCGACATCGACTGGGAGTACCCCAACGCCTGCGGTCTCACCTGTGACACCAGCGGCCCGGCCGCACTGAAGAACGTCGCCTCCGCGCTGCGCACCAAGTTCGGCGCCAACAACCTCGTCACCGCCGCCATCACCGCGGACGGCTCCGCCGGCGGCAAGATCGACGCCGCTGACTACGCGGGCGCCGCGCAGTCCATGGACTGGTACAACGTGATGACGTACGACTTCTTCGGCGCCTGGGCGGACAAGGGCCCGACGGCCCCGCACTCGCCGCTCACCTCGTACACCGGCATCCCGCAGGCCGGCTTCACCGCCGCCGACGCGATCGCCAAGCTCAAGGCAAAGGGCGTCCCCGCCAAGAAGCTGCTGCTCGGCATCGGCTTCTACGGCCGCGGCTGGACCGGCGTCACCCAGTCCGCCCCGGGCGGCACGGCGACCGGCGCGGCCCAGGGAACGTACGAAGCGGGCATCGAGGACTACAAGGTCCTCAAGAACAGCTGCCCGGCCACCGGCACCGTCGCCGGCACCGCCTACGCCCACTGCGGCACCAACTGGTGGAGCTACGACACCCCGGCCACCGTCACCTCGAAGATGACGTGGGCGAAGAACCAGGGGCTGGGTGGCGCCTTCTTCTGGGAGTTCAGCGGTGACACCGCCAACGGCGAACTGGTGAGCGCGATCAACAGCGGTCTCCAGTAATCCCCGTGCCGTAGCACCACCGCACAGCCCGCACAGCCCGCACAGCCCCGGAAAGCAGCCGGGGAGACAGGTCCGTCCCCTGTCTCCCCGGTTTTTCGCTGTCTGTGTACGGCCCTCAGGCCACGTTCACCCTCTGGCCGGGCGGCGCCGCCTCCAGCCAGGCGAGGAAGCCGGTGAGGGCGTCCTCGCTCATCGCCAGCTCCAGGCGCGTCCCGCGGTGGAGACAGCCGAGCACGACGGAATCGGACAGGAGCGCGAGCTCTTCCTCGCCCTCGGGCAGCCGACGGGCGACCACCTCGATCGAGGCACGCTCCAGGGCACGGCGAGGACGGGGATCGTAGGAGAAGACCCGGAACCAGTCGACCCGGTCGCCGCTGTAGCGGGCGACGCCGTACACCCAGCCCTTGCCGGTGGGGTCCGGTTCCTTGGAAATGTCCCAGCGCAGACTGCAGTCGAACGTACCGCCGGAGCGCTGGATCAGCCGGCGACGCAGGCCGAACACGAACAGACCCAACAGGACCAGTACGACGACCAGACCGCCAACCCACAGAGCGAGGACCATCTCCACCGACCTCCTCGCAACGTCGATTACGGATATCCGGACCGAACTGCATCTGCATTGCCTCAGCCGCGGCACGGTCTGGAGAATTCCAGCTCGGGCCGCGGCTGAGTAAAAACATCTGTCGGCGGGGGTGCTAGTGCAGCACCGCCACCGCGCGCAGTCGTACATCGGCGCGCCGCTCGGCGGCGCCGTCCGTGTCCGACTTCGCGCGCTCCAGCGCACGCTCGGCGCGCTGGACATCGATCTCGTCCGCCAGCTCGGCGATCTCCGCCAGCAGCGACAGCTTGTCGTCCGCGAACGAGATGAATCCACCGTGCACAGCGGCGACGACGGTGTCGCCTCCACTGGTACGGATCGTCACCGGGCCCGATTCCAGCACACCGAGAAGCGGCTGGTGACCGGGCATGACGCCGATGTCGCCGGACGTGGTACGCGCGACGACCAGGGTGGCCTCGCCGGACCAGACACTGCGGTCCGCGGCGACCAGCTCGACATGCAGCTCAGCAGCCAAGGGTGGCTCCTCGGGTCACCACCCGGCGGTCGAGCCGGGTGTTGGGTCAATTCTACGGGGCGTGGTGAGGGGGGCGGGACACACCCACCCCCCTCGGTGAGCCGGAGGCTCAGGAGACGCCGAGCTCCTTGGCGTTGGCCTTGAGGTCCTCAATGCCACCGCACATGAAGAACGCCTGCTCCGGGAAGTGGTCGTACTCACCGTCGCAGATCGAGTTGAACGCGGCGATCGACTCGTCGAGCGGCACGTCCGAACCGTCCAGGCCGGTGAACTGCTTGGCGGCGTGGGTGTTCTGCGACAGGAAGCGCTCGACGCGACGGGCACGGTGGACAACGAGCTTGTCCTCCTCGCCCAGCTCGTCGATACCGAGGATCGCGATGATGTCCTGGAGGTCCTTGTACTTCTGCAGGATTCCCTTGACACGGGTAGCCGTGTCGTAGTGGTCCTGCGTGATGTAGCGCGGGTCCAGGATGCGGGACGTGGAGTCCAGCGGGTCCACGGCCGGGTAGATGCCCTTCTCGGAGATCGGACGGGAAAGAACCGTCGTCGCGTCGAGGTGGGCGAACGTGGTGGCCGGGGCCGGGTCGGTCAGGTCGTCCGCGGGGACGTAGATCGCCTGCATCGAGGTGATCGAGTGACCACGCGTCGAGGTGATGCGCTCCTGGAGCACACCCATCTCGTCGGCCAGGGTCGGCTGGTAACCCACTGCGGACGGCATACGGCCGAGCAGCGTGGAGACCTCGGAACCGGCCTGCGTGAAGCGGAAAATGTTGTCGATGAAGAGCAGCACGTCCTGCTTCTGCACATCGCGGAAGTACTCCGCCATGGTCAGGGCGGACAGGGCCACGCGAAGACGCGTGCCCGGCGGCTCGTCCATCTGGCCGAAGACCAGCGCGGTCTTCTCCAGAACACCCGAGTCCGTCATCTCGTCGATGAGGTCGTTGCCCTCACGGGTACGCTCACCGACGCCGGCGAACACCGACACACCGTCGTGCAGCTTCGCCACGCGCATGATCATTTCCTGGATGAGGACCGTCTTGCCGACGCCCGCACCACCGAACAGACCGATCTTGCCGCCCTTGACGTACGGGGTCAGCAGGTCGACGACCTTCAGGCCGGTCTCGAACATCTCGGTCTTGGACTCGAGCTGGTCGAAGGCCGGGGCCTTGCGGTGGATCGGCCAGCGCTCGGTGATCTGAGCTTCGGCTTCCGGCTCGTTCAGGATCTGACCGAGGGTGTTGAACACCTTGCCCTTGGTGATGTCACCGACCGGCACCATGATGCCCTTGCCGGTGTTGGTCACCGGGGCCTGGCGGACCAGACCGTCGGTGGGCTGCATCGAGATCGCACGGACCACGCCGTCACCCAGGTGCTGGGCGACTTCGAGGGTCAGCGTCTTGCGAGCGCCGTCCTCGGCCGGGTCGTCGACCTCGACGTGCAGTGCGTTGTAGATCTCCGGCATCGCGTCGACGGGGAACTCCACGTCGACGACCGGGCCGATGACCCGGGCGACGCGGCCCGTGGCAGCGGCCGTCTCAACAGTGGTCGTCATTACTTGTCACTCCCCGCGGTCGCGTCGGCCAGAGCACTGGCACCGCCGACGATCTCGCTGATTTCCTGGGTGATTTCGGCCTGGCGGGCCGCGTTGGCAAGCCGGGAGAGGCTCTTGATGAGATCCCCGGCGTTGTCGGTCGCCGACTTCATCGCGCGGCGGCGGGCGGCGTGCTCGGAAGCAGCAGCCTGCAGCAGTGCGTTGTAGATACGGCTCTCGACGTAGCGCGGCAGGAGGGCGTCGAGGACGTCCTCCGCCGACGGCTCGAAGTCGAACAGCGGAAGGATCTCGCCCTTCGTACCGCTCTCCTCCGCAACCTTGTCGAGCGAGAGCGGCAGCATCCGGTTGTCCACCGGGTTCTGCGTCATCATCGACACGAACTCGGTGAAGACGATGTGCAGTTCGTCGACGCCGCCCTCGGCCGAGTCCTTCTGGATGGCCTCGATCAGGGGCGCGGCGACATTCTTGGCATCCCCGTACGCCGGGCTGTCGGTGAAGCCGGTCCAGGACTCCGCGACCTTGCGCTCGCGGAAGCCGTAGTAGGCGACACCCTTGCGGCCGACGATGTACGTGTCGACCTCCTTGCCCTCACCTGCGAGCCGCTCCCGGAGCCGCTCCGCCGCCTTGATGGCGTTGGAGGAGTAGCCGCCGGCCAGACCGCGGTCGCTCGTGATGAGCAGGACTGCGGCGCGGGCCGGGGACTCGGCTTCGGTGGTGAGCGGGTGCTTGGTGGTGGAGCCGGTCGCCACCGCGGTCACCGCACGGTTCAGCTCGGTCGCGTACGGCATCGAAGCCTGCACCTTGCGCTGCGCCTTGACGATGCGCGAGGCGGCGATCATTTCCATCGCCTTGGTGATCTTCTTGGTCGCGGTGACGGCTTGGATGCGGCGCTTGTAAACGCGAAGCTGAGCGCCCATCGATCAGCCCTCGCCCAGAAGCTTGCCGTCCGAGGTCTCGAACTGCTGCTTGAAGGCGGCGATCGCGTCAGCGATCGACTGCAGCGTGTCGTCGGACATCTTGCCGCCCTCGGCGATGCTGGTCAGGAGGTCCTTGCGCTCGCGGCGCAGGTACTCCAGCAGCTCGCTCTCGAAGCGACGGATGTCCTCGACCGGGACGTCGTCCATCTTGCCGGTGGTGCCGGCCCAGACGGAGACGACCTGCTCCTCGACCGGGAAGGGGGCGTACTGCGGCTGCTTCAGCAGCTCGACCATGCGCTTACCGCGCTCCAGCGAAGCCTTGGAGGCCGCGTCCAGGTCGGAACCGAAGGCGGCGAACGCCTCCAGCTCGCGGTACTGGGCGAGGTCCACACGAAGACGGCCGGAGACCTGCTTCATGGCCTTGTGCTGGGCGGAGCCACCGACTCGGGAGACCGAGATACCGACGTTGAGCGCCGGACGCTGACCCGCGTTGAACAGGTCGGACTCCAGGAAGCACTGGCCGTCGGTGATGGAGATGACGTTGGTCGGAATGAACGCCGACACGTCGTTCGCCTTGGTCTCGACGATCGGGAGACCCGTCATCGAGCCCTTGCCCATCTCGTCGGAGAGCTTGGCGCAACGCTCCAGCAGACGCGAGTGCAAGTAGAAGACGTCGCCCGGGTATGCCTCACGGCCCGGCGGGCGGCGCAGCAGCAGCGACACGGCGCGGTAGGCGTCGGCCTGCTTCGACAGGTCGTCGAAGATGATCAGGACGTGCTTGCCGGCGTACATCCAGTGCTGGCCGATGGCCGAACCGGTGTACGGCGCCAGGTACTTGAAGCCAGCCGGGTCGGACGCCGGGGCGGCGACGATGGTCGTGTACTCGAGCGCGCCGGCCTCTTCGAGGGCACCACGCACGGAGGCGATGGTGGACCCCTTCTGACCGATGGCGACGTAGATGCAGCGCACCTGCTTGTTCACGTCGCCCGAGCGCCAGTTGTCGCGCTGGTTGATGATCGTGTCGACGGCCAGAGCGGTCTTACCCGTCTGACGGTCACCAATGATCAGCTGACGCTGGCCGCGGCCGATCGGCACCATGGCGTCGACGGCCTTGTAGCCGGTCTGCATCGGCTCGTGCACCGACTTGCGGACCATGACGCCAGGGGCCTGCAGCTCGAGCGCGCGGCGGCTGTCGGTCGCGATCTCGCCGAGACCGTCGATCGGGTTGCCGAGCGGGTCGACGACGCGGCCGAGGTAACCCTCGCCTACGCCGACGGAGAGCACCTCACCGGTGCGCTGCACCGGCTGGCCCTCTTCGATTCCGCTGAACTCGCCGAGGACGATCGCACCGATCTCGCGCTCCTCGAGGTTGAGGGCGAGACCGAGGGTTCCGTCCTCGAACTTCAGCAGCTCGTTCGCCATAGCGGAGGGCAGGCCCTCCACCTTCGCGATGCCGTCGCCGGCAACGCTGACCGTACCGACCTCCTCGCGCGAGGCCGCGTCCGGCTTGTACGACTGGACAAAGTTCTCCAGCGCGTCCCGGATCTCCTCCGGCCGGATCGTGAGCTCCGCCATCTGGGTTCCCTGCTCTCCTTGTTGGGCCCGAAGTTTCTTAAGGGGGTCTGGGGGCGACCCCCAGGAATCTTCTGCAATTTCTGCACGGCCCAACCGGGCCGCTGTTCTTGCTCGTTCAGTTGGTGCTTGTGCGCTGCGCGCTGTCAGCCGGCCATCCGGCGGGTGGCCTCTTCGAGGCGCTCCGCGATCGTGCCGTTGATGACCTCGTCACCGACGCGCACCGAGATCCCGCCGAGGACCGCGGGGTCCACGTCCAGGTTCAGGTGCATCTGCCGGCCGTAGATCTTCGCCAGGGCGGCGCCGAGGCGCTGCTTCTGCCGATCGGACAGCGGTACCGCCGAGGTGACGACGGCGACCATGCGGTCCCGGCGCTCCGCGGCGAGCTTGGACAGGGAGTCGAGTCCCGCCTCCAGGCTACGTCCACGGGGCTGGGTCACGAGGCGCGTGACGACTCGCTCGGTGACGGGCTGCGCCTTGCCGCCGAGCAGGCTGCGGAGCAGCTCGCTCTTGGCGGCGGTGGACGCGGTCCGGCTGGTCAGGGCGGAACGCAGTTCCTTGTCGGAACCGACGATCCGGCCGAACCGGAAGAGCTCGTCCTCGACGTCGTCGAGTGCACCCGCGCGCTGGGCCGCGGTGAGGTCTGCGGTGTTCGCCAGCTCCTCGACCGAGTCGACCAGGTCACGCGACTGCGACCAGCGGGAACGGACCATGCCGGAGACCAGGTCCACGGCTTCGCCGCCCACCTGACCGCTCAGCAGTCGTCCGGCCAGCTCGGCCTTGGCCTCGCCGCTCTGCGACGGGTCGGTGAAGACCCGGCGCAGCGATACCTCGCGGTGGAGCAGCGCGGTGACGGCTGCCAGCTCCTCGGCGAGCTTCGCCGCGTCGACCGACGTGTTGTCGGTCAGTGCGTCGAGACGCTCACGTGCGCCAGCCAGTGCCTCGCGGCTCGCTCCGTTCATCGGACGGCCTCGGCCTTCGCCTCGAGTTCATCGAGGAAACGGTCGACGGTGCCGCTCTGCCGGGCGTGGTCCTCGAGGGACTCGCCGACGAGCTTGCCGGCCAGGGCGGTGGCGAGCGTGCCCACGTCCTGACGCAGCGCGGAGGACGCGGCCTTGCGGTCGGCCTCGATCTGGGCGTGGCCGGCGGCGATGATCTCTTCGCGCTGCCGCTGACCTTCCGCCCTCATCTCCTGGATGATGACGACACCCTGCTCCTGCGCCTCCTGGCGCATACGAGCGGCTTCGTGGCGGGCCTCGGCGAGCTGAGCCTTGTACTGCTCAAGAACGCTCTGGGCCTCGGTCTGGGCCGCATCGGCCTTTTCGATACCGCCTTCGATGGCCTCGCGACGCTCGTCCAGAACCTTGTTGATGTTCGGGAGAAGCTTCCAGGCGAGGAGACCGAAGACGATGAGGAAGGCGATGAGGCCGATGACGAGCTCTGGAATCGGCGGGATGAGGGGACTTTCCATCTCCTCAGCCGCGACCGTAAGCAGCTGGCTCACATCAGTGCCTTTCGTCTAGTGGGCTGGTCGTAGATCCGAAGATCTTTACTGGCCGTAGACGAACGGCATGACCAGACCGATGAGGGCGAGCGCCTCACAGAAGGCGAAGCCGAGGATCTGGTTGGCGCGGATGAGACCGGCAGCCTCGGGCTGACGGGCAAGAGCCTGGGTGCCGTTACCGAAGATGATGCCGACGCCGACGCCGGGGCCGATGGCGGCGAGGCCGTAACCAATGGAGCCGAGGGAGCCGGTGACGGCAGCAAGGGTCTGGGACATGCCAGTTCTTCCTTCTCTTTCACGGACCGGTGGGGGTTGGCCACCGGACGACTGGGGACAGGGACGGGTGCTCAGTGGTGCTTGGCGAGCGCGCCCTGAATGAAGGTGCAGGTCAGGAGTACGAAGACGTACGCCTGCAGCGCCTGGACAAAGAGCTCGAACGCGGTCATCACGATGACCATCACGAACGAGACGCCGGCGTAGGCGATACCGATGCCGTTGAGCAGGTACCAGCTGGCGATCGTGAACAGCAGCAGGAGGGTGTGACCAGCAAACATGTTCGCGAAGAGTCGCACCGCGTGGGTGAACGGCCTGACCAGCAGGTTCGAGAAGAACTCGATGAACATGGCCAGCGGAAGCACCGGGCCGAGCGACTTGTCGTAGCCCGTGATGTTCTTCCAGCCACCGATGAAGCCGTGGCGCTTGAAGGTCAGGCTGACCCACAGCACGTAGACGATCGCAGCCAGTACAGCCGGGTACGCGATGATCGACGTCACCGGGAACTGGGCGACCGGAATGATCGACCAGAGGTTCATCATCCAGACGAAGAAGAACAGCGAGACGACGAGGGGGACGTACTTCTCACCCTCGCGCTTGCCGATCGTCTCGTAGACGATGCCGCGGCGGATGAAGTCGTAACCCACCTCCGCGATCGACTGCAGCTTGCCGGGGACCATCTTGGGCTTGCGGAAAGCCGCCCAGAAGAAGCCGACGATGATGAGCGAACCGAGGAGCGCGAGCAGCATCGGCTTGTTGAAGTACAAGTTGCTGTCCGGGTCACCCCACAGCGGCTCGAACAGGAACGAGTGCAAGCCGGGTGCCGGGAAACCACAACCGTCGAAGATGTGGCAATCGGTCTCGAAGGCGAGCACCTGTGTCGGGTCAGCACTCACCGCGGGCTCCTTCAGCGTGGCGCATAGGTACGGCAACCTCGTTGTGTCGGCGCGGCGCGCAGCCGCGGTTCGGCACTGGACTGGTGTTACGGATGTGTGAGCGGCAGTCAGGCATTGAGCCTCGCGATCGAGCAGGCGTCAGCTCACATGCCCGCGCCCGCAGTGCCGCAGTTGGAACCGGACGATAGCAGGGTCCCGAACCTGCGCTTATTCCGCCCCTACCCTTCACGTCGAAGACCCCGAGTTCTTGGGCTTGTCGCCCTTGTCGGAGTCGGGTTCGACGTAAAGGATCTTGGCCTTCATGTGCGCACGCGCCTGTGCGCCGATCCACGCGAGAGTCGTCGCGACCAGCGTGATCGCGAAGGCCTTCGGGTTGAACACCTCGGTGTTCTTGAACGCGGCGACGAAAATGAACAGCAGCAGGAGCTGTGCCGTGTACAGCATCAGCCCCATCGCCTGGAACAGGTGCGGGAGGGACCTGGCGGTCCGTTGCAGAACGACCAGCCCGATCCCCATGAAGAGGATCACCACCAGCGTCGCAACGACCGCACCCAGGACTCCCTTGCCGCCGGCGACCGCACCGCTGATCGCGGCGGCGACAGCGCCGACGGCAGCAGTGGGTACGGCGGTCTGGAGGAGGGTCCGGACGTCGTTGGACGGCATGGCGGCAACTCCGCTCTGCAGGGGGTGGGCAGTAGGTGTCGTCATGGACGAGCGTAGGCCCGGCGCGAGTCGATGCTCGGCCAATGGACCCTCTTACCAAGGTCCTTCGGCTCTACCACCGGGTCTCGTGAACGGTATCACAAACTATTTGATGAGGTCTTTACCTGAAAAGTGTGCCAACTGTCACACATGAGAGTGACCCTGCGCGTTTGCGCGGGACAAACCAACGCATTGTCTGGTAAAGGGCATTGATGTCCGAAACGTCAACGCGATGAATCGGCCCTGCGCCGCTCGTGCGTACGCCCGCGGGAGCCGATCGCCGTCGCCCCGTTGACGCCCGAGACTCCGACCGCCACCGGGGTCCGCTCAGGGGCCTCCGGCGCCATCTGCGGGTCGTCCGGGCCCTGTTGCCCGTACGCGACCACGTGTTGCGACCTGGCCACGTGCCTGCGGCGCCGGTAGCGGGGCGGTACGAACGAGTCGGCCCAGTCCGGGGTGCGGGGCGTGAAGCGGGGCATCAGCAGCAGGATCAGGCCCACCGCACTCGCACCCATGATCGTGAGCACGATCCACATCGACGCCGAGTGGACCGAGTACCCGACCGCACCGAAGGCGATCAAGGCGGACCAGAAGTACATGATCATGACGGCCCGGCTGTGCGAGTGGCCGATCTCCAGCAGCCGGTGGTGCAGATGCCCGCGGTCGGCGGCGAACGGCGACTGACCGTTCCAGGTGCGCCGCACGATCGCCAGCACCAGGTCGGCGGCCGGGATCGCGATGATCGTCAGCGGCAGGAGCAGCGGGATGAAGACCGGCAGCATCGCGTGGGTCGCCTGCCGCTCGCTGCCCTCGAACAGCTTCATCGTGTCCGGGTCCACCTGTCCGGTGACGGAGATCGCGCCCGCCGCGAGGACCAGACCGATCAGCATCGATCCGGAGTCGCCCATGAAGATCCGCGCGGGGTGCATGTTGTGCGGCAGGAACCCGAGGCACATGCCCATCAGGATCGCCGCGAAGAGCGTCGCGGGGGCGGCCGCCTCGATCCCGTACCCGTACCAGAGCCGGTAGGTGTAGAGGAAGAACGCGGCGGAGGCGATGCACACCATGCCGGCCGCCAGGCCGTCCAGGCCGTCCACGAAGTTCACCGCGTTGATGGTGATGACGACCAGCGCGACCGTGAGCAGCGTGCCCTGCCACTGGGTGAGGGCGACCGTGCCCACGCCGGGGATCGGCAGCCACAGGACCGTGAGGCCCTGGATGACCATGACGGCGGCGGCGATCATCTGCCCGCCGAGCTTGATCAGTGCGTCGAGTTCGAACTTGTCGTCCAGGACGCCGATCAGCCAGATCAGCGCGGCGCCGGAGAGCAACGCCCTTGGCTCGTTGGAGAGTTCGAAGACATCCGTGAGGTTGTTCAGATGGGCGGCGACGATCAGTCCCGCGCACAGTCCGCCGAACATGGCGATGCCACCGAGCCGCGGTGTCGGTTCTCGGTGTACATCACGCGCACGGATCGCGGGCATGGCCCCGATCGCGATGGCGAACTTTCGCACCGGTCCGGTCAGCAGATAGGTAACTGCGGCCGTGACACAGAGCGTCAGCAGGTAATCACGCACGGGCTGCCCCACAGAAATCGCCGACCATCTCAGCCCCACACCCTAGCCTCAAGAACAAGGACTCCACGGTACGGGAGATGGTTGCACCTGCTTCGCCTACCCCGGATAGGGCGGATTCATCGCCGTGAGTTCCCGCACGTCCGCCAGCAGATGGCCGGCGTCGCCGGTCTCCCGGACCGCCGCACCGAAGAGCGCCGCGATCCGCACCATATCGGCTTCGTCCATGCCCTGCGTGGTGACGGCGGCCGTGCCCAGCCTGATGCCCCGGGCGTCGCCGTAGGGCAGGGCGCAGGTGTCCAGGACCACACCCGCCGCCGCCAGCCGCTCGCGGGCGGTGCGGCCGTCGACGCCCAGGGGAGCCGGGTCCGCGACGATCAGATGGGTGTCGGTGCCCTCGGTGGTGACGTCGAAGCCCTCGGCCTCCAGCCCGGCGGCGAGTACCCGCGCATGGGCGACCACCTGATGGGCGTACAGCGCGAACGCCGGAGTCGCCGCCTCACCGAAGGCGACGGCCTTTGCCGCGACCGTGTGCATCTGGGCGCCGCCCTGGGTGAACGGGAACACCGCGCGGTCGATCCGCTCCGCCAGTTCCGGACCGCAGAGGATCATGCCGCCGCGCGGCCCCCGCAGCACCTTGTGCGTGGTCGCGCAGACCACGTCCGCGTACGGCACGGGGCTGGGCGCCGCTCCCCCGGCGATCAGGCCCATCGGGTGGGCGGCGTCGGCGATCAGATACGCACCGACCTCGTCGGCGATCTCCCGGAACAGCTCGTAGTCGGGGTGCCGGGGGTACGAGATGGAACCGCACACGATGGCCTTGGGGCGCCGGGCCCGGGCCAGGGCGCGGACCTGTGCGTAGTCGATCAGACCGCTGTCGGGGTCCACGCCGTAGCCGACGAACTCGAACCAGCGGCCGGAGAAGTTGGCGGGCGAGCCATGGGTGAGGTGTCCCCCGTACGGGAGTCCCATGGCCAGCACCGTGTCGCCGGGGCGCAGCAGGGCGGCGTAGGCGGCGAGGACTGCCGAGGAGCCGGAGTGCGGCTGGACGTTGGCGTGCTCGGCGCCGAAGAGCGCGGTGGCCCGCTGGATCGCGATGCGTTCGGCGGCGTCGGCCTGTTCGCAGCCGCCGTGGTGACGAGCGCCGGGGTAGCCCTCGGCGTACTTGTTGGCGAGCGGGGAGCCGAGGGCGGCGAGGACCGCGGGCGAGGTGAAGTTCTCGGCGGCGATCAGCTGGAGGGTGCCGGCCTGCCGGTCCGCCTCCCCCAGCAGCACGTCGGCGATCTCCGGGTCGTGCCGGAGCAGGGCGCCGAAGTCCTGCGGGAGGGCTGTGCGCGAGCGGGACACGGCTGCGGGTGCGGCTGGAGTGGTGACCGGCATCTGACGGCTCCGGGCCTGGGGAGGGGTGGGCTCTCAGACCAATGTAGGCCCGTGCGCGGACCACTGCCTGCTGCCGGACGGCCCAGTAGGCCGGTCGGCGCACGACCTGTGCGCCATAGGGCTCAGTGCGGGTGCCTGCGCCCGACGGCGACGGCGTCAGTGCGGGGTCTGTACGCCTGTCAGCGCCGTGACGACGGGGTCGAGGGCCTGGTTGATCTCGTCGCCGATGGAGCGGAAGAACGTGATCGGGGCGCCGTACGGGTCGTACACCTCGTCCGCCTCCGCGGTGGGGGCCAGCAGCCAGCCGCGCAGCGCCGCCGCCGCGCGCACCAGGGCGCGCGCGCGCTCGACGACGCCCTCGTCGCGCGCGTCCGGGAGCGTGGCGGGGTCTATGGCCCGGACGAGCCGGGTGAACTCCTTGAGCGTGAACGTCCGCAGCCCGGCCGAGTGGCCCATGGAGATCACCTGGGCCCGGTGGTCGCGGGTGGCGGTGAGCACGAGGTCGGCGCGGATCACGTGCTCGTCGAGCAGCTCGCGGCCGACGAAGCCGGTGGCGTCGGCGCCGAAGTCGGCGAGGACGACCTCGGCGTTGGCCTCCATGGGGGCGCCTTCGTGCCCCCAGGTGCCCGCGCTCTCCACGATCAGGCCGCCGCTGAGCGGATCGCCGAGGCGGTCCACCAGGGCATGCCGGGTCAGCCGCTCGGTGATCGGTGAGCGGCAGACGTTGCCGGTGCTGACGTGGAGGATGCGGAAAGTGTCGGTCTGCCGCGCTATGCCACGCCCCTCAGGGGCGGTCAATTGGCCACCTCGAGGTCGGGTACCACCTTGCGCAGCTCCTCTACGGAGAGCGCGCCGGCGCGCAGCAGGACCGGGATCTTGCCCGTGACGTCGACGATGGAGGACGGCACGATGCCGGGCGTCGGACCGCCGTCGAGGTAGACGGAGACGGAGTCGCCCAGCATCTCCTGGGCGGCGTCGCAGTCCTCCGGCGAGGGGTGTCCGGTGAGGTTGGCACTGGAGACGGCCATCGGGCCGACTTCGGTGAGCAGCTCGATGGCCACCGGGTGCAGGGGCATCCGGATGGCGACGGTGCCCCGGGTGTCGCCGAGGTCCCACTGGAGCGAGGGCTGGTGCTTGGCGACGAGGGTGAGCGCGCCGGGCCAGAAGGCGTCGACGAGCTCCCACGCCTGCTCGGAGAAGTCCGTGACCAGGCCGTGCAGGGTGTTCGGGGAGCCGATCAGGACAGGGGTCGGCATATTGCGGCCGCGGCCCTTGGCGTCGAGCAGATCGCTGACACCCTCGGAGCTGAAGGCATCCGCACCGAGCCCGTACACGGTGTCGGTGGGCAGCACGACCAGTTCGCCGCGGCGGACGGCGGACGCGGCCTCACGCAGGCCGGTCGTACGGTCGGTCGCGTCGTTGCAGTCGTATCGCCGTGCCATCAGCCGGCCTCCTCAAGCATGTACGGGTATGGCGGGTACGGGTCGTGCGGGTCCGGATCGCCGGTCACGGCATGGCCTTGCGGGCGGTCGCGAAACGGGGCCGGTTATTCAGGTCGGGGTGGTCGGCCGCGTCGGCCCAGCCCCGCTCCTCGGTGAAGATCCACGGCACCTGGCCGCCCTGGGTATCGGCGTGCTCGATGACGACGAGGCCGCCGGGACGCAGCAGGCGGTGTGCGGTCCGTTCGATGGACCGGATGAGGTCGAGGCCGTCCTCGCCGGAGAAGAGGGCCATCTGCGGGTCGTGGTCACGGGCCTCGGGCGCCACGTACTCCCACTCGGTGAGCGGGATGTACGGCGGGTTGGAGATGACCAGGTCGACCTGGCCGTCGAGCTCGGGAAGGGCCGTAGCGGCGTCCCCGCGGTGGACGGTGACCCTGGACCCCTCGGCGTTCTTCCTGGTCCATGTGAGGGCGTCCTCGGACAGCTCCACACCGTGCACACGCGAGCGCGGCACCTCCTGTGCCATCGCGAGGGCGATGGCACCCGATCCCGTACAGAGATCGACGATGAGCGGTTCGACGACATCCATAGCGCGGACGGCGTCTATGGCCCAGCCGACGACGGATTCGGTCTCCGGGCGGGGCACGAAGACACCGGGCCCCACCTGGAGCTCCAGGTAGCGGAAGAAGGCGCGACCGGTGATGTGCTGGAGGGGTTCGCGGGCCTCACGGCGGGCGATGGTCTCCCAGTAGCGGGCGTCGAAGTCCCGGTCCGGCACGTTGTGCAGCTCGCCCCGCTTGACGCCGTGCACGAAGGCGGCGAGTTCCTCGGCGTCGAATCGCGGTGAAGGGACACCGGCGTCGGCCAGCCGCTGGGTGGCCTGGGCCACCTCGGCGAGCAGCAGGTTCATCGCGGTTCTCCGTACGGGGGTTACGGGCGGGGCGGGCGGGTTACGCGTTGGCGAGCTTGGCGGCCGAGTCGGCGTCGACGCATGCCTGGATGACGGCATCGAGGTCACCGTCGAGCACCTGGTCCAAGTTGTACGCCTTGAAGCCGACGCGGTGGTCCGAGATCCGGTTTTCCGGGAAGTTGTACGTGCGGATCTTCTCGGAGCGGTCGACGGTACGGACCTGGCTGCGGCGGACGTCGGAGGCTTCCTGCTCGGCCGCTTCCTGGGCCGCGGCGAGGAGCCGGGAACGCAGGATACGCATGGCCTGCTCCTTGTTCTGGAGCTGGCTCTTCTCGTTCTGGCAGGAGGCGACGACACCGGTCGGCAGGTGCGTGATGCGGACCGCGGAGTCGGTCGTGTTGACGGACTGGCCGCCGGGACCGGAGGAGCGGTAGACGTCGATACGCAGGTCGTTGGCGTGGATCTCGACCTCGACCTCTTCCGCCTCGGGCGTGACGAGCACTCCGGCGGCCGAGGTGTGGATACGGCCCTGGGACTCGGTGGAGGGCACGCGCTGCACACGGTGCACGCCGCCCTCGTACTTCATCCGGGCCCACACGCCCTGGCCGGGCTCGGTGGCACCGTTGCCGCCCTTGGTCTTCACGGCGACCTGGACGTCCTTGTAGCCGCCGAGCTCGGACTCGGTGGAGTCGATGATCTCGGTCTTCCAGCCGACGCGCTCGGCGTAGCGCAGATACATACGCAGCAGATCGCCGGCGAACAGGGCGGACTCGTCGCCGCCCGCGCCCGCCTTGATCTCCAGGAGCACGTCCTTGTCGTCGCTGGGGTCGCGCGGGACGAGGAGGAGGCGGAGCTTCTCGGTGAGTGCTTCGCGCTGCTTCTCCAGGTCCTTCACCTCGGCGGCGAAGTCCGGGTCGTCGGCCGCGAACTCGCGAGCGGTCTCGATGTCGTCGCCGGTGCGCTTCCAGGACAGGTACGTGGAGACGATCGGGGTCAGCTCCGCGTAGCGCTTGTTGAGCTTGCGCGCGTTGGCCTGGTCCGCGTGGACCGACGGGTCGGCGAGCTTCTTCTCGAGATCGGCATGTTCACCGATCAGTTCCTCGACCGCCTCGAACATCGGGGGCTCCTGGTTAGTTACGTCAACGGGCCTGCTGGAGGGCGTGCTGTCCGGGGGTTCCGGGGGGCGCCCCCGGACGTCCGGCCGGAAAAAACGCCGGTCCCGACGCCCCCTGGAATGAGGGCGTCGAGAACCGGCGCAGTGGCTCGCTACTTGCTGGCGGAGCCGGCAGCCTTGCCGAAGCGGGCCTCGAAGCGGGCCACGCGGCCACCGGTGTCGAGGATCTTCTGCTTGCCCGTGTAGAACGGGTGGCACTCGGAGCAGACCTCGGCGCGGATGGCGCCGTTGCCGATGGTGCTCCGGGTGGTGAACGACGCACCGCAGGTACAGCTGACCTGGGTCTCGACGTACTCGGGGTGAATGTCGCGCTTCAAGGTGTCTCCTAGTTTCGGGAGGGCTCCGGGTCGTCCGCGCGGATTGCGCGTCCGTGAACCGGGGCCGACGTACCAGTCTGCCAGGACTGGCCGTATCTCCCAAAACCGGGGTCCGGCCCCACGTATTCCCGGCCCGCCGGAAACGGCGTCACCGGACGGAACGGCGTCACTGGACGACCTGGCCGGCCGTTCCCTTGTCGCCCGCGGATTTCACGGTGGCCGACGCGGGGATCACCCGGTCCTGCTTCAGGGCCGCCCAGACCTGCCGGGACGACTTCTCCATGGGGACGACACGGTTGGGGTCGGCCGGGTCGTACTGCACGGGCATCGTGACCATATGGACATTCTTCGGGCCGAGGCCCTTCAGCCCGTTCGCGAATGACGTGAGTTTCTTTACCGAACCGAGGCCGGAGTCGGTGGTGACGGCCTTCGTGGCCGCGTCGGCGAGCCCGAGGAGTTTCTTCGGACTGGAAAACACACCGACACTCTTCGTCCGTTCCATCAGCGCCTTTACGAACGCCTGCTGCAGCTGGATACGGCCCAGGTCGCTTCCGTCGCCGACACTCTTGCGGGTGCGGACGAGCCCGAGCGACTCCTCCCCGTCGAGCCTGTGCGTGCCGGGCTGCAGATTCAGATGGCTCTTGGAATCACTGATCGCCTGCTCGGTGGTGACGTCGACACCACCGAGTTCGTCAATGAGCTTCTTGAAGCCGGTGAAGTCGACCTCGATGTAGTGATCCATGCGAATGCCGGACATCGCTTCGACGGTCTTCACCGCACAGGCCGGTCCGCCGACCTCGTACGCCGTGTTGAACATCGCCCGGTCGTCCGAAGCCACCGGTTCACCGGCGACATCGCCGGTGCAGGCGGGGCGCTCGATGATCGTGTCCCGGGGGATGGAGACGACGGAGGCCGACGTGTGTCCCTTGTCGACGTGCACCACCATCGCCGTGTCCGACCGGGCGGTGCCCTCGTCCTCGCCGTATGCGTCGTTGGCTCCGGAACGGGAGTCGGAGCCGAGCACCAGGATGTCCTGGGAGCCGTTGTCGACGTCGTCGGGCCGGTCGCCGCCCAGCTTGGCGTCGATGTCGACGCTGGAGAGGTTGCCGTCCAGCTTGAAGTAGACGTATCCGGAGCCCGCGCCGCCCAGCACGACGGCCGCGGCGAGCACCCATGCGGACACGCGCAGCGCCGTGCGCCGGGGGCTGCGCTCGGGGCTCTTGCGGCGGCGGCCCGTGGCGCCTGTGCGCCGCGGTCCGGTCCGCGTGATCTCGCTCGTGTGGTCCGGCATCTGCTCACATTCCGTGACGGGGTTTGCGGCTGAAAAGACTTACACATGATTGTTCCAATATGCAAAGAACCCCCGCGTTCGAACACGCGGGGGTTCTTTGCAGGGCTGCTGCGGGGCTGTGATCAGCCGAGCAAGGATCAGCCGAACAGGTTGTAGCTCGACGCTCCGGTGCCCAGCAGCTTGCGGGCGCCGAAGATGTTGCTGTTGGCCTGGCCGGTGCCCGGGTAGAGGTACAGCTCGCCGGTCTTCACGCGGACGATGATGTCCGCGATGCCGTCGCCGCTGAAGTCACCCGTGGTGACGAGCGCGTTGGCGACGTCCCAGGTCCTGACGAGGACCTTGGAAGCGAACGGGGCGCTCGCCTTGCCGGTGCCCTTGAAGAGGTAGATCTTGCCGCCGCTGCCGCGGGCGATGATGTCGGCCTTGCCGTCGTTCGTGAAGTCGCCGCTGCCGCGGACCATGCTGTAGCTGAGACCGCCGCCACCGATCTTGACCCGGGTGGCGAAGGAGCCGTTGCCCTTGCCGGGGTACAGCCAGAAGACACCGGCGGAGTCCGTCGACAGGATGTCGGGGTGACCGTCACTGGTCAGGTCGCCGGGCGCCAGGATCTGCTTGCGCGAGCCCCAGCCGGTGGCGATCCGCTTGGACTCCCATTCCTGGGTCGCCGGGTTGGTCCAGTCCCAGTACAGGCTGCCGTCGCTGGTGCGGTAGAGCAGGTCCTGATAGTCGTCCCGGTTGAGGTCCGTCTGGAGCAGGACGTTGAGGCCGCCCCAGTTGCTGCCGAAGGTGTACTTCGACATGCCAGTGCCGGTCGAGAGGAACGCGTACATGGTGTTCGTCGATGCCTTGCGGGCCAGCAGGTCCGCGCGGTGGTCCCAGTTCAGATTGGTGTCGTACGCCCGCGCGTTGATGGCGGGAACGTAGCTGCTCACCTTGGTGAAGACGCTGTACGCGCCCTCTCCGACACAGTCCGTGATGCCCCACGACACGATGCCGACCAGCTTGCCACCGACCACGAGCGGGCCGCCGGAGTCACCGTTGCAGGCGCCGGTCGTCTCGGCGTCGGTCGCGCCCGTCTTGCCCGCGCAGACCATGTGTCCGGCCTTGAACCAGCTCCCGTACGAGTTGGCGCACGCCGTGTCCGAGACGATCGGCAGCGTCGCCGTACGCAGAGTCGTGGAGATCTCGTTGTTGGTCGAGCTGGTGCGGCCCCAGCCGTAGACCTTGGCCTGGGTGCCGGCCGTGTAGAGAGCCGTGTCCGTCTTGGACATCACGGGCAGCGGCTTGACGGTGGCCGCGTCGTTGAGCGTGAGCACCGCGATGTCGTTGTCCGCCGCGCCGTTGTTGTCCGCGTACAGCGGGTTGGACCACTGACGGTAGGGCCACGTCACGGTCCCGGTGCCGGTCGTCTCGGTGGAGTCGGCTCCGGTCACGACCGCGCCGTTCGCCGACCAGTCGAAGCCCTTGACGCAGTGCGCGGCCGTGGCGATCTTGGTGGGCGCGATGACCACGCCACCGCAGAAGAAGCCCAGGTCGTCGTTGGCGTCGCTCGGGGTCCCGTTGTCGTCGTGGTACCAGAGCTGTGCCATCCACGGGGCGGTGGAAATGGACGTCTCCGTGCCGCCGATGACCATCGGGGCGGGACCCGGGTCGTCCGTGGCGTTGAGCTTGGACGGCGCGAGGGCCTTGCGGTCCGCCTCGGCCGAGTCGGCCACACGCTCGAGCAGCGCGGACTTCGACGGGCCGGCGGGCCGGTCCACGGCTCCTGCCGCCACGGTCGGAACCGGCTCTTCGGCCTGGGAGCTGGACATCGTGAGCCCCGTGCCCACGAGGGCGAGGACGGTGACAGCTACGGCCGGAACGGCGAGCTTGAGCCGGCGCGAGTGCCGGCCCCCCCTGGTGCGTATATGCACGCGGCGATCCTTCGTATCGGAACCGGCGGTGCGCGAAAGCTCCGCCGGATCGTGGGATGGCGGGGGCTCGGCAGAACAACTGCCCGCAGCAGGGCAGCACAAAGAAGGGCTTTCGCCTCTGCGGTGCTGCCGGGATGGCCCCCCACCTCAACTGACGCAGATATTACGCCAGGATCAACAAAAGGGGGACTGCGGAGGAAGGTAAAAAGAATCCGCCCCGTCACCGAAGTAACGGGGCGGATTTCAGGGACGGTTGAACTGTCCCGATTCAGCTTTTTGTTCAGTCGTTCCCATTGCCGCTGCCGGGAGTCGTCTTCTGAATCTGCAGAAGGAACTCGGCGTTGGACTGGGTCTTCTTCATGCGGTCGAGCAGCAGCTCGATCGCCTGCTGCTGGTCGAGTGCGTGCAGCACCCGGCGCAGCTTCCAGACGACTGCCAATTCGTCGGCGCCGAGAAGGATTTCTTCCTTACGGGTGCTGGACGCGTCGACGTCCACCGCCGGGAAGATGCGCTTGTCCGAGAGCTTCCGGTCGAGCTTGAGCTCCATGTTGCCGGTGCCCTTGAACTCCTCGAAGATCACCTCGTCCATGCGCGAGCCGGTCTCGACGAGCGCGGTGGCCAGGATGGTCAGCGAGCCGCCGTCCTCGATGTTGCGCGCGGCACCGAAGAAGCGCTTCGGCGGGTACAGCGCGGTCGAGTCGACACCACCGGACAGGATGCGTCCGGACGCCGGTGCCGCGAGGTTGTACGCACGGCCCAGACGGGTGATCGAGTCGAGCAGGACGACCACGTCGTGACCCAGCTCGACGAGACGCTTGGCGCGCTCGATGGCCAGCTCGGCGACCGTGGTGTGGTCCTCGGCGGGGCGGTCGAAGGTCGAGGAGATGACCTCGCCCTTCACCGACCGCTGCATGTCGGTGACCTCTTCCGGACGCTCGTCGACCAGGACGACCATCAGGTGGCACTCGGGGCTGTTGACCGTGATCGCGTTGGCGATGGCCTGCAGGATCATGGTCTTACCGGTCTTCGGCGGGGCCACGATGAGGCCACGCTGGCCCTTGCCGATGGGGGCGACCAGGTCGACGATCCGGGTGGTCAGGATGTTGGAGTCGGTCTCCAGGCGGAGCCGGTCCTGCGGGTAGAGCGGCGTGAGCTTCTGGAACTCGGGGCGGCCGCGGCCGGTTTCCGGCGCCATGCCGTTGACCGAGTCGAGGCGGACCAGCGCGTTGAACTTCTCGCGGCGCTCGCCGTCCTTGGGCTGGCGGACCGCGCCCGTGACGTGGTCACCCTTGCGCAGGCCGTTCTTGCGGACCTGTGCGAGCGAGACGTACACGTCGTTCGGACCGGGCAGGTAGCCGGAGGTCCGGATGAACGCGTAGTTGTCGAGGATGTCCAGGATGCCCGCGACGGGGATCAGGACGTCGTCGTCGGCAACCTGTACGTCGGGAGCGAAGGTGTCCTCGCGGCCACGACGGCCACGGCGGTCCCGGTAACGGCCACGGCGGCCGCGGCGGCCACCCTCGTCGTCGAAACCGTCGTCCTGGGGGCCGCCACCCTGCTGGCCCTGGCCCTGCTGGCCCTGGCCCTGGCTCTGGGTCTGACCCTGGCCCTGGCGCTGCGGCCGCTGGCCGCCGCCGCCCTGCTGGCCCTGGTCGTCGCCTTTGCCGCGGCGCTCACGCTGACGCTCGCGACGCTCACCGCGGTCCCCACGCTCACCGCGGTCGCCACGCTCACCGCGCTGGCCGCGGTCCTGACGGTCGCCGCGGCGGCCCTCGGCGTTGTCGACGGCGGACTCGGCCTTCGCCTCGCCCTTCGCCTCGCCGCGGTCTTCGCCACGGGCCTCGCTCTTCGGCTCGGCCTGCGGTTCCGTCCTGACGTCGGTCTTGGTGTCGGGGCTGCCCGCCTGCGCGGTCGCACGGCGCCGACGACGCTCGCCCGTGGGCTGTTCGTCATTGGCCGGCTGACCGGGGATGTCGATCTGCTGCTGGGCCGTGGCCTTGCTCTCGGGCGAGGCGGCGGCCTCGTCCCCGGTGCGCGCCTTGGACGTGGCACGCCGCTTCGGCTTGCTCTCGGTGTCCGTACCGGCGGGGGCCGCAGCGGCCTTGGAGGCAGTCTTGGGTGCGGAGGAGCCCCCGGCCTGCGCCTCCTTGATGACCTCGATCAGCTGGCTCTTGCGCATCCGCGCAGTGCCCCTGATGCCGAGGCCGGACGCGACCTGCTGCAGCTCGGCCAGGACCATGCCATCGAGGCCGGTGCCAGAGCGGCGGCGCCGTGCGGTGGTGCCAGTGGCAGCACCTTCGGCGGGCGCGGCGCTGTCGACGCTCTTGTCGGCAGTCACGCCCATCAGATCGGTGGTGTCGCTCACGAAGGGTCCTTCCCTGGAGCGGACGTCGGCCTTCTGGCTCGGCGACCGGTTGTGCTGTCCGACTGCGGTCTGTGATCTTCTCGATCGCGGACCGTGCCGGGGCGGTGGTCCGCCGGGTACGGCGGAGAGATGAATGTGCGGGGTCCGGCGCGAGATCCCCCTGCTCGGCCCACTCCTGGACATAGCAAGAGGGTGTCGTGCCGGTTCCGGAGCGTGCTCGAAACTGCTCAGGCAGGCTGCTCAGGCAGTTGGGGAGGCTCCCGGAAGAATGGTGGTCCCGGACGGGGACACGAAGCAACGCGCCACAAAGACGTCGGTTGCAGACTTGAGGTTAACACTACCGGCTCCAACAAACATTCCCCCTCTCACTCACCGGTAATCACATGTGACTACGGGGCGAGCGGCAGCACGCTCGCGCCCGTGGCATCGAGCGCGAGCCGGTTCGCGGCCCAGCCCTCGCCCGCCAGTCGGGCGATCTTGTCGGCCGAACCCTCATCCGTCAGCGCGAGGACCGTGGGGCCCGCACCGGAGATGACAGCAGGGACGCCGTCGGCCCGCAGACGGTTGACCAGTTCCACGCTCTCCGGCATCGCGGGCGCCCGGTATTCCTGGTGGATCCGGTCCTCGGTAGCGGCGAGCAGCAGCTCGGGACGCCTGGTCAGGGCCTCGACGAGGAGACCGGCACGACCGGCGTTGACCGCGGCGTCCACATGCGGGACGGTGCGCGGGAGCAGACCGCGGGCGGTCTCGGTGAGAACGGGCCTGCCCGGCACGAAAACCACCGGAACGACGGAATCGGCGGGGTCCATCCTGATCGCCCTGGCGGCTCCTCCGTCCATCCAGGCGAGGGTGAAGCCGCCGAGCAGACAGGCGGCGACGTTGTCGGGGTGGCCCTCGATCTCGGTCGCCAGCTCCAGCAGGGCCGCATCGTCGAGGCGTGCGTCGCCGCCCGTCGTCACGGCGCGGGCGGCGACGATGCCGGCGCAGATGGCGGCGGAGGAGGAACCGAGGCCGCGGCCGTGCGGAATGCGGTTGGCGCAGACGATCTCGAGGCCGCGGGGCTGTCCGCCGAGCAGGTCGAAGGCGGTGCGCAGGGAGCGTACGAGGAGGTGGCTCTCGTCACGGGGCAGCGTTTCGGCGCCCTCACCCGCGATGTCGATGTGCAGCCCCGAGTCGGCGACCCGGACCACGACATCGTCGTACAGCCCCAGTGACAGGCCCAGGGCGTCGAAGCCCGGGCCCAGGTTGGCGCTGGTTGCGGGGACGCGCACCCGGACGGCGGCAGCTCGGAACGCGGGACCGGCCATCGGCTGGACGACTCTCCTTGTAAGGCGGCGGGGATGTAATGCGGTGGATCGGCGTGCGGGGGCGTCGAGCGGGGCGGCTGTGGGGGTCGTGGTGCGGGTGCGGCGGATATCCGGTGGCGGACCCGACGGCCACGACGGCAACTGCACCGCGTCGACTACGGCGGAGCGTGTGGGTACAGCTTATCGAAGGAAGGTTCTGTCGCGACATAGGGCGCACAGGAGGCGCACGATGCGTGTCGCACGCCTCCTATGCGCTCTCCGCCCCGAAAAGGGGCGGTTGAGCTGGTTCGTGCCGCCGTTCCCCGCTCCGCCGGACAGGCTAGAGCCTGTCCGGCGGATCATGGCCGGACAGGCCTTAGACGAGGCCCAGCTTCTCGGCCGCGGTGACCGCGTCGACCGGGACCGTGACCGGCTGCGGGGCGCCCGCGACGGCCCAGTCGGGGTCCTTGAGGCCGTTGCCGGTGACCGTGCAGACGATCGTCTGGCCGGGGTCGACCTTGCCCTCTTCGGCCGCCTTGAGCAGACCGGCGACCGAAGCGGCCGATGCGGGCTCGACGAAGACGCCCTCCTGGGAGGCCAACAGGCGGTACGCGGACAGGATCTGGCGGTCCGTCACCTCATCGATGAAGCCGCCCGACTCGTCCCGTGCGGCCAGCGCGTACTGCCAGGACGCCGGGTTGCCGATCCGGATCGCGGTGGCGATGGTCGACGGGTCCTTGACGATCTCGCCGCGCACGATGGGCGCGGAACCGGACGCCTGGAAGCCCCACATGCGCGGGGTGCGGGCGGCCATGCCGTCCGCCGCGTATTCGGTGTAACCCTTCCAGTACGCGGTGATGTTGCCCGCGTTGCCGACGGGCAGGACGTGGATGTCCGGAGCGTTGCCGAGCGCGTCGACGATCTCGAACGCGGCGGTCTTCTGGCCCTCGATACGGACCGGATTGACCGAATTGACCAGCGCCACCGGGTAGTTGTCCGAGAGCTGGCGGGCCAGGGTGAGGCAGTCGTCGAAGTTGCCGTCGACCTGGAGGATCTTGGCACCGTGGACCAGCGCCTGGCCCATCTTGCCGAGGGCGATCTTGCCCTGCGGCACGAGGACGGCACAGACCATGCCGGCCCGCACCGCGTAGGCGGCGGCGGAGGCCGAGGTGTTGCCGGTGGAGGCGCAGATGACTGCCTTCGCGCCCTCCTCCTTGGCGCGGGTGATCGCCATCGTCATGCCGCGGTCCTTGAACGACCCGGTGGGGTTGGCGCCCTCCACCTTGAGGTGCACCTCGCAGCCCGTGCGCTCGGAGAGGACCTGAGCGGGGACGAGCGGCGTGCCGCCCTCACGAAGCGAGACGACCGGCGTCGTGCTCGTGACCGGAAGGCGGTCCCGGTACTCCTCGATGATGCCGCGCCACTGGTGGGTGCCCTTGGTGGTCATGGGTCCTTACTCCCCTTCAACACGCATGATGCTGGCGACACCGCGCACGGTGTCCAGCTTGCGCAGCGCCTCGACGGTCGCCGAAAGGGCGGCGTCGGGCGCGCGGTGGGTGACGACGACGAGAGAAGCCTCGCCGTCTCCGTCATGTCGGCTCTGCTGGCGGACCGTATCGATGGATACGCCCTGTTCGGCGAAGACCGTCGCGACCTGGGCGAGTACGCCAGGCTTGTCGGCCACGTCGAGACTGATGTGGTACCGCGTGACGACCTCGCCCATGGGGCTGACCGGCAGACGCGTGTACGCGGACTCACCCGGGCCGGTGGTCTCGCTGAGCTTGTTGCGGCAGACCGCGACCAGGTCGCCGAGGACCGCGGAGGCGGTCGGCGAGCCACCGGCGCCGGGGCCGTAGAACATCAGCTGACCGGCCGCTTCGGCCTCGACGAAGACCGCGTTGTACGCCTCGCGCACGGAGGCCAGCGGGTGGCTGAGCGGGATCATCGCGGGGTGCACGCGGGCGGTGACGGACTTGCCGTCGGCGGCGCGCTCGCAGATGGCGAGGAGCTTGACGGTGCAGCCCATGCGACGGGCGGAAGCGATGTCCGCCGCGGTCACCTCGGTGATGCCCTCGCGGTGCACCTCACCGATCTTCACCCGGGTGTGGAAGGCGATGCCGGCGAGGATGGCGGCCTTCGCCGCGGCGTCGAAGCCCTCGACGTCGGCGGTCGGGTCGGCCTCGGCATACCCGAGGGCGGTGGCCTCGTCGAGCGCCTCGGAATATCCGGCTCCGCTCGTGTCCATCTTGTCGAGGATGAAGTTGGTGGTGCCGTTGACGATGCCCAGGACCCGGTTGACCTTGTCGCCCGCGAGGGATTCGCGGAGCGGACGTACGAGCGGAATGGCGCCGGCCACGGCCGCCTCGTAGTAGAGATCCCGGCCCTGGCTCTCCGCGGCGGCGTGGAGTGCGGCGCCGTCCTCGGCGAGCAGCGCCTTGTTGGCGGAGACGACGCTGGCGCCGTGCTCGAAGGCGGTCGTGATCAGCGTCCTGGCCGGCTCGATGCCCCCGATGACCTCGATGACCACATCGATGTCACCCCGTTTGACCAGGGCGGTCGCGTCAGTGGTGACCAGTGCGGGGTCAATCCCCTCCCGCACCTTGGAGGGTCGACGGACGGCGACACCGGCGAGTTCCACCGGCGCGCCGATGCGCGCGGCGAGGTCGTCGGCGTGCGTCGTCATGATGCGCGCCACCTCTGAGCCGACCACTCCACAGCCCAGCAGCGCCACCTTCAGCGGACGCGTACGCATCATCCGACCTCGTTTCTCATACATCTAATGTGTGGACCAGTCTCACTCACCGGACGGGAGTTTCTGCCACCCGTCCGGATCCTGAGATAACTATTTCATCAGCCGACATCGAGTGACAGAAGATCTTCCTCTGTCTCCCGTCGGACGATCACGCGCGCCTGTCCGTCCCGCACGGCGACGACCGGCGGGCGCAGGGCATGGTTGTAGTTGCTCGCCATGGAGCGGCAGTACGCACCGGTGGCGGGCACCGCGATCAGGTCGCCGGGGGCGAGGTCGGCCGGCAGGAACGCGTCCTTGACCACGATGTCGCCACTCTCGCAGTGCTTGCCGACGACACGCACAAGCATCGGCTCGGCGTCGGAACTCCGGGAGACGAGCGCGACGCTGTATTCGGCGTCGTACAGCGCGGTGCGGATGTTGTCCGACATGCCGCCGTCGACGCTCACGTACGTACGGAGTCCTTCGAGGGGCTTGATGGTGCCGACCTCGTACAGCGTGAACGCGGTGGGTCCGACGATGGCACGGCCCGGCTCGACGGAGATACGCGGGGTGGCGAGGCCGGCCGACTCGCACTCGCGGGTGACGATGTCGCTGAGCGCCTTGGCGATCTCGTGCGGCTCGCGCGGGTCGTCCTCGGAGGTGTAGGCGATGCCGAGCCCGCCGCCCAGGTCGATCTCGGGGAGCTCCACGCCGTGCTCGTCGCGCACCTCGGCGAGCAGCTGCACCACACGGCGCGCGGAGACCTCGAAGCCGGCCATGTCGAAGATCTGCGAGCCGATGTGCGAGTGGATACCGATGAGCTCGAGACCGTCGAGGGTGAGCGCCCTGCGGACGGCCTCCGCGGCCTGTCCCCCGGCCAGCGCGATGCCGAACTTCTGGTCCTCGTGGGCGGTGGCGATGAACTCGTGGGTGTGCGCCTCGACGCCGACGGTGACGCGGATCTGGACGCGCTGGCGCTTGCCGAGGCGCTGGGCGACATCGGCGACCCGGACGATCTCCTGGAAGGAGTCGAGCACGATCCGTCCGACGCCGAGTCCGATCGCGCGCTCGATCTCGGCCATGCTCTTGTTGTTACCGTGGAAGGCGATGCGCTCGGGCGGCATTCCGGCGTCCAGCGCGGTGGTCAGCTCGCCGCCGGAGCAGACGTCGAGATTCAGTCCCTCTTCCTGGAGCCAGCGCACGACGGCACGCGACAGGAACGCCTTGCCCGCGTAGAACACATCGGCGTCGCGTCCGAAGGCGTCGGACCAGGCCCGGCACCTGGCCCGGAAGTCGCTCTCGTCGAGGAAGTAGGCCGGGGTGCCGAACTCCTCGGCGAGCCGGGCGACTTCGATACCGCCGACGGTGAGCGCGCCGTCCGCGTCACGGGTGACGGTACGGGACCAGACCTTCTCGTCCAGGACGTTCAGGTCGGCGGGCGGCGCCGCGTAGTGCCCTTCGTGGAGGACATCGGCGTGACGGGGTCCGGCGGGGTGGGCGGATCGGCTCATCGTGGTGTTCTGCTCTTTCGGGTCTCAGAGGTGTTCGGGCGCGCTGATGCCGAGCAGGTACAGGCCGCCTGCCAGCACCGTCCCGGCGGCTTCGGCAAGGGCCAGCCGTGAACGGTGGGCGGCCGAGGGTTTCTCGTCGCCGACGGGGAGCGGCGAACAGGCGTCGTGGAAGTCGAAGAAGGCGTGCGCCACCGTTTCGAGGTGCCGGGCGATCCGGTCGGGTGCGTGGTGGCGGGCCGCCGCGGCGAGGACGTGGGGGTGGTCGGCGAGTACGGCGTGGAGCGCGGGCGCCTCGACGTCCTCCTCGTACGCGCCGGTGAACCCGAGCCGAGCGGCGGCGCGGGAGAGCGCGCGGGCGCGGGCGTGGGCGTAGCGGACCAGGAAGAGCTGATTTGCCTCCCCCTGGAGAAGGAGGTCGTCGCCGAGCGGGGCGCGGTCGTGGCCGGCGGGGCGGAGCAGTCCCCACAGGGCGGCGTCGCGGCCGAGGCGGCCGAGCAGTTCACCGGCCGTGGCTCCGGCGGGAACGGGCCGGAGCTCGACGCTCCCGGCGGCCCCGTCGTGCGGTCCGACGGAGATCCGCAGCTGCTCCCAGTCGGGGTCGGGCGCCTCGGTGCAGCCGGTACGCACCTGGCCGCCCTGCGTGCGCAGGACGCGTGACAGAGTCTGGGAGACCACCGCGGCCCGGACCTCGCGCCGGTGGTGCAGCCGGTGGAGCTGTCCGGTGTGCGCGGTGACCCGCCCGTAGCGGAGCCCCTGCTCCCGTACCTCATGGACGAGGGCGGCGCGCGCGGCGGCGTCGGCCGACGCGTCGAGCGTGAAGTTCAGAAAACCGGGCCCGGTGATCTCGACCCGCCCGATCCCGGGCGTACCGGCGACCCGGTCGCGGAGGATCTGCGCCACTTCCCGCGGCGGAAGTGCGGCGGGACCGGCCAGCTGGAGGGCCACGGCGCAGGCGTAGTCGCCGCTGCCACCGGGCCTGGTCCTCTCCACTCGCACGCGCGTGGGTACGGGCGCGCGCAAGGCATCCTCGTCGACCGCGCGCCGCACGGCGTGCAGCACGGTTCGGGAGAGATCTGCCGGGGTCACGGGACAAGCGTATGGGAGGAGGGGGGGCACTTCGCGACCCGGTTTCGCCATGCGGTCAGCCGGCCGGGCTCCCCGCCCGTCCGGCACCGTGTCTGCCGTCGATCGACGGCGGGTCCTCCCGGTGCAGCAGACGATGGACCATCCGCACCAGCTCACTGGGCTCGAACGGCTTGGCCAGATAGGCATCCACCCCTGCGGCCACCCCCGCGTCCACCTCGTACGGCGTGCAGGCGCTGACGATCGCGACGGGCAGATGACTCGTCCGGGGGTCGGCACGCAGCCGGGCGGCGGTCTGGACTCCGTCGAGCCGGGGCATCACCACATCGAGTGTGATCACATCCGGACAGACCCGGTGCACCAGATCCAGACACTCGGCACCATCCGCCGCGGTCACGACCTCGAAGCCCTCCAGCTCGAGATTGACCCTGATCAACTGCCGGATGACCTTGCTGTCGTCGACAACAAGCACGCGGCCGGACGCGCCAGACACCCTCCGAGAGTAGGTCGGCCGGAGTGGCTGCGTCCGGGTTTTGCCCACTTCCGCCCGCGGGGCATACGTCACGGGGACCCGTGAATACCTGTTCACGGACAGCCTGCGGAAGCTGGTAGGGTTTCACTCGTCGCCGCACAACATAGCGACACGCCCCCGTAGCTCAGGGGATAGAGCATCGGCCTCCGGAGCCGGGTGCGCAGGTTCGAATCCTGCCGGGGGCACTTCCGCCGGACCAGCGCGATCAAGCCGCTGAACAGGCGAAGTGCCAGACTTCAAGAGCCGGACCCAGTCTCACTGGGTCCGGCTCTTTGTCGTTGTCCGCCACTGATCGCGAGTGAGTGGCGAGTGGGTTTTCATGACCGCCGAGCGCTCACTGGCCGGTCCCCTCACCCCACCCCATGGACTTCTCGATCGTGGTGCGAACGGCCTGGCCTCCTGCCGCACCCGCCAGTAGCTGGTGGAGCCGAGGACTCCCCCACGCTCGTTGGCAAAGAGCCGACCGTCCTCGGCCGTGCCGAGCTGGAACAGGTCACCGAGCCCCCCACCACCCTCTGGTCATCCAACGGCCGGCCGACTCATCGTTCTACCGGAGCTGCTACCCGCTACCAGTGCCTGAGCGAAGGGGAGAAATCCTCGTCTGCGTTGTCAGACATCTCTGTTAGCTTCATGCGGCTCGTGTGATCCGCGAGCTCAAACACTTACAGGGGAGGGACATTGACCAGGTTCGGAAGGACGGTCAGATACAGACGGATGGTGGTGGGGAGCTGCGCGGCGGCGCTGCTGGCCACGTCTGCCGGCACGGCGTATGCGGTGGACAACCTGCCGCCGAAGCAGCCGCTGATCCAGGACCTCCAGTCGGAGGGCAAAGCCTGCGCCACCGGCGACGACACGCCATACGTCCCGGAGTCACCCAGGCTCAGTGCCATGCTGTACGACCCGGAGGAGGACAACCAGCCCTCCGAATCCAGCCCGGTCAAGGGCGAGTTCGAAGCCTGGTGGACGGACGCAGCAGGAGTTGAGCAGCGTCGTACCTACACCACCATCACCTTGTCGTCGGGGGCGCGCTTCTACTGGACGATGCCGGGCGACATCCCGGCGAACACGGTCGTGTCCTGGCACGTCCGCGCGAACGACGGCGAGGCGACCTCCGCATGGAGCGACGAGGGCGACGTCTCGGTCTGTTCCTTCGTGTACGACGACGTGAATCCTGAGAAGGCGACGATCAGCTCCCCCGAATACCCGAATCCGGAGGACGTGTTCTGGGTGGACGGGGTGGGCGTCTACGGCCACTTCACCATGGACTCGCCCTCGGACGACGTGGTGGCGTACACGTACGGCTTCCTGGGCGGCCCGTACGGGACCGTCTCCGCCGAGCGGCCGGGCGCAGCTGTGACCGTTCCGTACCTGCCGCTCACTGCAGGTCCCAAGCAGCTGACGGTCCGCGCGCTCGACCGGGCGGGCCGAGGCAGCGGTAGTTCGTCGTACGACTTCAACGTGCAGAACGGGCGTGCCCCTGTCGCCCGCTGGAAGCTGGACGACCCGGCGGGCTCCCGCACGGCCTCTGCCGAGACGGGCACCGTCGCCCGTGCCGGCACTGGCGTGACCTTCGGCGGCCCGGCGCCCGCGGGCACCGGAACCACCGCCACAGTCGGCCTCGACGGCAGCGGCCACGGCTTCCTCACCACGGACGCCCCGGCCACCGACATCCGCACGTCCTTCGCCGTCAGCGCCTGGGCGCGGCCCGCCGAAACCGGCCGGACCATGACCGTCGCCAGCCAGGACGCGGACGGGAAGCCCGGCTTCGGCCTCGGGCTGCGCAGCCAGGACCCCGGCCCTGTCTGGTCGTTCGCGATCGGGGGCGCACGGGTGTCCGGTGGTACGCCCGAGACGGGCGAGTGGGCCCATCTGCTGGGGCTGTACGACGCGGAGACAGGTCGCGCACAGTTGTACGTCAACGGCCAGGAGGTCGGCACCGCGGCGAAGGCGACTCCAGCGGAGGCGGCCGGCGCGTTCCAGATCGGACGAGCCCGTGGGACTACCGGCTACCGCGACCGGTGGCACGGTGACATCGGCGACGTACGGGTCCACGAGCGGGTCGTGGTACCGGGCGAGGTATCCGAACTGGCACTGCGCAAGCCGAAGCTGCTCGGTCACTGGTCGATGGACGACGCGACGGACGGCGCGAGCCCCGAGCAGTCGGACGGCGCGCCGCTGCGGCTCGGCACGGGAGCCTCGATCTACCGGGGCTCCGACAACTCCTGCATCCCGGAGATCGACCCCGACTGCACCTACGTGCCGCCGCCGCTCGTCGGCGACGGGCATCTGCGCCTGGACGGCGAGACCGGGTACGCCGCTGCCGACGGGCCGGTCGTGGACACCGGCGACAGCTTCACCCTCGGCGTCGTCGTGCGCCTCGCGGACTCCGCGCCGGCCCACCCGATGACCGTGCTCTCGCAGGCCGGCGAGCACACCGACGCGTTCAAGGTGCGCTACGAGCCGTCCACGCACACCTGGCAACTCGTGATGCCGGAGAAGGACGAGGTCGGATCTCCCGAGAAGGTGGTGTCCCGGATCGCGGGCGCGGACGGCGGCGAGGGCCAGGGTCATCGTCTCGCCGTGATCTACGACGACGGGACCGACACGATCAAGCTCTACCTCGACGGCTACACCAACGCTGAAGCGACCGCGAGCCTCCCCAACGGCTGGCACAGCACCGGTGACCTCCAGATCGGCCGGGCCAAAGCCGGTGACGGCTGGGGCGAGTACCTCCACGGCGATGTGGACGAAGTGCAGGCATATTCCGGTGCGCTGCGGGACAGGGACGTATCCAGCCTGGGCTGGGGTACGAATCCCTGCCTGTGCTGATCCGTCCGTGCTGAGTCCAGATGCCTGACCTCCCGACGGCCCGCCGAAACCGAGGCTCCGATCCTGCCGGGGGCACTTCCGGATCAAGTCCCTGACCAGCAGAAATGCCGGTCAGGGACTTTTTTGCGTGGCCGTGGTCAGGACAGGGTGTCCGCGACCACGGATGCCGCCTGTGCGATCAGTCTGTCGTCGTAGCCGGTGTCCGGCTTTCTGCTGTTCGACATGATCGCCACCACGATGGGCGCGGTGTCGGGGGGCCAGACCACGGCGATGTCGTTCCGGACGCCGTAGGTGCTGCCGGCTCCGGCCCGGTTGCCGACCACCCAGTCCTTGGGCATTCCGGCCTTGATGAGGGCGGCGCCTGTCGTGCTGGAGCGGAGCCACTTCGCGAGCTGGGTGCGTTCGGGCTTGCCGAGGGTGTCGTCGAGGGCGAAGGAGCGCAAGTCCTCGGCCAGGGCACGTGGGGTGCTCGTGTCCTGGGTGGCGCCCGGGGACCACTCGTTGAGCTGGGTCTCGCGGCGGTTCATCCGGGTGACGTCGTCGCCGATCTCCTCCAGCGCGGCGTCCAGGCCCTCGGGGCCGCCGAGTTGGTCGAGGAGCAGGTTGGCCGCGGTGTTGTCGCCGTACCGTATGGCCGCGTCGCACAGTGCGCCCAGGCTCATCCCGGTCTCCACGTGTTTCGCCGTGACCTCGGAGCGGGGGACCAGGTCCTTCCTGGAGTACGTGATGACCCGGTCCATGCCGCTCAGGGAGAACTCGCGCAGGACCGCGCCTGCGGCCAGGGCCTTGAAGGTGGAGGCGTAGGCGAACCGCTCGTTGTCGTTGTAGGACACCTCGCGTCCGGTGCCGGTGTCGATGGCGTAGACGCCGAGCCGGGCGTCGAACTTCTTCTCAAGGGCCCTGAACTCCCGCTTCATTTCCAGGGATTCGCCGGCCAACGGCTTCGCGGCCTCGCTCGGTCCGCCCGGTTCGCTCGGTCCGCCCGGTTCGCTCGTCGCGGTGGACGGGGAGCGGGGCGGGGCCGATGGCGGCGTGCCGCCCTGGCCGCAGGCCGTCAGCGGGGCGAGTGCGAGGGCGGTGAGCGCACCGATAACGGCGCGCCGGGCACGGGATTGCTGCATGGTCCAAACCTCCGGGCCCGCGCACGCAGGGCGCACACGATGGAGTCATGATCGGGACCATCCTTGCCTGGGGTACCGATGTGGTCAAACACCCTCATGTTCGGCCCTGTCCCGGACGGCGCGACGGCCCGCCGGTGAATCCGGCGGGCCGTCGCGGGAGCTCTCGGGAGATCACCCTCAGGTCTGGCCGTTCTTGACGATCAGCGACCGCAGACCCTGCTGGAGGTACTCACCGTACGAGATGGCCGGGTTCGTCTTCCTGTCCTGCGCGCCCTCGGGCCAGAAGGGTTCGATCACGCTGTTGTGCCCCGCGTTGAGGAAGAAGGGCAGGGACAGCCGTTCCGCGTTGACGAACTTCACGCGATGGTTCGGGGCCGGGAAGTAGTCGTTGGTGATGTGCCCCATGTACGTACCGCAGTTCACCAGGAAGTTGTCCTGGGACGTCGGCAGGTCCTGCCAGCCGTCGACCGTCTCGACCTGGAGGTTCTGCACCTGGGTCTGGTAGAGCACGGTGATCATCGAGACGTCCAGATGGTCCTCGAAGCTCAGCTTCATGCCGTCCGGACCGGTCTTCACCGGCGGGTAGTCCTCCAGACAGGGGTAGCGGATCATCGACACGGAGGACAGCGTGTCCTCCTTCGCGAGCCCCGCGTCGAAGAAGTTCTCGGGCTTTCCGAGAGCGAGCGCGAGCCCCCGCATGATCACCGTGGAGAGCTGGAGCATCTCGGCGAAGTACTTCTCGCCGAAGGGGCGGAACCTCGGGTGCCGGTCCTCGTCCGGCCAGAGGTTCACCTCGTGCATCGGGGTCCCCGACCTGATCATCGGGTGGTCCTCGCCGAACAGCGGGTTCAGGTAGCAGAAGGACTCGACCGCCTTCTTGCCCTTGATCGCCTTGTAGTAGCCGTTGCGTACGTGCGGGTTGTCCTTGTTGTACGCGTTGATCGCCAGGTCGTGCTTCTCCTGGTCGGTCATGGTCCGGTGGAACTCGTTGACCACGTCCTGGAGCAGCTGTACGTCCACTCCGTGGTGGGACGCGTAGAAGAATCCGGACCCCCGGCACGCCTTGTTGATCTGCTGGGCGACGTGCTTCTTGGCGTCCGCGTCGTCGCCGAACAGCGGCGAAATGTCGATGGTCGGAACTTCGGCTGACGGCATCAGAACTGGCATGAAACCCTCCGTGGACTCTGTGGACTCTAGAGAAGGCATTGCGAGATGCGTTCACACATGCCGGCGACCAGGCGGTCGTTGCGTACCCACGAATGGTGGGTCTCTCCGCGGAGCGGATGGATCTCGATCGACTCGGCGGGCAGCAGAGTGTCCAGGCTGTTGTACGGCGACCGCTGGTAGTACTCGAACAGCCGGCGCTGTTCGTCGTCGCGGACTATTTCGTTGAGCTCGTCCGCCTTGAACATCAGCAGTTTTCCGGTGCGTTGGCCCAGCCGGGTCAGATCCTCCCGGCTCGGCGCGTAGTGGTAGTTGATCGGGTCGAGGATGTCCTCGACCTCGGGGAGCCCGATATCGGCCGATGCCTGCCGCACATTGAAGTACGGGTCGATGAGGAGCAGGTTGTCGATCTTTTCGCCGGCGCGTGTCAGTTGCAGCGACACCTCCAGCGAGAGGACTCCCCCGAAGCTCCAGCCGAGGAGGCTGTAGGGGCCGGACGGCTGGAGTTCCCGGATGTGCTCCTGGTAGTAGCGGGCCAGGTCCTCGAACGAGGCCATGGGCGCGTGCAGATGGATGTTGTTGAAGAGCACGAGCCGGTATCCGGGCAGCCGTTGGGCGATGTTGCTCAGGTAGCTCTCGGCCCCGCCCTCGCCGGGCGGGAAGACGAAGAGGGTGCGTTCCGCGCTCTCCTCGTTGACGAGGATGTACGGGTCGAAGGCGCCCTCGGGTGCTGTCGGCCGGTCCGTCCGCGCGCGGCCCGTCCCGGTGCGTGCCACGGTCGCCGTGTGGGCGGCCAGCTCTTCGAGAGCCGACTTCAGTTCGCTCGCGAAGAGTTGGGTGGCGGCTTCGTCCAGCCGGCTGTCGACCACCGTCACGAGACGGCCGCCGGTGCACCGCATCGTCACGTCGACGCCGAACTGGTCCGCTCCCCGGTTCCGCTCGGCGATGTGGCTGCCGCACATCGCCGAGTCGAGCTGCCAGCCCGCGGCCCGGTCCTGCGCCTGCTCCCCGTCGTCGGAAAGCCGGCCCAGATAGTTGAAGCTGACCGCCGGGAGGGGCGCCCGCTCACCGCCGTACCGGCCGAAGAGGGCTCCGTAGCCGATGCCGTGGTGCGGCACCCGCCGGAAGGCGTCCTTCGTGCCCAGGATGCTGCGGCCGAGGTCCTGCGGGTCCGCCTCGACGGCCAGGGGGTACATCGTCGTGAACCATCCGACGGTGTCCCGGACGTCGGGTGCTCCCTCGAAGCGTTCGCGGCCGTGGCCCTCGACCGTGACGTAGTTCGTCGCAAGTCCCGTGACCGACCGCAGCGCGAGACCGGTCGCGGTCAGCAGCAGGTCGTTCATGGTGGTGTCGTACGCCCAGTGGCTCTCGGTGAGCAGGGTCCGGGTGTCCGACGCGTCGAGCGCGAACTCCGCACGGCGCGTCTCCGCGTCGCACGACGGCGCGGTCAGCTCGCCGTCGGGCGCCGAGGCCATGCCCCGGGTGATCTCCGCCCAGAGCTGTCGCTCGTCCTCGCCGGGGACGTAGCCGCGCAGCGCCCGGGCCCACTGCCGGTAGCTGCTCGTCTTCTCCTCCAGCTCACCGTCGTGGTACAGGATCTCCAGGTCCTGCGCGAGGATGTGCCAGCTGACGGTGTCGACGATCAGGTGGTGCAGGGCGAACCAGACGCGCGCCGAGCCGTCCTCGAACCCGTGGAGGTACGCCGCACAGTGGGTCGGGCCGTCCGCCAGGTCGAACCCGCTCTGCCACTCGGCAAGTCGGCTGCTGATCTCCTCGGCCCGCAGGTGGGACACGTCGAGCTCGTGCAGGACGGTGTCCGGGCTGCCGCCGTACGTCTGGGTGACGTCCGCTCCGCCGGTTCCGGTGTAGCGCAGGCTGAAGGCGTCGTGGTGTCCGACGAGCCGGGTCATGGCCCCGCGGAGTTTCGCCACGTCGAGCGGCGGGGTCTTGACGGCGAAGTTGTGGTTCCACCAGTCGCGTTCGGCCAGTGGCTTCGCGAAGAACCATTCCTGGATGGGCAGCAGCGGACAGTCGCCGCTCAGCCGGCCTTGCTCGGGCGCTTCCCCCTCGTCCCCGTCCGCGCCCCGCACGGCTTCGGGGCGGGACAGTACGTTGTCGACAAGTCGGCGTACGGTCGGGAAGTCGAAGATGTCCTTGACGCCGACCTTGCGGCCGGACTCCCGCTGCACCTGGCTCGCCAGGTGCAGGGCACTGATGCTGTCGCCGCCCGAACGGAAGAAGTCGTCGTCGATGCCCACCGAGCCGACGGGCAGCTGCGCGGACCACAGCTGGCACAGCCGCGCCTCCGTGCGGTTGCGCGGAGGGGCGTAGGCCGCCCGTTTCACGGAGAGGCCCGGCTGCGGCAGGGCCTTGGTGTCGAGCTTCCCGTTGATGGTCATCGGCAGCGGCCCGTCGAGCCGCACCAGCAGCGCCGGCACCATGCCCGGCATGAGCTGGGCCCTCAGGGTGGCGAAGATCCCGTCCTCGTCGACGCTCGCGTCGGCGTCCGCCACGTAGTAGCCGACCAGTCGCCTGCTGCCCGGGGTGCGCTCGTCGGCCGTGACGACGACGGCGCACTCGCGGACGTCCGGACAGGTGGCCAGGACCGCTTCCACCTCACCGAGTTCGATGCGCAGTCCGTTGATCTTGACCTGGGCGTCGTTGCGTCCGACGTACTGGATCTCGCCGTCCCGGGTGCGCCGGACGAGGTCACCGGTGCGGTAGATGACCGGACATCGGCCGTCCTCGCGCTCGGCCTCGCTGCGGAACGGGTTCGGCAGGAAGCGCTCCCGCGTCAGCTCCGGCCTGTTCAGGTACCCGTGCGTGACGCATTCGCCCGCGACGTACAGCTCCCCGACCGCACCGGCGGGCAGCAGCTCCATCGCCTCGCCGAGCACGTACAGCCGGGTGTTTCCGAGCGGCCCGCCGAAGGTGTTGCGATAGCTCTCGCCCGGCTCGAAGCGCCGGTTCGTGTTGTAGACCGCCGTCTCCGTGGTCCCGTAGGCGTTGACGATCGGCCCGGCGTACTCCCGCCGGATCTTCTCGAAGTGGCTCTCGTGGAACGCCTCCCCCGCGACCAGGACGCACCGCAACCGCGTCAGACGCGCGAGGTCGAACTGCTGGATCTGGGTCGGCGTACCGCTCAGATACGTCAGTCCGGCACGGTTCGCGTACGCGTAGAAGCCGTCGTCGTGGGCGGGCGAGGGCGGCGGGACGATGAGCTTGTGACCGGCCAGGACCGAGAGCGCGAGCTGCTCGACGGAGAAGTCGAAGACGTAGTTCGCGAGGAACAGGACGCCGTGACGTGCTGCGTCGGGTGACGCTTCGGGGGTCCCGAAGTAGCGCCCGTTCAGCTGCTCACGGAAGCTGTCCACCGCGCGGTGCGGAACGAGTACGGCCTTGGGCTTCCCGGTGGTCCCCGAGGTGTAGATCGCGTACGCGACGTCCTCGGCGGTCACCGGCGTGACCGGGTTCTCGGCCGACCGGTAGCCCATCGGCAGCCGGTCGATGTCCACCACCTGCGTACCCGCCGCGGCAGGCAGGGCGCGCAGCCGCTCGCTGTGGGCCTCGTTGGTCACGACCAGCCGGGCGCCGGTGTCCTGGAGCATGAACGCGATCCGGTCGTCGGGATAGCCCGGGTCGATCGGCACGTACGCCGCCCCGGCCTTCCACACCGCGAGGATCGCCGTGATCGTCAGCTCGCTCTTGTCGAGCACCAGGCCGACCAGATCGTTCGGCCGCAGCTCGACGACCGACCGCAGATAGTGGGCCAGCCGGTTCGCCCGCTCGTTGAGCCGGCGGTAGGTCAGCGCCGTATCGCCGCACACGACCGCGTCCTCGTCGGGGCGGGCCGCCGCCATCTCCTCGAACACCGCGTGGAGTGCCCGCGCGGGGAGTGGTGCGGGGAGCGCCCGCGCGGTGCTGCCGTCAGCCGCCAGCAGGGCCGCCCGGTCCGTTTCGTCGAGGCGGGTGACGTCGGCCAGCCTGGCGCGGGTCCCGAGGGAGGACAGCCGGGCGAACTCCGTCAGGATCTGCTGGAAGGTGGTGATGAAGCCGGCGGCGCTCGCGTCGTCGAAGAGCGAGGCGGCATAGGTCAGGTTCCCGGCCAGGCCGCCCCCGGTTTCGGTGAGGGTGGCCGAGAGGTCGAACTTGGTGGCCGTCCAGCCGCCGCCGTCCGGTGTGTACGCGACCGGTGCCGGGGGCTCGTCCGCCGCCGCCGGGGTGCCGTCGGCGCGGTCCGTGACGTTCTGGAGGGTGAAGTTGATCTGGAGGACGGGGTGGCGGCTCGGGTCCTTCTCGGGGTCGAGCTCCTTCACCAGCTGCTCGAACGGCAGCTCGCCGTGCACCTGCGCCGCGACGACGTTCCCGCCGACCGCGTGGACGTATTCCGTGAGTGTGGCCTCCGGGTCGATCCGGACGCGCAGGGCGAGGAGGTTGGCGAAGAAGCCGATCGTGCGGTCGAACTCCGGGCGCCCCCGGTTGGCGGAGGGCGTTCCCACGACGAAGTCGTGCTGTCCGGTGTACGTGTGGAGCATGAGGCCCCAGGCGCCGAGCAGCACGCTGTACAGGCTCACCCTCGCCGACTGGGCCAGGGCCTTCAGCGCCTCGGTGGTCGGCTCGTCGAGGGCGAACTCGATCTCCCGGCCGCGGTAGTCGAAGCGGGGCGGGCGCGGCCTGTCCAGCGGCAGCCTGGTCGTCTCGAAGCCGGCCAGCGCGTCCGTCCAGAACGCGGTCAGCTCCGAGAGCCGCCCGCCGCTCAGGTACTGGCGCTGCCACACGGCGAAGTCCGCGTAGGTGCCGCGGATCGTGCCGAGTTCCGTGCCGGGCACGCCCCGGAGGAGGGCCGTCAGCTCCCGGCGGAAGGTGTTCCAGGACCAGCCGTCGAAGCAGCTGTGGTGCAGGACGAGGCTCAGATACACCCCGTCGCGGTCCGTGGCGAGCTCGAACAGGTCGGCCCGGAGCGGCAGTTCCTCGTCCAGACGGAACACGTAACCCTGGGTCCCGACCAGTCGCTCGTCGAGCTCCGTGGTGCTGCCCACCGTGTGCACGGCCGGGTGGAACAGGGCCGACGCCTCGTCCTCCGGCAGCGTGAACTGCCGCCTGACACCGTCGCCGTCCGTCCTGAGCAGGGTGCGCAGGGCGGGATGGCGGCGCAGCAGCGTGCGCAGGGCCTGGTCGATCGTGTCCCGCGAGACGCCACCGCCCGTGGCGATCCGCAGAACGAACGGGATGTTGTACGCGGCGGTGCCGCCCTCGAACTCGTCGATGAACAGCAGCCGTTCCTGCGCGAGCGACACCAGGGGCTCGCCCGCCCCTTCGGCGGCGCGCCCGGCGGCCGGTTCGAAGGGCTCGTCGTCGGCCTGTGCGGCCATCTCCTGGATGTGGGCCGCCTGCGCCCCGAGCGTCGTGTGCTGGAGCACGGTGGCGACACCGAGGCCGCGGCCGAAGCTGGTGGTGATGGCCTGGGCGAGCGCCATGGCGCGGATGCTGTCACCGCCGAGTGCGAAGAAGTCCTCGTGCACTCCGATGCGGTCGGGGGCGACGCCGAGCACCGTGGACCAGATACCGCAGAGCTTGGTCTCGATGTCGTTGGACGGGGCGACGTACTCGGTGCTGTCGCCCGGTCCGAAGTCCGTCTCCGGGAGCCGGTGGGTGTCCAGCTTCCCGCTGGGGGTCACGGGGATGTCCGTGATCCGCAGGACGCGGGCGGGGACGATGGCCTCGGGCAGTTTGGCCCGCATCCACTGCTTCACGTCCTGCTCGTCGAGCTCGCGGTCGCAGACGTAGAAGCCGACGAGGTACTTCTGGGCAGCCGCGGAGGCCGTCGCCCCGTGCTCGCGGGCGATCACCAGGGACCGGGTCACTCCCTTGTACGAGGACAGGGCGGCCTCGACCTCGCCGAGCTCGACGCGCTGTCCGCGGATCTTTACCTGGAGGTCGGTGCGGCCCAGGCACTCCAGCTCTCCGTTGGGCAGCCACCGTGCGAGGTCACCCGTCTTGTAGACGCGTGCGTTGGTGCCCGCGGCCTTCTCCTCCGGGGTCCGGAACGGGTTGTCCACGAACCGGTCGGCCGTCAGTTCGTCACGGTTGAGGTATCCGCGGGTGACACCGATGCCGCCGATGTAGAGCTCACCCATGCCGCCGACCGGTACCCGCTGCATCGACTTGTTGAGCACGTAGCACGCGGTGTTCGCCACGGGGTGCCCGATGCTCTTGGTGGCGCGCCGCTCGCCCGGCGCGTACAGCCGCTTGTGGCTCGTGATCGAGATCTCGGTCGGGCCGTAGCCGTTGATGACGGTCTTCCCGAACGTCCCGCGGATCTTGTCGAACACCGGCTCGGTGAAGTCCTCACCGATCGCGTCGATGCGGGTCAGGGACGTCGTGGTCGCGTAGTCGTACAGCGAGAGCACCGACGGCGTGCCGGAGAGGTACGTGACCTGCTCGTCGTTGATGTACGCGTACAGCCGCTCGGTGTCCGTGCGCATGCTGTCGTCGAGGACGACCAGCTTCTGCCCGTTGAGCAGCGCGTCGGTCATCTGCTCGACGAAGTGGTCGAAGACGTAGTTGGAGAACGAGAGGAGTGCCTCGTCCCCCTTCTCCTTCGCCAGGCCGAACAGCTTGGCCACGGAGACCTGGAGGTTGACGACACCCCGGTGCTCGACCAGTACGGCCTTCGGCTTGCCGGTGGTGCCCGAGGTGTAGATCGCGTACGCCAGGTCGGTGCTGGTGACCGCGGTGACCGGCTTGTGGGCCGGCTGGTCGTCCAGTGGCAGTTGCTCGATGTCCAGGACCTGGAGCCCGGCCCCGGCGGACACGGTGCGCAGCCGCTCACCGTAGATCTCGTTGGTCACCACGGCGCGGGCCGTGGTGTCCTGGAGCATGAACGCGATCCGGTCGTCGGGGTAGCTCGGGTCGATCGGCACGTACGCCGCCCCGGCCTTCCACACCGCGAGGATCGCCGTGATCATCAACTCGCTCTTGTCGACCACCAGGCCGACCAGGTCGTTCGGCTTGAGCTCGACGACCGACCGCAGATGGTGGGCCAGCCGGTTCGCCCGCTCGTCCAGCTCCCGGTAGGTCAGGCGGCGGTCGCGGTAGACGACCGCGTCCTCGTCGGGCCAGACCGCCGCCATCTCCTCGAAGACCCCGTGGAGGGTCTGTCCGGCGGGGAAGGCGGTCTCGGTGCGGTTCCACTCGTCGAAGCGCTCGATCATCCCCGGTGAGACCAGTTCAAGGCTTTCGACAGGCTGCGCGATTTCGGCCGCGACCTGCTGGAACAGGGTGTCCGTGGCGTCGAGCAGCGTGTCGATGGTGGAGTCCTCGAACAGCTCGCCCGCGTACCAGAGGGTGACCGTCAGCTCGTCGTCCTCCTCGCGTGCCACGACGGCCAGCGGGTAGTCGACCTTGTCGGCGTCGTACCCCTTCTCGAAGCGGAGGAGTTCGTCGTGCTCCTCCGCCTCCTCCAGGAGCCGCGGGTAGTTCTCCAGCACGAGCAGCGTGTCGAAGAGCCGGCGCTTCATTCCGCCGGTCTGGAGGCGGCCCAGCTCCACCGTGCTCTTGCTGTTCATGGTGTTCACGGCGGCCTGGATGTCGCTGATCGCGGCGCCGACGGTCTTGTCCGCCTGGTCGTCGTGGTCGACGATCAGCGGCAGCGTGTTGATGAACAGGCCGACCGAGTCCTCGATGGCGTCGACGTGCAGATTGCGCCCGGAGACGATCGTCCCGACCACCGTGGTGTTCCCACCGCCGATGGCGTACAGCACCTTGTGCCAGACGAACTGGAGCACCGAGTGCAGGGTGACGGAGTTCGCCGCGCACCGTGCCTTGAGCTCGGCGGTCAGGTCGGCGCCGAGTCCCAGCTTCTTGGTCCGGTGCTCACGGATATGGTCGTAGTCGCTGAGTGCGACCTGGTAGCGGATCTCCTCCTTGAGCAGTCCGCCGAAGTCACCGCGCTCGTCGATGCGCTCGATCTGCTGGACCCAGTAGTCGACGTGGTCGTCCCGGTGCGCTTCCCATTGCCGCTGCGCCGCCACGTACGCGTGGTCCACGGCCGGTTCGGCCCCCGTGCCCCGGATCAGGCGGAGGTAGGTGCGGTGCACGTCGTCGTGGAGTACGGGCAGGCTCCAGCCGTCCATGATGAGGTGGTGGCAGCTGAAGATCAGCGAGAACAGGTCCTCGCGCTGCTTGACCAGGTAGACACGGAACAGTCGGCCGGCGGCCGGTTCGTACGGCTCGATGCGGTCCCGTTCCTGGAGTTCCCTGATGCGGGCGTCCTGCTCGCCGGGGTCCGCGATCTCGCTCAGGTCGACGAAGCGCCAGTCGAAGGGCTTGTCGTCGTGCTCGATGATCTGGAGCGGTTCCTCGGCCCACTCGAAGCGCAGCCGCAGCGCGGGGTACTTCCGCTGGGCGTCCTGCCACGCTTCCTTCATCTGCTCGGGCTGGATGCGGCACCGGTAGCGGTGCACCGACTGCATGACGTAGGCGTCGTCGCCGTTGCGGCTCTTCAGTGCGTGGTAGAGCAGGCCCTGCTGGAGGCCGTTGGCGCGGAGCCGCAGGGATTCGCCCTCGCTCAGGGCCTCCTCGACGGCCCCCTGTGCTTCCGGTCGCGGCCCCTGCTCCAGCTGCCGGTCCAGGTGCTGGGCCAGTTCGCCGAGCGTCCTGAGGGTGAACACGTCCTCGACACCGACGAAGACGCCCAGTTGCCGACGCACCCGTGCGATGAGCAGGATGCAGGAGATGCTCTGGCCGCCGAGCCGGAAGAAGTCGTCGCGGTCGCCGATCCGGGCCGCCGGCACTCCGAGGACGGTGCTCCAGATCTCGCGGAGCTCGTCGATGACGCCGCCCGCCGGGTCCGCCGGGCGGCCGGCGGAAGCCGGTGCCGTGCCGGGCCTGGCGGCGTCCACCTCGGGCAGGGCGCGCCAGTCCACCTTGCCGTTGACGTTGACCGGAATGCTGTCGAGGCGGACCATCCGGGCGGGGACCATGATCCGGATCAGCCGCTGTTCGAGGAAGGCCAGCAGCTCGTCCTCGGTCACCTCAGCCGAGGGTTCGGTGAGGTAGTACCCGGCCAGACAGCGGTCGCCGGGGCCGCCGGCCCCTTCACGGGCCACGACGACACACTTGCGTACACCGGGGAACTCGGTCGCCTGTGCCTCGATCTCGCCGGGCTCCACACGGACGCCGTTCAGCTTCAGCTGGAAGTCGCTGCGCCCCATGAACTCGACCTCGCCCGAGGGCAGGAGCCGCGCCAGGTCGCCGGTCTTGTAGATGCGGGCGTTCTGGCCGCCCGCCACCTCCTGCTCGGACCGGAACGGGTTCGGCGTGAACCGCTCCGCCGTCAGGTCGTCCCGGTTGAGATAGCCCGGGGCCACTCCGCGTCCGCCGATGTACAGCTCTCCGATCGCGCCGATCGGCAGCTGCTTCAGGTTCTGGCTCAGCACGTACCACTTGACGTTGCGGACCGGGCGGCCGATGCTGCGGTCCTTGCGCTCCGTGACACCCGGCGCGAATTCCTTCACGGCTGTGACGAAAGCGGCCTCGGTGAAGGCGTACTCGTTGATGATGTGGCCGGAGAAGTTCTCGCGGAGCCGGCGGAGCCCGGCCGCGGTCAGTTCCTCGCCGACCAGCAGGATCTTCTTGAGACTCGGACATCGACGCAGGTCGAAGTACTGGATCACCGACCCCGTGGCGTTGAGATAGGTGATCCCGTTGTTCTCCAGGAACACGGGGAAGCGGTCCGGGTCCAGCCTGACCCGCTCCGGGACGATCACCAGCGTCTGCGAGTTGATGAGCGCGATCAGGGTCTGGCGCAGATGCGGTTCGAAGACGTACGACGCGAAGAGCGCGACCCGCTCCTCGCCGGGCCGGCGCATGTCGTAGCGCTCGGAGAGGTCCGTGATGCTGTTCACGACACTGTCGTGGTACTTGGGCACGCCCTTCGGCACACCCGTCGTGCCGGAGGTGTACGTCAGATAGGCGAGGTCCCCGCTTCCGAGGGGAAGGTGCGGGTTGTCGAGCACTGCGCTCCCCGCCCCGGCCTGCTCGGCCAGTACGGTTTCGACCTCGATGATGCGCACCTCGGCGTGCTCGGAGCCGAGCATCTCCCGGAGCCGTGCCGCGTGCCGCTGGTTGGTGACGATGCCGGAGAGCCCCGTGTCGCGTACGGCGAACCTGACGCGCTCCGCCGGGTAGCCGGGGTCGATGGGTACGTAGGCGGCGCCGGACTTCCAGATGCCCAGGGTGGCGACGACGCCCAGGTCGCTCTTGTCGAGGTACAGCCCGACCAGTTCCTCCGGCCGGACCCCGGCCCCGGGTCCCAGCAGCCAGTGCGCGAACTGGTTGGAGCGCTCGTTGACCTCGCGATACGTCAGCCTGGTGTCACCGAAGACGACGGCCTCGCGGTCCGGCGACCGCAGGACGGCGTCCTCGAAGAGGTGGTTAAGCCGCTTGCCCTGGGGGAAGTCGCCGTCGGTGGCGTTCCACGCGCGGATCTGCTCCCGCTGCTCCCGCGACACCAGCTCGATGTCGGCGACGAGCAGGGCGGGACGGCTGAGGAACTGGCCGAGTACCTCGCGTACGACATCGAGCACACCGGCGATCGTCCGGTCCTCGAACAGCTCGCCCGCGTACGCGATCGTCCAGCTCAGAGACCCGCCGGTGTCCCGGACGACCATGGTGAGCGGGGACGACGGCAGTTCGGCCAGGGGCACCTCGTGGTCAGCGAGCACGAGCAGCGCGTCGAAGAGTCCGCGCTGGAGCAACTCGTCCGGGGTCGCATACGAGTCATCGCTGCGGAGCGCTTCGTCGATTTCCCGCACCGCGTCGAGGCAGGTGAGCCCCGACTGGGCCACGTGGTCGATTATGACGGGAAGAATGCGGGAGTGTTGCAGCTTCCGTGTCGCGGTGGCGTCGACGAATCCGGCGACCGTCCGGTTTCCGTGGCCGTACGCGCGCATCACGCTGTGGAGCGTGACGAGCGCGAACGCACCGACCGACACACCGTCGTGGCCGGCCAGTGCGTTCTTCAGCGTCGTGTAGTCCTGTCCGCCGATGGACAGTTCCCGGTATTCCGTCGCGCGAATACCGGGGTCGTCGTCCCGTACCGCGATCTTGTTGCGCCACTCGTCCTTGAGCAGCATCTCCAGATCGCAGCGCTCGCCCGATACTCCATCGATGCGAGCAAACCACTCCGCGGCGGTCGTCGGGAACCGTGCTGACGTCATGGGTGGGATCTCCGTCTTTTGTCGTTGCGGCAGCAGGTCGGACTACACGTGGTGCGTCAGCTGGTGGGCGGTACGACGCTGAGCGCCAGCGCCTCCAGGGCCTGGTCAATCTCGCTCTCGGTGATCGTCAGCGGCGGGCGGAACCGCAGGCTGCGGTCGCCGCACGGCAGGGCGATCACCTGGTGCTCCTGGTACATCCGGCGCAGGACGTCGTCACGGAACCGGGTGTCGGGCAGGTCGACCGCGCGCATCAGACCGCGGCCCCGGGCGTTGGTCACGACGTCGGAGTGCTTGACGGCGAGGGCTTCGAGGCCGTCGCCGAGGTAGGTGCCGAGCCGGCCCACGGTCTCGAAGAGACGCGTCCGCTCGATCGTCTCGAGTATCCGGGTGGCACGGACCATGTCGGCGAGGTTGCCGCCCCAGGTCGAGCTGATCCGGGACGAGACGGCGAAAACGTTGTCAGTGACCTCGTCGATCCGGCCGCCGCCCATCACACCGCAGACCTGTGTCTTCTTGCCGAAGGCCACCAGGTCGGGTGTCAGGCCCAGTTGCTGGTAGGCCCAGGCGGTGCCCGTGATTCCGCAGCCGCTCTGGACCTCGTCGAGTACGAAGAGGGCGTCGTACCGGCGACAGAGCCGCTCCATCGACTGAAGGAAGCCGGCGCTCAGGTGGTTGTCGCCGCCCTCGCCCTGGATGGGTTCGGCGATGAAGCAGGCGATCATCCCGTCGGCTGCGACGAACGCCGCCTCGGCGGCCCTCAGCGCCTGCTGCTCGGCCTCCTCGTTCTCCCGGGCGTGCTCGGCGAGCGGATGCCGGAGCGCGGGCGACGGAATGCGCGGCCAGGAGAACTTGGGGTACCGGGTGGTCTTCGACACCTCGGTGTTCGTCAACGACATGGTGTAGCCACTGCGGCCGTGGAAGGAACGCTCCAGGTGCAGCACCTGGAGACCGTTGACGGCGTCGTCGTCGAGACCCAGCTTCTGTGCCTTCCAGTCGAAGGCGGCCTTGAGCGCGTTCTCGACGGCCAGCGCCCCGCCGTCCACGAAGAACAGGTGCGGAAGTGCCGGATCTCCGAGCACCCGGGCGAACGTCCTGACGAACTCGGCGTACGGAATCGTGTACAGATCCGGGTTCGAGGGCTTGTTCACGGCGGCGGCGGCGAGCTCCCGCATGAACGTCTCGTCGTCCGCGATGCAGGAAGGGTTCATACCGAGCGGCGCGGACGCAAAGAAGGAGAAGAGATCGAGATAGCGATTTCCGGTGACACCGTCGACGAGCCAGGTTCCCGAACTCTCCGACAAATCGAGAACGAATCCGTAGCCATCCACAAGAACGTGCGGCTCAAGCGCGCGATGCACGTCTCCGGCCTTCAAGGACGCTTTCTCAGGAATTCCGTGACCGGTAATTCCTTCTTGTTCACCCGTTGTTGACGTTGCCACAGACATTGCGTCTCCCAGTGTCGTCCTCGGTGAAACCGGAGAGGCGTATCCGCGGCGCACTCCCAGGTCAGCGCACCAGTTCTAGGACCAGAAACTCTTGACGCTCTCTTCTGCAGCTCTTGTCGTCCTCTTTCGGACGAGTGCTGTCCTATAAGGAACAGTGGCGAAGAAGAGGTATGGACAGAACCGGAATGATGTCTACACTGACGTGGCCCGCCTGCAGCGTGTAACGCGTGAAAACATTTCGGATCGGCTCGGGATATGTCGGCAGGCCCCTGTTCTGTCTTATGTGTCCGTTGTCTAGGGGCGGGAGAACACCACATGGCCGATACGGACTGGGCCGGTGCCCGTGAGCAGATGCTGCTCGACCCCACCGTCGTCAACCTGAACACCGGCTCCGGCGGGCCGTTGCCCCGTCGCGTCTTCGAGCGCGTCACCGCTCTGCGCAGCCGGCTCGCCCACGAGCCGATGGACTTCCTGCTGCGCGACGTCCCCCCGCTGCTGTGGCGGGCCCGCGAGTCCCTGGCGGCCTTCGTCGGCAGCGAGCCGCACCGCCTGGCCCTCACCACCAATGTGACCGCGGCCGTCAATCTGGTGGCGTCCTCGCTGCGGCCGGCCGCGCCGGGCGAAATCCTGATGAGCGACCACGAGTACGCGCCGATGCGGTGGTGCTGGGAGCGCGTGGCCCGGGAACAGGGGCTGACCGTACGGACGTTCCGGCTGCCGGACATGCCGGGCGACCCCCAGGAGATCGTCGACGCCGCGGTCGCCGCGATGAACCCGCGGACCCGGCTGCTCTTCTTCAGCCATGTCGTATCGCCGACGGGGCTGGTGCTGCCGGCCGCGGAACTCTGCGAACAGGCCCGCAGGCGCTCCGTCCTGACCATGATCGACGGCGCCCACGCACCGGCGTTCACCGCGCTCGACCTGGCCGCCCTGCCCTGCGACTTCTACGCGGGAAGTGGCCACAAATGGCTGCTGGCCCCCACCGGCGTCGGCTTCCTGCACATCGGCGCGGGACATGAGGAGACTCTGCGGCCCTCGCAGGTGAGCTGGGCCTACCATCCCCCGGCCGGAAGCGGTCCGCCGGACGAGCGCGACCGGTTCGGCAGCACCCCCCGCCTGCGCAGGCTGGAGTGCGAGGGAACGCGGGACATCTGCCCGTGGCTCACACTGCCGGAGGCCATCGGCTTCCAGGCGGAGCTCGGACACGACAGAATCCGCTCACGTATGCGCGAGATGACGGACTACGCACGCCACCGCCTCACCGGCTGGTACGGACTGGAACCGGCCACACCGGATTCGGCGGACCTGTCCGGCGGGATGGTGGCGTTCCGTCTGCCCGGAGGTACGGACGCGGACGAACTGCGCCGCGGTCTCTGGGAGCGCTTCCGGATCGAGTCGGCGGTGGCCGAGCGGCCGGACGGGCCCCTGATCCGGGTCTCGACGCACTTCTACACCACCGAGGCCGAGATCGATTGCTTGGCGGAGGCGCTGAAGGAGTTGCAGGACCGAGGATCAACACCTCGGAAGTAGTGGAAGCTTCGGGTGCCGGCCGCGAACCGGCCGGGCCCCGGCACGATCGACCAGGAGTCGGCATGGTTACCGCAGTCAGCAGCACCGATGACATACGCGCCCGGGCGGAGAACGCCCTGGCCAGGTGTGGAGTCGAACTCGCCACGGTCAAGGGGGACGCCCTGGCCGCCCGCACACCGGTCACCGGACAGAACCTGTTCGGTCTGCGCGCCGACACCCCGGCGGACATCGACCGGGCCATCGAGGCCGCGCACGCCGCGTTCCTCGACTGGCGGACCACCCCCGCGCCGGTGCGCGGCGCGCTGGTCAAGCGGCTCGGCGAACTGCTCACCGAGCACAAGGAGTACGTGGCCGACCTGGTCACCGTGGAGGCCGGCAAGATCCGCTCCGAAGCACTCGGTGAAGTGCAGGAGATGATCGACATCTGCGACTTCGCGGTGGGCCTGTCCCGCCAGCTCTACGGCCGCACGATGCCGTCCGAGCGCCCCGGTCACCGGCTGATGGAGACCTGGCACCCGCTGGGTGTGGTCGGTGTGATCAGCGCCTTCAACTTCCCGGTCGCCGTGTGGGCGTGGAACGCCGCGGTGGCCCTGGTCTGCGGTGACACCGTGGTCTGGAAGCCGTCCGAGCTGACCCCGCTGACCGCGCTGGCCTGCTCCGCCCTGCTCGACCGCGCGATCGCCGAGACCGGCGCCCCGGCCCACCTCAACCAGGTGGTGCTCGGCGGTGCGGAGGCCGGCACGCAGCTCGTGGACTCGCCGCTGGTACCGCTGGTCAGCGCGACCGGCTCGACCCGGATGGGCCGCGAGGTCGGCCCCCGGGTGGCCGCCAGGTTCGGGCGCACCATCCTTGAGCTCGGCGGCAACAACGCGGCCGTGGTCACCGCATCGGCGGACCTCGATCTCACCCTCAACGCCGCCGTGTTCGCGGCGGCGGGCACCGCCGGCCAGCGGTGCACCACGCTCCGCAGGCTGATCGTGCACGCCGACATCGTGGACACCGTCGTCGAGCGGCTCGCCTCCGCGTACCGCAGGCTTCCGGTCGGCGACCCGTTCCAGGACTCGACCCTGGTCGGGCCGCTGGTGAACGAGGCGGCGCACGCCAGGATGCGTGAGTCCCTCGACCGGGCGGTCCAGGAGGGCGGCACCGTGGTCGTCGGCGGTGAACAGGAGCTGGAGGACGCGGCGCCCGACGCCGGTTACGTACGGCCCGCTCTCGTACGGATGCCCGCGCAGACCGCCGTCGTACGCGAGGAGACCTTCGCACCCATCCTGTACGTCCTCACCTACCGGGACCTCGACGAGGCGATCCGGCTGCACAACGACGTACCGCAGGGGCTGTCGTCCGGGATCTTCACCGCGGACCAGGGCGAGGCCGAGCGGTTCATCGCGGCGGACGGTGCGGACTGCGGCATCGTCAACGTCAACATCGGCACCTCGGGCGCCGAGATCGGCGGGGCGTTCGGCGGCGAGAAGGAGACAGGCGGAGGCCGCGAGTCCGGCTCCGACGCCTGGCGCGCCTATATGCGCCGCGCGACCAACACGGTGAACTACTCGGGCAGGGTGGCGCTGGCGCAGGGGGTGGACTTCTCCCAGTAGACCGGTCGAGACGTACGGCACCGTCCTGGCTGAACGGCTCCTGGGGAGGGACATGCGCGGCAAAACCACCGCGACGTCGACGCTCGCGTTGGCGTGTGCGGCACAGTTCATCGTTCTGTTCGACGTCTCGGTGATCACCGTCGCGCTTCCTTCGATGCAGAAGGAGCTCGGCTTCGACCCGGCGAACCTGCAATGGGTCGTCAGCAGTTACGCCCTGGCGTTCGCCGGGCTGTTGCTGCTGGGCGGACGGCTGGGCGATCTGTACGGGCACCGGCGCGTCTTCCTCGTCGGCCTCTCGGTGTTCGTCGTCGCCGGGACGGTCGGCGGGCTCGCCTCGTCGCCCGCGATGCTGATCGCGGCGCGGGCGGCGAAGGGCGTCGGGGCGGCCGTACTCGCCCCGCTGGCCCTGACCATGGTGACCACCACGTTCCCCGAGGGGCCGCGGCGGACCAGAGCGCTCGCGATCTGGACCGCGGTCAGCCTGGCCGGCGGGGCGTCGGGCAATCTCTTCGGCGGCATCCTGACCGAGTACCTGTCCTGGCGGTCGGTACTGCTGATCAATGTGCCGATCGGGATTCCCCTGCTCCTGCTGGCCGCCCGGCTGCTCAAGGACCGCACCGCTCCGCCGCGACGGGTCCGGCTCGATCTGCCCGGTGCGGTGCTGGCCACGGCGGGTCTTGCCCTGCTCACGCTCGGCATCGCCCAGGCCCGTATCCACGCCTGGACCGACCCAGCCACCGCCCTGCCCCTGGCCGGCGGGGTCGTCGCCCTCGCCGCCTTCGTGGCGGTCGAGAAGTGGTACGCCACCCAACCGCTCGTCCCGCCGGGCCTGTTGAGGCTGCCCGGGGTCGGCTGGGGGAACGTGGGGATGATGCTGGCCGGAGCGGGCTTCCACATCCCGATCTGGTATTTCCTGACCCTCACCATGCAGGGGGTGCTGCACTACAGCGCCGCGCAGACGGGCCTGGGGTTCCTGCCGCACACGGTGGTGATGCTGCTGGTCGGGCTGTTCCTGACCCCGTGGCTGATGCGGTATGTACAGGCCCGTGTCCTGATCGCCTCCGGCGCGCTCGTCGCCGCGGCGGGCTTCCTGTGGCAGAGCGGCATCGGTCCGGACAGCGGATACCTCTCCGGCATACTCGGGCCGGCGGTGGTGATCTCGTTCGGTGGCGGCCTGGTGAGCACCCCCCTGACCCTCACGGTCACCTCCGGGGTCGGGCCCACCGAGGCCGGGGCCGCGTCCGGACTGGTGAACACCTCACGGCAGTTCGGAGGGGCGTTCGGCCTCGCCGTCCTGCTCACCCTCACCACCAGCGGCGCCACGGGCCCGCCCGCCGCGCTCATGGAGAGTTACGGCAACGCGTTCCGGGCCATGGCCGTGATCCTCGTCGCCCTCGCCGCGATCGCTCCCCTGCTTCCCGCCCAGCGCCACCTGACGCGCAAGGGCCAGGGGGCGCCCACGTCGGGCGCGGACACGCGGAACGGAGGAGAGCGGCAGAAGAGCGCCCGGTGACACGATGGCACGGACGAGCCGAATCAGGCGCGGTCGAGATCTGACGATCTCCCGCCCCACGTCAAGGTCTCCGCCCCCAGGGAGTCTGCCTTCGTGTGCCTGCGGGCGCCGGTTCCCGGGTGCGGTCACGCGCCCGGTCCTGGGCGCGAACACCAGGAAAAGGACGGGAAGTTGAGACGCAGCGTATTAAGACATGCGCGTGTTTCGGTGGCCGCTGTCGCCGCTCTTGCGGTGGCCTGCGGTGTCGGGACGACGCAGGCCTTCGCGGACGCAGTGCCCCCGGGAGCGGCGAACGGCTGGTCCTCGCCGACCGCGCCCTCGGCCGACGGGACCGATCCGGGGGTCAAGCCCCGCTCGGTTCCCGCGAAAAAGCGTGCCGAGGTGCTGGGCACGGACTACCGGTCGTCCTCGGACCAGGCGTTCACCACCTCGGGTGACGGCTCGGGCTTCCATGTGATGGTGGCCGACGAGAAGGACGGCTACGGGTGGAAGACCGCCGCCTCGCTGTCCGAGCCGGGCTTCGACACGGACGCGTGGATCGGCAACGCCTGTGTGACCGAATCGGGCCGGTACGCCGCCGTGGCGTACGCCCCCCGTACGTTCACGAACAAGCCCGATCTGATGAGCCGCGGCGCGTTCACCGCCATCGTGGACCTGCGCAGCGGGGACGTACGCAAGCTGCCGTTCCAGGCCACGCTGGCGTACTTCTCCCCGGGCTGCGGTACGGGCGACGACGTGGTGTTCTCCCAGTTCACCGACGAGAACACCTCGAAGAAGAACGAGACCCGGCTCGTCAGGGTCGAGGCCGGCACGGGCACCTCCGCCAAGGCGACGGTGGCCGGTCAGGTCACATCGGCGGTTCCGGTCGGCGGCGCGATCGTCGCCGCGCGCGGCCGGCAGGTCGTGAAGATCAACGGCTCGACGGTGCGGACGGTGGCTCCCACCCACGCCCCGCCGTTCCAGCTGAAGCCGGACGCCGACGGCGGTGTGACCTTCATCGACCGCCTCCCCGGCGGCAAGGCGGGGTCATCGGCCGACGACCAGGCAGCCGTCTCCCGGGTCACCGCGGGAACGCTGCGGACCGCGAACGGCAAGGGCAGGGCCGCCAAGCTCGCTCAGGGCGGACTGAGCCGGTTCGACATCGCGCGCACGCCCTCGGGCGCGGTGTACGTCACCGGTGAGGCACGCAGCAAGGGGGCGCTCCCCGGCGCCGTCCGCAACCCGGGCGGCATCGACAAGGACGCACGGATCTCCAGTCGCGGCGCCGCCGCGGTGACCACCGCGTGGGCCGACGGCAAGGACTCGCGGATCTCGGCGAAGGACGCCGCCTCACCGCGAGCCGCCCGGATCACCCTCAAGGCGCTCGACACGGGTGAGACGGCCGTTCTGAACGCCGCGCCGGGTAACCGGATCGGCGACGAGAAGGCCCAGCGCGCCGCGACCGCGATGAGCCCGGCCCTGGGCGCGGCCCCGAAGTCCGGCGGTGTGTCGACGATGGCCACGCCCATCGACACGGACCGCACGTGCTCGGTGCCGCGGAACGACGTGAAGAAGCAGGCGTTCCAGCCGACCCCGCGGCAGATCGAGTGGGCCGTCGACCAGGCCGTCGTCGGTCAGCTCAACAAGCATGTGACCAGGGCGGCGAACTGGAAGAACACCGGCATGGCGGGGTACGCGCCGCAGTCGATGTTCCCCCTGACGCCCCTGGCGGGCGGCAGCGGTGCCGACTGGCACGTACCGGCGCAGGTGATGCTCGGCATCACCGCGCAGGAGTCGAACATGTGGCAGGCCACCCGGTACGCGGTACCGGGCGTCTCGGCCAACTCGCTGATCGGCAACTTCTACGGCATCGAGTACGCCTCCGACGGCCAGCAGAGCGACCCGTGGCTGATCAACTGGAGCAAGTCCGACTGCGGTTACGGTGTCACGCAGGTCACCGACGGCATGCGGCTCCCCGGCAAGGGCCAGCCCACGAAGACGGTGGCGCAGCAGGAGGCAATCGCGCTCGACTACGCCGCGAACATCGCGGCGGGCGTGAACATCCTGATCGAGAAGTGGAACCAGACGCGCGCCGACGGCCTGATGATCAACGGCGGCGACCCGAAGTACATCGAGAACTGGTTCTTCGCCCTGTGGGCGTACAACAGCGGTTACTACACGCAGGCTTCGTCCGGCACCACCTCCGGCAAGTGGGGCGTGGGGTGGACGAACAACCCGGCGAACCCGCTGTGGAAGGAGAACCGCACCCCGTTCCTGGAGAACTCCGGCGGCGGTGACGACTACAGTCACGCCGCGCACCCGCAGGACTGGCCGTACTCGGAGAAGGTCATCGGCTGGGCGGCCCGGCCGCTCGCGGCCATGTTCAAGCCCGGTGACTTCCAGCCCGGTTACCGTGCCGCGTGGTGGACGTCCACGGCCTACCGCACGACGGCCAAGCCCCCGATCGGCCTGTTCTGCGACTCCAGTAACGACTGCAACCCGTCGAAGATCGGCACGGGCGCGACGAACAACACCGGTGGCGGCCCCTGCCTGCTGCCGGGAGACCCGAGCAGCTCGGACCCGCTGTACCTGAAGTGCTGGTTCCACAAGTCCGTCACGTGGAAGAACTGCACCAGCAGCGCCCAGTGCGGGCACCCGCTCCACCGGTTCGACGACACCTATCCGGAACAGCCGGACGAGAACTCCTACCCGCCGCGGTGTGCGTCCGGGCTGCCCACCGGAACGAAGATCGTTGACGACGTCGCCAACGGCGTCACCCCAGTGGGGTCCACCGGGCGATCGTGCGGCGCGGTGTCCTCGTCGGGGACGTTCAACTTCGACTTCGGCTCCGCCTCGTCCCGGATCGATCTCCATCAGATCGGTGCGGCGCACGGCAACCACTTCTGGTTCACGCACACCAACAAGACCGGGACGACGGATGCCTCCCGGCTGAAGACCACCGGTACCTGGACGCTGGGCACGACGGACCGGGGCTGGATGCGGGTCTGGGCGCACGTGCCCGACCACGGTGCCCATACCCGCCAGGCCGCCTACACGGTGGGCGGTACCAACTCCACCAGCCCGAAGCGGGTGAAGCCCCAGCGGGTGCTGGAGAACAAGTGGGTGTCGCTCGGGGCGTTCAACTTCACCGGCGTGCCGACGGTGGCGCTGTCGAACGTGACGGACGACGGCAAGGGCACGGAGGACGTGGCGTGGGACTCGGTCGGCTTCGAGCCGCTGGGTGCCAAGCCGACCCACCAGGTCGTCTCCATGGGTGACTCGTACTCCTCGGGTGAAGGCGCCTCCGAGAACGGCGGCGACGACTACTACAACGACTCCGACTACTACGACCCGCAGCAGCCGGACACCGAGAACAAGTGCCACCGGTCCAAGTACGCCTGGGCACGTCAGGCCGCCCTGCCCGGCTACACCAAGTCCATCGGGCAGATGGCCGACGACCGCGACAAGATCATGGACTTCCAGTTCATCGCGTGCTCCGGTGCCCGCCACTACAACATCCTGCGCGACGGGCAGAACAGCGAACTGCCGCAGATCCAGCAGGGGTATCTCGACCAGAACACCACGCTGGTCACCCTGTCGATCGGCGGTAACGACGCACGGTTCGCCGACATCATCCAGGAGTGCATCACGGCCGGCACCGTGTGCAACAACAACTCCATCGACGCCGTCAACCCCGACAACGGGAGCAAGACCGGCGGCGAGACCGGTCCGATGGACCAGTGGGCGCCGAAGTGGCTCAACGAGCAGATCCGGCCGCGTCTGACCGGCATGCTCAACGAGCTCCACAAGAAGGCGCCGAACGCGAAGATCGTGCTCATGGGCTACCCGAAGCTCCTTGAGGGCGTCGGGGGTTGTGTCCTCGGTATCGGTACCGAGGAGGCGCCGTGGCTGAACAGCATGGCGGACACGCTGGCCGGCGAGATGCAGGGCGCGGTCGACGACGCCAACCGGCTGTACGCCGCGAAGGCGGTGTTCTCCGACCCGCGCGACGAGTTCGCGGGCAAGGCGATCTGTGGTGATCCGGAGACGGTGCACGGCATCGTGCTGTCCGGTCACGCCAAGGCCGACGCCCGGGACCCGGACTGGCTGCCGGGCAACATCGCACCGTCCATGAAGTCGTTCCACCCGAAGATTCCGGGTGCGCGACTGTACGCCGACAGCCTGCAACACACGCTGTAGGAACGTAAGAGAACGCAAGAACGGGCGGGGACCTGAGTACGTGTACTCAGGTCCCCTGCCTGTGCCATGAAAGGCTGAAGGTATGACGAATACGGCGAGAATCCGTACCGCTCGTGGGGTGAAGGGCGCTGTCGTATCGGAAGTGGCCGCCACCGTCTGCTATCTGATCTGGTCGGGCGGCAGGGATTGGGCGTCGGGGGCGCGGGACGCGAACCCGGACGCGTTCCTGGCGGGTTCCGTCGAATCGGTGCTGGCGTTGATCGCCGGGGTGGCGTGCATGCCGGTGCTGTTGTGGGCGGGGATGCGCGCGATGCAGGAGCGGGGCAATCATCTGCTCGTCATCGCCGCCACCGGGGTGTGGTTCTTCCTCGGGGGCCATGTGGTCGAGGACGCCGTCGACGGCGTCGGCACGGCGTTGTTCCTTGCCCTGTTCGCCGTGCTCGGCGGGCTGCTGTCGCTGGTCCGGACACCGGACAAGTGACGGGCCCTCGACCTTCCTGCCGCTGAACGGTCAGCCGTACAGCTCCTTGTACGAGGGGAAGTCGCCGCCCGGACCGTCGACGCCTTCGGCGGCCAGGGCCGCGTGGACCACGGCCCGGGTGAGTACATCGGCACCCGCCGCGAGCACCGCGTTGAGTTCCATGGCTTCCAGGTGAGCACCCCAGCCCGAGCGGTCGGCCGTGCCGCCGGATGTCTCCAGGCTCTCCGGCACCAGCGGCAACTGCCCGGTGGACAGGGCGAAGACGGTGTCGCCGTCGGTGAGCAGATGCACCGGCCGCACCGCGCGGGCCAGGCCGTCGTGGGCGGTGCCGGCCAGCTTCTGCGCCTGCGGGCGGGTCAGCGCCGCGTCGGTGGCGACCACGGCCAGCGTGGTGTTGAGCGGCTGCACCGGACCCGCCTGCCGCCGCCCGGTCTCCGCGCGGGCCGCGGTCAGCCGGTCCTGCGCCCGGGTGTGCCGTGCCTCGTCCGGGGGCATGGTGGACAGCCCGCGCGCCAGGAATTCGTCACCGAGGCCCGTCCGGGCGCCGTAGAGAAGCCCGGTATCGGGATCGAGCAGCGAGCCTGCCGCGTTGACCACCGCCAGCGCCGCCACGGTCGCCCCGGACGGCAGCACGACACTCGCCGTACCGACGCCGCCCTTGACCCCGCCGGCCACCGCGCCGGTGCCCGCGCCGACGCAGCCCTGCGGTACCGCGGCGCCCTCCTCCGTACCGTCCGCCGCTTCGACGGCCGCGCGCCCGAGGTCAGCACCCGGCCGGGCCCGCCACCGCCCGCCGCGCCCGAGGTCGAACAGGGCGGCGGCGGGGACCACCGGGACCACCTGGTCCGGGCCCGGCCCCACGCGGAAGCCGCGCCCCCGCTCCTCCAGCCACTCCGCCACACCGCCCGCCGCGTCGAGCCCGAAGGCGCTGCCGCCGGTCAGCACCACGGCGTCGATGCGCTGCACGAGGTTGCGCGGGTCCAGCGCGTCGGTCTCCCGGGTGCCGGGGCCGCCCCCGCGCACGTCGACGGCGGCCACGACGCCGCCCTCGGGGGCGAGCACCACGGTGACGCCGGTCAGCCAGCCGTCGCCGGTCCGTGCCGCATGGCCCACCCGCAGCCCCGCCACATCCGTCAGCGCGTTCATCGGCCCGGTCGTCGGCCCGGCCGTCGCCGGTCCGGCCCCGTCCGTCCCCTGACGCACACTCATCCGCTGTCCTCCCCGAGACGCCCCTGCGGCGCGATCACCTCAAGGTACCGGGGCGTCACACGGCACACGGTGACCTCAACCGGCCTGGTTTCACGGCCGCTCGGCAGTCATGCCCCGAGCGCATCGGGGTGCGCCGCAAAGGGCATGACCGATTCCCCGCCAATGCCGGTGGAGACCGGCGCCGGGGACCGGCGGCTCCCCTACGCTGGCGGCCGTGGCTCTCGACACGGGACTTCCGCCCGGACCCCACGTGCCCTCCTGGCTGACCGACGTGGCCCTGCGGGCCGGCCGGGACAGCGCTCCGGAACTGGAGCGCTACACCTCGCCGGGCCCGGCCTCGGGCAGGTCCTCCGCCGTCCTGGTGCTGTTCGGCGCCGGGGAGAGCGGGCCCGATCTGCTGTTCCTCCGGCGCTCCGGCGCGCTGCGGGACCATCCGGGACAGGTGTGTTTCCCCGGCGGCTCCGTGGGGCCCGAGGACCGCGACGCGGTGCACACCGCCCTGCGCGAGACGACGGAGGAGACCGGCCTCGACCCGGTGGCCATCCGCGTCGTCACCCCGCTGCGACCGCTGTACCTGGCCTGGAGCGGCTTCTCCGTCACGCCCGTGCTCGGCTGGTGGGAGGGCGGTACGACGCCTGCGAGCGACGGCAGCGAGATCGTGTCCGTGCACCGGGTCCCCGTACGGGATCTCGCCGATCCGGCGGGCCGGCTGCGGGTCCGTATGACAGCGGGCTACACCGGGCCCGGCTTCCTGGCCGGGGAGCTGTTCCTGTGGGGCTTCACCGGGAGCCTCGTCGCCTGGCTGCTGCGGCTCGCGGGGTGGGAACGCCCGTGGGACACCACCCGGGTCGAGGAACTGGCCGACGCCAAGCGCCGTTACGGGGGCGTCAGTTGACGCCTTCGCGGCGGGCCGCCCGATCGCGCTGGCCCTGGCGGAATCCGTCCACCGGCCCGGTGGAGCCCCGCATCAGCGCGAGGTACTCGCGTGTCTCCGCCGCGACGGCCTCCTCCCCGGAGACACCGAGACCGCCCATGACGGCGGCCTTCACATGGCGCAGACAGTCGCCCGGCATCGCGGCCAGTGTGGCGGCGAGTGCCGCGGTCTCCTCGCGCAGCAGGTCCTTCGGCACCGCCCGCAGGGCCAGACCCGTCTGGACGGCTTCGGCGGCCGACAGCCAACGGCCGGTCAGGAGCATCTCCATCGCGGGCTGGAGACCCATCTTGCGGACCGCGCGGTGGGAGGCGCCGGCGCCCGCCATATGGCCGTACGGGGTGTGGACGTCGCCGATGCGCGCCTCCTCCGAGATCAGCACCAGGTCGCAGGCCATGGCCAGTTCGAAGCCGCCCGCCCGCGCCTTGGCCTGCACCATCGCGATGGTCGGCATGGGCAGCCGCTCCAGGGCGAACGCCACCCGGTTCATCCGCGCCAGGTAGACCTCGAACATCTCGGTGTCGCCCTTGTCGCCGGCCAGCACCTCGCCCAGGAACCCCAGATCGCTGCCGATGCAGAAGGCCCGGTCCCCGGCACCGGTGAACACGAGCACCTTGGTGACCCCGTCGTCCGCCACCCGCGCGAAGGCGTCGATGAGCTCGTAATGCATGCGCTCGGTGGTGGCGTTGAGCCGCTCGGGCCGGTTGAGGGTGACCCAGGCGATGCCGTCGGCGCGTTCGAGCAGGATCGTCTCGTACGTGTCCGGGTGAAGACCGGCGGGCGGGGTGTCGGTGTCGGTGTCGGGCATCGAGCGGCTCACCGGATGAGGTCGGCGGCGAGCGGGTAGTCGGTCATCGGCCTGCCACGTACCGTCGTGTCTGCCCGCACGAAGACCAGCGAATAGGCGCGCCTGGGCTGGTCGGTGAGGTTGGGGCCCGAGCCGTGCAGGGTGTTGATGTGGTGCACCAGGGCGCTGCCCGCCGGGATGGGATACGGCACCGTCTCCTGGTCGGTCAGGGCCTCGACGAGGACGGCACCCTCCTCGGGGCGTACGTGCTCGACGCGGCCCAGGTGGTGGGTGCCCTTCACGTAGTGCACGCAGCCGTTCTCCAGGGTGGCGTCGTCCAGGGCCATCCAGATGGTGACGGCGTCCGGCGGGTCCAGGTGCCAGTAGCGGTTGTCCTGGTGCAGCACCAGGCGGCTGCGTTCGCCCTTGCCCGCGGGCTTGTAGAAGGAGTGGTCGCGAAAGAGCCGTACCGGCCCGCCGAGCAGGGCCTCCACGCGGGGCACCAGGTCGGGGCGGCGGATCTGCTCCTCGCAGACGGGGTCGTTCTGCCAGATGCCGATCTTCTGGAGCAGCGCCCTGTCGCTCGGCCTCTCCGTCGTCTCGGACAGGTCGAGGACCCCGTCGGCGGGCTTGTCGCCCTCGGCGAAGAACGCCCGCTCCATGGACGCGCGGAGCGCGATCACCTGGGAGGGCGTCAGGACGTTGTCCCAGCGGATCACTCCGTCCCGCTCGAACGTCTCGCGGTCTGCCGCGGGGTCCGACGTCACGGTCGTCACGTCCGCTGCGTCGGCCGGTCGCTGGAAAGCGGTCATCGGTACCTCTCCGGAGCGCGTGCAGGATCACTTCGGTCTGCTGAACTCCGCAGCGATGCTGCCACAGAGCCGGCGCCCGGCACAGCAGCCGTTGGCGCATCGCCGTGATGCGCCGACGGCATGGCCGGAGGCGGGCCGTGCGCCCATGCCACGGCAGTGCGGGCGCGACCCGTTAAAGGCATTGGACGGCGTCGGAGGCCCGTGGTGGGCTGGAGCACACATGCAGCCCGGCCCGCTCTTCCCGCCGTACCGCCGGGTCAGACGCCCGGCGGTCCCCCCATCCCTGATCACCCGCTGACGACCGGAGCAGGCCCACCGTGTGCCACGCGGGCCGCACGCACAGCACGTTCGCCGGCCACAGGCCCCGTGTGTACGCAGGCTGCGGGCGGTCAGCCGGACCGCGCCTGAGGACTGTCCACTCGCAGGAGGCAGACAAGCATGCAAGTTCTTCTCGTGAACGCTCGCCGGTCGGCGTACTCAGGGGAGTCGATCTCCGCACCGCAGTTGGGGCTGCTGTCCCTGGCCGCCGTACTGCGGGAAGGCACCTTCCACGACACCGTGGGCACCGACGTCCACTTCATCGACGACCAGCTCTTCGTCCTGCAGCGGCCGCTCGCCACGCCCAACGAGCCCCTGCGGGGCTTCAGTCCGGACATCGTCGGCATCCAGGTGCTGACCTCCAGCCTCAAGAACGGCATCAAGCTCGCCTCCGAGGTCAAGCACCACCACCCGCGCGCCCTGACCGTGCTGGGCGGTGTCGGCGCGACCCCGCTGGCCCGCCAGCTGGTCGAGGACGGCTCCGCCGACGTCGTCGTCAAGGGCGAGGGCGAGGTCACCTTCTCGCACCTGGTCCACGAGTTCGGCACCAACGGCCGGAAGAACTTCCACAAGGTGCGCGGGATCGTCTTCCGTGACGACGACGGCAAGGTCGTCGAGACACCCGCGGCCCCGCAGGTGATGCGCCTGGACAAGCTGCCCATGCCGGCCCGCGACCTGGCCGACATGGAGCGGTACCGGACCATCTCCCGCGGCCGGGCCGGCAACGTCGTCACCGCCCGCGGCTGCTCGTACGCCTGCGCCTACTGCTACTCCAAGCACCAATGGGGTGTCGGTCAGCGCCGGCACAGTGCAGGGCGGGTGCTGGCGGAGATCCGTGAACTCGTCGAGGTGCACGGCTTCGACCGCATCCGGATCGAGGACGACGACTTCGTCGAGGACGTCCCGCGCATGCAGGAGCTGTGCCAGGCCATCGAGGACTCCGGTCTGCAGGGCAAGTTCGAGTGGGAGGCCAAGGCCAGGCCCGACCTGATCGACGACGACATGGCGAAGATGCTGCGCAAGTCCGGCTGCTTCCGGCTGCTGGTCGGCGTGGAGACGCTGGACTGGTCGCTGCTCAAGCGCCTGGGCCGGCCGGTCAAGGTCGCGGTGACCGAGCGCGCGCTGGACTCCCTGGGCAAGGCCGGAATCGGCACGCAGGCCACGATGATCCTGGGTATCCCCGGCGAGACCGACGAGGCGATGCGCTCGACCATCACCTGGCTGCAGGCCCGGCTCGGCGACAACCCCCACGACATCGTGTCCCCCTGCTTCTTCGTGCCGTTCCATGCCGACCTCGAGAAGGACATGGCCAAGCGCGTCGAGTTCACGGTCGAGACCAGCGACACCGACTGCTACACCGGGCACGTCCCGGTGACGTCCAGCCCCGGGGCCTCCATCGACGAGCTGTGGAAGCTCTACGACGACATGACCCCGACCCGTAAGGACGGCCAGTACAAGCGCATCGCCTTCCTCGCCAACCTGAAGACCGTGCAGACGCGCCTCGGTCTGATGGACGGTGGCGCACCGGTGGCCAAGGAGCCCGCGGCCCTGGTCCCGGAGGTCCAGTGACGATGCTCACGACAGCGGCCGGGACGGCCTCCCCGGCTGTCCCGGGCACTGGGGGCAATGCGGGCACCCTGGACGTTCCGGCGTACTCGGGCTCGCGCCCGGTGATGTCGAACCGGCCGGGGCAGCTGCACGACGGTGCCGGGCGGCCACTGGCCCGGCTGGGCAACGCCGGGCGGCTGGTGCAGTTCGGGATGGCGCAGGAGGCCGCGAAAACGGCCCGTGTGCTGCGCGGGATCGACGACGACGCCTGGTTCGGGCTGCTGCGCGACGCCGCCGGGCGGCTCACCGCCCGGCTGGACGGCGGGGAGCTCGGCCCGTGGCTGCGGGCGCTGTCCGCGGCGACGGGTCTGCCGTTGCGGCGGGCGGAGCGCGGGGTCCGTACGGTCGCCGACGATCTGGGCCGGATGGAGGAGATCCTTGCCGCGCAGTCCCCGGACGGGACCGTCTCCGCGTACCGGACCGGCGGCGACGACCCGCGGTGGAGCTGGCGGCCCGCCGGGCGGTCCGTGCATGTGCGGGTGCCCGACAACTTCCCGACCATCGGCATCGAGTGGATGCAGGCCCTGGCCGCGCGCCGCCCGGTGCTGCTGAGCACCTCCGCCAGGGACCCGTTCACGGCGGTACTGGTCACCGAGGCGCTGTACGCCGCCGGGCTGCCGGACAACGCGGTCTCGCTGGTGCACGGCGACGCGCCCGCCCTGCGCCGGCTGGCCGACCAGGTGCTGTGGCCCGGCGAGGAGGTCCCCGCCGACCTGCCGCCGGGGAAGGTCAAGACGTACCACTACGGCCGCAGCCGGGCGCTCGTCGGCGACGACGGGCCGAAGGACGCCTGGGAGCGGCTGGCCCGGGAGGCGTTCGCGGGCTGCGGGCGGCTGTGCACCAACATCAGCTCCCTGGTCGTGCTCGGCGACGCCGAGGACGCGGCGGGGCAGCTCGCGCGGGAGTTCGCGACCCGTCCGGTGCTGCCGCTGGACGACCCGTCGGCCACGGTTCCGGCCTTCCCGGACCGTGCAGTACGGGACACGCTGGCGACGCGTATCGAGCGGGAGATCGCGGCGGGCGCGGTCGATGTCACCGAGGCCGCCACCGGGGTGCCGCTGCGGGTGGATCTCGACGGTGTGGCGTATCTGCGCCCCACGGTGCTGCTGCTGGACGCGGGTTCGCCGCTGTTCGGGACGGAACTGCCGTTCCCGTTCACGGCGGTGGCCCATGTCCCCCGCTCGAAGGCGGTCGCGGCCTGTGCGGGTTCGCTGATCGTGTCCGTGCTCGGCGAGGCGGGCGGGCTGGTCCGCGCGCTCGCCGAGGAACCCGGCGTCGACAAGGTCTTCGGCGGCGAGGAGTTCGACCGCGGCTACGACCCCCGCGATCCGCACGAGGGGTATGTGGCCGACTTCCTGTTCAAGAAGAAGGCAGTTCTGCCGGGCACCTCCGCGTGACCGGCGGCAGGGACAGCATCAGAGAAGAGGGAACCGCCATGCCACGTCCGAGCGAGTCGGTGCTCCGTCCGATCACCGACGACGACGTTCGCCGGACCGTCCGCCTCCACTTAGACCCCCGGCATGGCACCCCCTACTGGCTGGAGCGGGACCGGCGTCTGGGCACCAACGCCCTGGAGAAGGTCCTGAGTCTCCAGGACGCCGTCACCCTGCTCGGGCTGACGGACGGCGCCGACCAGATGCACTACGAGGAGGCGTCGCGGCGGACCCCGCTGGAGAACTTCGTCCCGCGGTCGGTGCTCGGCGAGGGCGGCGCACTGTGGGCCGCCCAGACCGGCGGCACCACCGGGCCCGCCAAGCACGGGACCTGGGGCGCGCGCTACTGGGCGGACATCCTGGAGTTCTCCGACGAGTTCCTGGATCTGCACGGGGTGCCGAGGAACACCAACTGGCTGTTCGTCGGGCCGATGGGACCGCACACCACGGGCCGGCTCGTCGTCGCGTTCGCGGAGCGGCGCGGCGGCATGTGCTTCTCGATCGACCTCGACCCGCGGATCGTGAAGATCTTCGGCGAGGAGGGCATGACGGCCGCGTACGACCGGTATGTCCAGCACATCTGGGACCAGGTGGCGGAAGTGGTCCGGTCGCAGGACATCGGGGTGGTCTTCTGCACCTCGCGGCTGCTGGACATGCTGCCCGAGCGGCTGGGCACCGAGGCGCTGGCCGGTGTACGGGCCATCGTCCACGCCGGTACGACGATGGAGCCCGACGCCCACCGCGAGTTGCGCGAGGAAGTCTTCCCCGGGGTGCCGGTCGTCGGTATGTACGGCACCTCGACCACCGGCATCAACTGGCAGAAGCCGTACGAGGCGGAGGACGACCACCGGGTGGTCTACGTCCCCTGCCGGCCGCACGTCGCGCTGGACGTCATCGACGAGCACGGCGCCGAGGTGCCGTACGGCGAGGAGGGCCGGGTACGCGTCTGGCGGCTGACCGACGACGCGCTGGTGCCCGGCTTCCTGGAGCGCGACCGGGCCCGCCGGGTGCGCCCGTACGGGGTGGCCGCCGAGCGCTATCCCTGGCCCTGGCTGGGGGACCCGTACTCCCCTGAATTCACCGAAGGACGACGCGTCGAAGGGGTGTACTGACATGGCCGGTTTCCTGCTGCGCTGCCACTCGGGCCCGGTGGAGTTCCAAGCCCTGGGCACGGGTCGCGGACTGAGCACCCTGGTGGTGCGCGAGGGCGCGGACGCGCTGGTCGTGCACGGTGACCGGCTGACCGAAGAGGCCCCGCCGGTCCACGCCCCGCTCGACGAGCTGCTGTCCTGGACCGAGCGGTGCTACGCGCGCTTCTGCGCGGTGCTGGTACGCGGCGGCCGGGCCACCCTGTGGAGCGATGTCGGCGCCACCTGCCCGCTGCACTACGCGCGCGCCGCCGACGACAGCCTGCTGATCGCCACCTCGGCCGGAGCTGTGCTGCCGCTGCTGGCCGGTTCCCCGGTGCTCGGCGGCGCGGCGCAGTCGCTGCTGCCGGGCGGGCGCTTCGCGGGGGTGACGGCGGTCCCGGCGAACAGCGCGGTGACGCTGGCCGTCGACGCGTACGGCACCGAGCCGCTCGCCACCCGTCAGGTGCGCGGGCTGCCGGACAAGCCGGTGACGACCGACCCGCAGGAGGCGGTGGCCGCCGTACGCGAAGCGCTGCGTACGTCGGTGGGGCAACTGGCCGCCGGTGTCGACGAGATGGGCGTCATGCTGAGCGGCGGGGTGGACTCCTCGACGGTCGCGGCGCTGGCCGCCCGGGAGACCTCCGGCGCGGAACTGCACACGTACACCGTGGGCACTCCCTTCGGCGACGAGTTCGAGCAGGCCGCGTGGTTCGCGGAGCGCCTGGGCAGCAAGCACCACGAGCTGATGTTCGGCCCCGACCAGCTCTCGGAGCTGCTGCCTGGCATGATCCGCGCGCTGGAGACCTGGGACCTGCTGACGCTCCAGATCGCCGCGCCCGCCTGCTTCCTGCTCAACACGATGGCCGCCGAACGGCGTCAGGTGCTGCTCTCCGGATACGGCGCCGACCTCCTGTTCGCGGGGCTCGGCGGGACCGGAAGCGAGGCGGACATCGAGCGGGCGGTGGTAGCGCAGACCGCCGCGACGGCCCGCAGCAACGAGTTCGGTCCGGCCTTCGCCGACGCCCGCGACATCGTCGTCCGCTACCCGTACTGGACGCGTGAGGTGATGGCGGCGGCCCTGGGCATCCGGGGACGGCTGAAGGTCCGCGAGGGCACGGCGAAGTGGGTGCTGCGCAGTGCCGCAGCCGAGGTCCTGCCCGCGGAGGTGGCCTGGCGGCCCAAGCGGGGCATCCACGAAGGCACCGCCATGAGCCGGATGTTCGCCGCCACGCTGGGCGGCGACGACCCCCGCGTCCAGACCGAGCGGCTGCACACCCTCGCGACCTCCGTCTTCTGCCAGGACGGGCACGGCGACCGGGACCGACGAGAGGGAGGGACCCGATGAAGGTCTTGCTGGTGTGGCCTCGGAACGAACGGGCCCTCCTCAGCGACCGGCTGAGCTGCTGCGAACCGCTGCCGCTGGAGTATCTCGGCGGCGCGCTGCGCGGCGATCACGACGTGACCATCCACGATCTGCGGCTGGACCCGTCGTTGGAGACGTACGCACAGACGCACGAGCCCCCCGACCTGATCGGCGTGGCCATCCCCTACACGACCAGCGTGCACGTCTCGCGGGAAGTGAGCCGGGAGGCGCGGCGGCTGTGGCCCGACGTCCCGATCGTGCTGGGCGGCCACCATCCGACGGTGTCGGCGGAGTGGCTGAACGGCTTCTCGGCCGACTGGATCGTCGCCGGTGAGGGCGGCGCGGCGCTCAGTCATCTGGCCTCCGAGCTGGAGGCCGGCCGCTCCCCCTCCCCCGTGTCGGGCCTCGCCCCGTACGACGCGCGCACCGGTCTGGAGCGCGACCGCCGACCGAAGCCCGCGGCGCTCAACAACCTGCCGATGCCGGACCGTTCGCTGCTCGCCCACCACCGCGGGGACTACTTTCACTCGGTGTACCGCCCGGTGTCGCTGATCCGGTTCACCGCCGGCTGTCCGTACACCTGCAAGTTCTGTTCGCTGTGGCGGATGACGGACCGGCGCTACCTGGTGAAGGACATCGACCGGGTGCTCGCGGAGATGGCCGACATCGAGGGCCGGAATCTGTACGTCGTGGACGACGAGGCGTTCATCCAGCCCGGACGGATGCTGGAGCTCGCCGACGCCATCGACAAGGCCGGTTTCCGCAAGCGGTTCCATATGTACGTACGGACCGACACGGCGCTGCGCAGGCCCGATGTGATCGCCCGCTGGGCCGAGGTCGGTCTGGACTCGGTGCTGGTCGGCGCGGAGTCGATGACCGACGACGAACTGTCGGGCTACCGCAAGGGCACCGACCCGGGCCAGACCCGGCGGGCGCTGGACCTCTTCCACGCCAACGGGGTCAAGGTGCGGGCCAACTTCATCGTGCAGCCCAACTGGCTGGACGAGGACTTCGCCCGGCTCAGCCACACCGTGGAGGAGCTACAAGTCGACATGCCTAGCTTCTCGGTGCTGACACCGCTGCCCGGCACCGACCTGTACGACGAGAGCAGGTCCCAGCTGATCAGCGACGATCCGGAGCTGTTCGACTGCTACCACGCCCTGTTCCCCACCCGGCTGCCGCTGGAGACCTTCTACCACCGGCTCGCCGATCTGCTGGCGGGGGCGAGCGCGCGTGCCACTCCCGGTGTCACCTCCGGCGCCGACCCGTCGGTCTTCTACTACTCCGACGACAGCGCCTTCGACGAGATGCTCCGCGCCATCCGCGGCGGCGCGGACTGGTCGCGCCCGTGGGAGCCGGAGCGCGTCCCCAGTACGAAGTAAGACCGACCGGCCCGTGCCCACAGCGAGAACCGTCCGACCACGAGGAGCCGTGACCAGCATGTCCGCCGAACTCCCCAGCCGCGGCCGCAAGGTGTACTTCATCGGCCTCAACGCGTTCCCCTTCCTGCCCCTGGTGGCCGGTCTGCTGCGCACCTACGCGGAGCAGGACGAGAACATCGCCGCCGCCTACGCCTTCCAGGAGCCCGTCTTCCTGGTCGCGCCGGTCCAGGAGATGGCGGACGGCATCGTCGAGCCCGATGTCCTGGCCCTGTCCTGTTACGTGTGGAACTTCCGCCGCCAGATGAAGGTGGCGAGGCTGGTCAAGGAGCGCTACCCGAACGTGCTGATCGTGGCCGGCGGACCGCATGTCCCCGACCGGCCGGGGGACTTCTTCGAACGGCACCCGTACGTGGACGTGCTGGCGCACGGCGAGGGCGAGGTGGCGTTCCGCGGACTGCTGGCGGAGCGTTTGACCACGAGCCCGGACTACACGACGGTGCCGGGCGTCTCGGTGCGCCGGGGAGCGGCGGCGGTGGCCGGGCCGAAGGCCGTACGGCTGCCGCGGCTGATCGACACTCCGAGCCCGTATCTGCTGGGGGTGATGGACGGAGCCGTGGCCACCTGCCGGGAGCGGGGGCTGCGCTTCTACGCCCTGTGGGAGACCAACCGCGGCTGCCCGTACTCCTGCTCGTTCTGCGACTGGGGCTCGGCGACGATGAGCACGCTGCGGAAGTTCGAGGACGAACGTCTGCAGGACGAGATCGAGTGGTTCGCCCGCCACGACGTGGAGGACCTGTTCATCTGTGATGCCAACTTCGGCATCATGCCGCGCGACCTGGAAATCGCGCACGCCCTGGCGGAGACCCGGGGCGAGCTGGGGGCCCCGAGGCAGGTCCGGGTCAACTTCGCCAAGAACTCCAACGACCGGGTCTTCGACATCAGCAAGACCTGGCACGACGCCGATCTGCTGATGGGCACCACCCTGTCGATGCAGAGCACCGACATGGACGTCCTGGAAGCCATCGACCGCAAGAACATCGGCCTGGACAACTACCGCAAGCTCCAGCAGCGGTACGCGGCGGAGAACATCCACACCTACACCGAGCTGATCCTGGGCCTGCCCCTGGAGACCGCGCGCTCCTTCCGCGATGGCATCGGCTCGCTGCTGGAGGCGGGCAATCACGAGGACCTGAGGGTCTACGAGCTGGCTATTCTCCCCAACGCGCCGCTCAACACCCCGGAGAAGATCGCCACGTACGGGCTGCGCACCGTCCCGAAGCGGATGTACGTGGAGCGCGACGGCACACCCGACGACGAGGCGGAGACCATGCAGATGGTCATGGAGACCAACGCCATGCCGCGCGCCGACTGGGTCGAGTGCTTCAGCTTCATCCAGGCCGTGCAGTTCCTGCACAACGGCTGCTACACCCGCTATCTGTCGATCTTCCTGCGGCAGGAGCACGAGATCGGCTACACCCGCTTCTACGAGGGACTGCAGAACTACTTCGCCGAACGTCCGGACAGCGTCCTCGGCGCCCTGTATCTGCGGATGCGCAGCCTCTACCACGACTACATCGACATACCGACCCTGCCGCTGGCCAACCTGGTCGCGAGCCAGCCCGACATGGCCGCCGATCTGGCCCCGTACGGCAAGCGCCGCGGCTGGACGATCGACAACTGGGGCTGGCTCCGCATCGCCCGCGACTTCGACCGGTTCCAGGCCGAACTGCGGGAGTACCTCGGCACCCTGGACCTGCATCCGGACCAGGACGCCCGCCTGGACGACGTGCTCCGGTTCCAGCAGGACGTCATGCTGCGCCCGGAGTACGCGCCCGAGAAGGGCAAGTCCGCCGAGTACGCCCACGACTGGCCCGGCTACTTCACCGGCGGGGCACTGGAGCCGCGCCGGATCCGGGTCGGCTACGGCGACCGGAGCTTCGGGGCGAACGGGCGCTACCGGCCGGTGGCCGGTGACCTCAAGGCGTTCACGATGGCGGCGATCGGCACCAGCTACCCGGTTTCCCGCATGGGTCACTACTGCCACCGCTTCGAGGCCGCCGAGGTGACGTCCCTGGCGGAACCGGTAGCCAGCGAACAGCGGTGAACAAGGCTCACGACCGCACGCCGTCCACCGCACGGCGTGCGGCCCTGGCCGTGCTCGCGGGGGCCTGCGGGCTCTTCGCGCTGCTTCAACTGGGCGTCGCCACGCTGCTGCCGCAGATCCAGCACGCCTTCGGGGTCTCCGGCACGGACGCGGCGTGGATCGTCTCCGGCCATCTGCTGGTCGGCTGTGTCGCCACCCCTGTGGTGGGGCGCCTGGGGGATCTCTACGGCCGGCGGGTGGTGCTCGTCGCCGTGCTCGCCGTCGTGGCGGTGGCGGCTGTCGTGGCCGCCGCCGCGCAGTCGTTCACCGTCCTGCTCGTCGCGCGTCTGGTGCAGGGCGTCGCGGCGGGGCTCTTCCCGCTCGCCATCGGCCTGTTGCGGGAGGGGTTCCCGGGGCAGTCGCTGGCCGGACCCTCCGGGGTGCTGTCCGCGGCCTTCGGGACGGGGGGCGGTATCGGCATCCTGCTGGTCGGTGTCTTCGGTGACGGGGCCGCCGCGTTCCGGGGGCTGTTCGTCACCGCGGGCGTGCTCGCGGCCGTCCTGCTGCTGGCGGGCCTGGCGGTGCTGCCCGAGACCCCGCGCAGGTCCGGGACCCGGGTGGACATCCCCGGTCTCCTGCTGCTGAGCGCGGTGAGCGCCTGTCTGCTGCTGGCCCTGAGCCAGTACGGCCGGGAGGGGCTCGGCTCGGCCACCGGGGCGTTGCTGCTGGTGGCCGGAGCCGCGGGCTGTGTGGCGCTCGTGCGTGTGGAGCGGCGGTCGGCGCAGCCCGCGATCGACACCCGGCTGCTCGGTCGGCGGCCGATCTGGACCCTCAACGTGGTGAGCCTGCTGACCGGTCTGGTGATGTTCCAGACGGGCATCCTGGCCCCGGTGCTCGCCGACGCCCCCCGCTCCACGGGCTACGGGCTGTCCGCCGACGGCACCCTCACCGTGCTGGTGATGCTCCCGATGCAGGTCGCCGCCGTCACCGGCGGGCTGCTGTCGGGCTGGCTGCGGCAGACCGGCCTGATGACGGCGCGGGCCGTGATGATCACGAGCACCGTGCTGTTCGCCGCCTCCCCGGCCGTGTTCGCCCTCATGACCGGGACCGCCACCGGCCTGGCGCTGGGCACGGCGCTGACCGGGCTGGGCACCGGACTGCTGGGCGGCGCGATGGCGGAGCTGCTCACCCTCGCCTCGCCGAGCGGTTCGACGGCGGTGACGGTCGGGATCAACAGCGTGCTGCGCAATCTCGGGGGGTCCTTCGGCGTGCAGGTCAGCTTCATGGTCCTGGCCGTGACGACAAGTACCCATGGATATCCGGCCGCCTCCTCGTACACGACTGTTTTCGTGGGGGCCACCGTTCTGGCCGCCGCCGGGGTCGCGGCGGCGCTGGCGTTCCCGCGTACCGCCCTCCCGCCCGCCGGGCAGGCGGAGCCCGAGGCTCCGATCGGCTCCGGACGGGTCACCCGCCCGATCCGGCCAACTACCTGACGGCGGCCCCCCGGAGCCCTCGGACGGCCTTACGGTGGCGAGACGTACGTCACGCGAGGCCCGTACCGCCCCTCCTGCCGCGACGGTTGGGCGGGTTCGGTCCGACGGGGGAGGGGTGCTGAATGTTCGATCTTCGGCGTTCGGATGTGGCCTTGCTGCAGGCGGTCTCCGACCATGGGAGCCTGCACGCGGTGGAGCGGGGCGGCCGGATGACGCAGTCGTCGGCGAGCCGCCGCCTGATCAAGCTGGAGCGGCGGCTGCGTACGCCCCTGGTGTCGCGCAGTTCCACCGGCACCGAGCTCACCGAGGCCGGTCACGCCCTGCTGCACGCGGGACGGCGGCTGGTGGGCGCGATCGACTTCGCGATGGCCACGTCCCACCACCGCACCGACACGGAGGAGCGGCTGCCGGTCGTGCAGTTCGCGGTGGGCACGGAACGGGCGTACGGCATGGGCCGTGACCTGGCGGATCGTTTCCCCGAAGCGGTGTTCGACGTGGTGGCGGGTGACAGCCGTGATGTCTGGCAGCGGTTCGAGCGGTACGCGGTCGACGCCGCGTGCGGCTGGGAGACCACCCGCAGGCCGGGACTGCGGCGCAGCGAGGCGCTGGTGCGCACCGTCGTCGACGAACCCCAGTGGGTCGCGCTGCCCCGGGACCATCCGCTCGCCCGGCGGGGGGCGCTCGACCTGCACGACCTGGCCGACGCGGAGTGGGTGGCCACGGTGGGCGGCGATGCGTGCGACGACCAGGGATGGGCCTTCTCCCTCCTCTCGCCCGCTCCCCGCGTCAGTTTCACGGTCCGCTCGCAGAGCGCGGCCCTGGAGCTGGTCGGCCGCGGCTACGGCGTCGCGCTGGTCTCCCCGCTCTCCCCGGAGCCGGAGCACGAACTGAGCCTGGTGCTGCGCCCGTTGCGCCAGCGGCTGGTCCGCCGGCTCACGCTGGCCGTGGACCCGCTCGTCGTACCGCTGACGCTCGCCCATGAGCTGTGCACCTGGCTGCGGTACGGCTACGCGCAGCGCGCGGCGAAACGGAATCCCGTGTACGCCGCCTCCGCCTCCTTCCCTCCGCTCACCGAGGGGCCGGGGCGTCCGATACGGGCCCGGCCCGAGGCCGATGCCTCGTCGTCGGGGGCCCGCGGACCGCTTCCCGTCCTGCTCTCCGAACTCCACTGGGCCGGACCGGACTCGGACAACCGTTTCGAGGCGGAGCACCTGCATCTGCTCCGGGTCATCGACCGGATCGGCAGCCTGAACCGCGCCGCCGCCACGCTGCTGGTCACCCAGCCCGCGCTGACCCGGCGTATCCACCGGCTGGAGAAGGGCTGCGGGCTGCCGCTGGTCTACAGCACGGCACGCGGCACCTCGCTGTCCGCCGCCGCCCGCCGGCTGCTGGACTGTACGGGGCCGGCCGAGAGCCGGCTCGACGAACTGGTCGGCCGTATGCGGCAGATCGCGGCATCTCCGGCGGCAGCCTGCGCGTAGGGCAAAACCACGTAGGGCAAAATCAAGCCCGTCGAGGGGGCCCCTCCCATGCCATTAAGGCTATGGGGGAGATTGAGGACAAAGCGACAATCAGGGCATCCTCGGTATCCGCCGCCGTACGGTGGTGGACGGTGGCCATCCCCAGGGCGGACGCGGCGCGCACGTTGCGGCCCAGGTCGTCCACGAACACGCACTCCTCGGGCCGGCGGTCCAGCAGACGGGCGGTGTGCCGGAAGATCTCCGGTTCCGGCTTGCGCATCCCCACCTCGCAGGAGATCACCACCGCGTCGAACAGCTCGTCCCAGCCCTCACGGTCGTACCGATGGCCCCAGGAGTTGGACAGCAGCGCCACGGGGACCCCGGCACCCCGCACCCGGCGCAGCAGCCCCGTCATGACCGGGTCCATGGCGAAGGGCGCGAACATGCGCTGCACCAGGCCGGCCGCCGGCACGGGCGTCCCGTCGGTGCGTCGCAGGAGCGCGGCGAGCGCGGACTCGAAGTCCGCCACGGGCAGCTCGCCCCGCTCGACCCGGTGGAATGGATTGGGCCCGCCGTCCGGCACCGCGTCGGGCCCGAGCAACCGCCCCAGGACCGCGTCGAACTCCCCGGCGGCCACGCCCTCGACGGCGGCCCACACCGCGACCGCCTCGTTGAACGACTGCGTCAGTACGCCGCCCCAGTCCACGATCAGCGCCGAGACGGACGCGGTCTCCGATCCCGCCATGCGAATCCTCCAGCCCCTGGACAGCAGCCCACCTCACCCACCATAGGGGCCACCAAGCCCCGTGCCCCCTATGCCATTTGGGGCCTGCCCCGAACCGTCCGCGGCCGTTCCGTTGCCCGTGCAGCAGCGGCTTGCACATAGTCGAGTCACACAGAGTTCTTGACGCCGCATGCCCGCGCCCGTGCCCCTGTCCGTGGCCGCGCGTGCGCGTGCGCGTACAGAAAGGTGGAGCCATGCCCCTCAGCCAGTCGATCGCAGACCTCGCCGGCGAACTGGAGGAGCGCGGCGTCATCCAGCTCGACGACCTGGTGCCCGAACCAGCCCTCGACCTGATGCGCCGCGGCTGCTCGGATCTGATCCGGCGGACCGAGGACATGCGCTACAGCACCTTCGGATGGCAGCTGGAGTCGGACGGCGAGGGCGGCGGATGGGCCGCGCGCGCCGCCGGCAAGGAATGCATTCCGGGCAAGGTACGGGTCGTGGGCATGGCCCATGAACACTCGCCCGAACTGGCCGCGATCCCGGAGCTGATCAACCTCAACGAGGGCGTGGTCCGGCCGCTGCACGGTGTCGCGGGCGACTTCTACAACACCTTCCTGTGGGCGAAGCCCTCGGAGGTCGGCTCGGAGAAGCCGTGGCATCAGGACGCACTCTTCCTCAAGGAGGAGTTCTACGAGAAGTACGAGGACGTCTACACCATCTGGATCGCGGTGGACGACGCCCGCGAGGACAACGGCTGTCTGCAGTTCCTGCCCGGCTCGCACCGCGAGCGGATCGCGTACAAGCCGGACGGCATCAATCAGGACGACCTCTTCGCCTCGCCACGTGAACCCACGCTCGACATCGACAGGCTCTGGCCGGAGCTGACCCCGGTGACGCTCCCCCGGCGCGCCGGTTCCGCGGTGCTGTTCGGCGGCTTCACGGCGCACACCTCGGCCCCCAACCGCACCGAGGACGAGCGCCGGGCGGTCAGCTACGTCTACTCGCTCCCCCGGCGGGACAAGGGCGGCGCGGGCGCGGCCCGATGACGGCCCTCAGCCAACGGGCGCGCGAGACACCCGCCCTCATCCCCCTCGATCCGCGCGCCCATACGGACGCCGTCTGGCAGCTCGTCCGCGACCGGGATCTCGCCGCGCTGGGCAGGGTTGAGACGACACGCGCCTGGATCACGGGCCGGCTGACCGCTCCTGGCGTGGACGCCCGGACTGACGCCCGGCTGCTGCCGGGCACCGACGGCAGCCCCGTGGGCGCGGTGTGGCTGAGCAGCGCGTCGGGGATCTCGGGGTGGACGGCGGAGCTGGTGCTCGGGCCGGACGCCACCGCCGACGACGGGGCGCGGCTGCTGGACTTCGCCGAGCAGCGCTGCGGCGAGCTCCTGGCCGGGGGCGATCTTCCGGCCGGGGGCGAGGGCGAGCTGTCCTGCTTCGTCTCCGAGGGCGAGAAGGCCGCCCGTGCCGCCCTGCACTCACGCGGTTTCGGCTCCCCGCACCCGTACTACCGCATGGCGGTCACGCTGGACGACGAGCTCCCGCAGGTGCCTCGCGTGCCGGGCACGGCGGTACGTCCGCTCGACGGCGAGCAGGACCTGCGTACGTTCCACGCCGTGAAGAACAGGGCCTTCGCCGCCGAGGAGGCCGGCAAGAGCGAGGACGGGTTCGACACCTGGCTGGAGTGGTGGCGGACGGACCCGGGCGTCGATCCGGCGCAGTGCGCGCTCCTGGAGGCGGACGGCACGGCTGTCGGTTTCGCCAACATCACCGATCGCATGCTGGACAGCCGCAACGCGGCGTACGTACGGCAGATCGGTGTCGTGCCGCAGACCCGGCAACGGGGCCTGGGCAGCCTGCTGCTGCTGTCGGTGATGCACGCGTCACGGCGCCGGGGGCGTACGGCGATGGTCCTGACCGTCGACATGGCCAACACCCCCGCGCTGGCCCTCTACCGGCGTCTTGGCTGGCAGGTGGAGGCCCGCTTCGACGACTTCCGCCGCACGGTCACGCCGTAGACCGTAGTCCGTAGACCGTGGGGGCGGGCCGCCCGGCCCGCCCCCACGGACCCTTCACTCAACTCCGGCCGATGATCCGGCGCATCCGGACCTGCGCCTCGCCCGCGGCGAACGCTTTGCGGTGCGAGTCCTTGGCCTCGGCGCGGAGGCGCTCCAGCCCTTCCACGAACGGGGCGTTGACGCGCGGGCGGGTGCCCTGCACCGCCTCCGGGGTGTAGCGCGCCAGGGTGCGGGACAGTTCCAGGGCGCGGCCCAGCGTGTTGTCCACGGGCTGCACCTCGTGGAGCAGTCCGTCGGCCAGCGCCCGGTCGGCGGGCCACTCCTCGCAGGTGTAGAGCATCCGCTGCATGACGGTGGTGCCGACGGTGTACCGCAGCATGAAGCCGCCGAAGTTGCAGGCGATACCCACCTTCAGCTCCGGCATCACGAGCCGGGCGTTCTCACTGCCCACCCGGTAGTCGCAACACAGGGCGATCTGGAGGCCGACTCCGATGGCGAAACCGTCGATCGCCGCGACGACCGGCTTGGAGATCCCCGCGATCGTCGCGTACAGATCGGTGATGTCGTCGATCCAGTCGTTCACCTCGTCGCCGCCGGTGAACATCGAGACCTCGTTGAAGTCCCCGCCGACACCGAAGGAACGCCCGGGACCGCCGTACAGCAGGACGCACCGCACCTTGTCGTCCGCGTCGATGTCCCGCATCAGCGCGGTGAGTTCCCGCATCCGGGCCCGGCTGAAGGGATTCTGCTCGTGCGCGCCCGTGAATTCCGCGAGGAGGACTCCGTCGTCGTCCTTGGAACACGCTATGGATTCGTTGGCCTGCGACGTCTGATTCACCATCGGATTCACCATCGGACTCTTTCCCTCGGAGCTCGGAATCCTAAGGACGGCCACAAGCACCAGTCAACGCCCAATCCCTGTCAACCGCCGTTAATTGAAAGGAACTTCTTCAATAGAGCCAAAGAAGAGAATCAGAAGAGAAAGGGGAAAGACGATCTCCCTGCGCGCGTGAAATCTCTCCGCCGACGGAAGGAGCGAAAAGGTGGCGCCACTCACCATCGTCCTGGGCACCGGCCGTTGCGGTTCGACCATGCTCTCGGATCTCGTGAACGAACACCGCGAGGTGCTCAGCCTCAGCGAGTTCTTCGCCTGCCTGGACCCGTGGGGGTTTACGGGAGGCGACCTGGACGGCCCGGCGTTCTGGGACCTGCTCAGCGCACCGCGGCTGAAGCCCAACACACTGATGCGCAAGGGCGTCAGGGTCCCCGAGTACCGCTACCCGCTCGGTTCCGGCCGCTATGCCGCCGGGGACGTACCCGCCCTCTCGGTGATGACGCTGCCCCCGCTCACCGACGATCCGGATGCGCTGCTCGACAGCATCCGGGACGAGGTGACCGGCTGGCCGGCGGCCCCGCTCCCCCGTCAGTACGTACGGCTCTTCGCCTGGTGGGCCTCGTTCCTCGGCCGCGAGGTCGTGATCGAGCGCTCGGGGGCCGCGCAGCGCTTCCTGCCCGATATCCTCACGTACTTCCCCGAGGCCCGCTTCGTCCATATGTACCGGCACGGCCCCGACTGCGCGGTGTCCATGAGCCGGCACCCCATATTCCGGCTCGCGGTGCAGATCAGGGAGATGCGCAAGATTCTGGGGGTGGACCCGTACGCGGTCCATGACCCGGACCACGCCCAGCGCCTCCCTGAGGACCTGCGCATGTTCGCGCCGGACACCCTGGACGCCTCGGCGCTCGCGAACGCCGACCTTCCGCTGGAGCGGTTCGGGACAATGTGGTCGTACAGCACCGGCGCGGTCAAACACCTCGTCGGGCTCCCCGAGGACCGGCTCCTGCACATCTCCTACGACCGGATCGTGGCCGACCCGGTCCCGGAACTCACCCGCTTCGGCCGGTTCACCGGCATCCCGGAACCGGCGGCCTGGGCGGCCCGGGTGGCCGGACGGGTGGACGCGGGCCGGACGGGCGCCTCCGCCGCGCTCTCCCCCGAGCAGACCGAGGAACTGCACCGCTCGTGCGCCCCAGGCATGCGCCGCCTCGCCGCCTTCATGGGCGAACCACTGCCGGCCGGCTGAGCCCGGCGTCAGCCTTTCCTGAGTCCGGCGTCAGTCTTTCCGAGTCCGGCGTCAGCCTTTCCGAGTCCGGCGTCAGCCTTTCCGAGTCCGGCGTCAGCCCTTCTTCGCCGCGGCGAGGATCTTGCCGACGGTGTGGAAGAACCGGGTCGTCGCATCCCGCCCGAGCACCCGTTCCTGGAAGCCCTTGGCGTTCGGCGCCCTGCCGTTGATCAGATGCCAGACCACGAACGCCTCGTACGGCGCGGTGCGGATGATCTCGATGTCCTTCTTCGGCGACATCAGCGGCAATTCCAGTGCCGGATCGATCCGCTCGGTGGTGAACACGACGCAGCAACGCATGTCATCGGTGACGGTGACGTCCTTGAACGGGTCGAGTGCGAGGAGCGCCTCCAGCTCGGGAACGGTACGCAGGCAGACGGCGACCTCGTAACCAAGGGCGTCGCCCAGACCCGTACGAATGATCTCGCCCAGTACGTCCCGGTCGTCCTCGTCGGATTCGAAGAAGACGTTCCCGGTCTGGATGTAGCTGCGGACCGACGCGAAGCCCATCTCCGTGAACAGCCCGCGGAGATACTCCATCTTCACCGAGCGGCCGGGAACGTTCAGGCCACGCAGAAACGCGATGTACAGCACACCCAACCACCTTGCCCACCGTGGAAGACCCTTCAGGACCGACGGTACCGCCGTAGAGGACGGTGAACGATCAGCGGGCACGGCGCGTGCGGCAGAATCGGCGGCTGAAGCAGACACGTGCGGACAGGGGAGTCACGAAATGCGTGTGGTGTTGTCGACGTACGGGGCGCGCGGGAGCGTCGAACCGATAGCGGGACTCGCGGTGCGGTTGCTGGAACTCGGCGCGGAGGTGCGGGTGTGCGCGCCGCCGGACGAGGAGTTCGCGAAGCGGTTGGCCGAGGCCGGTCTACCGCTGGTGCCGACCGGCCGACCGGTGCGCCCGCTGGTGACCTCGGTGACGCCGGGTTCTGCGGTGGGCCTGGCGCAGCGTGCGGCCGAGTTGATGGCCGCTCAGTTCGACACGGTCGCCGCGGCGGCCGAGGGATGTGATGCGCTGGTGGCGACCGGCCCGTTGCCGGTCACAGCCGGCGCGCGATCGGTGGCCGAGAAGCTGGGCATCCGCTATGTGCACGTGAGCCACCAGCCGGTCAGCCTGCCGTCCCCGTACCGCCGACCGCCCGCGCGGCGGGGCCGGCCGTTGCCACTGGGCGCGACCGACAACCGCGCGCTGTGGGACCTGGACGCCCAGATCGCGAACGCGATGTTCGGCGAGCTGCTCAACACCCAGCGGGAGTCGATCGGCCTGCCACCCGTGGACAACATCCGCGACTACGCCTTCACCGACCAGCCGTGGCTGGCCACGGACCCGGTCCTGTCCCCGTGGCAGCCGACGGCGGATCTCGACGTGGTGCAGACCGGCGCGTGGATCCTGCCGGACGAACGCCCGCTCCCCACCGAGTTGGTGGCGTTCCTGGACGCCGGCACACCACCGGTGTACGTGGGCTTCGGCAGCACGCCCATGAGCGCCCCGAAGGACGTCGCCCGGGTGGCCATCGAGGCGATCCGCGCACAGGGCCGCCGCACAGTCGTCTCCCACGGCTGGGCCGACCTGGCCCTGATCGACGACCAGGACGACTGCTTCGCCGTCGGCGAGGTCAACCATCAGGCACTGTTCCGCCGGGCGGCCGCCGTCGTCCACCACGGCAGCGCGGGCACCACGACGACCGCCACCCGGGCCGGCGCGCCACATGTGGTGGTACCCCAGGGAGCGGACCAGCCGTACTGGGCCGCCCGGGTGACCGACCTGGGCATCGGCGCGGCACACGACGGCCCGACCCCGACCGTCGAGTCCCTGTCGGCCGCGCTCAAGACGGCCCTGACCTCCGAGACCTGCGCACGAGCGGTGGCCCTGGCCGACACGATCCGCACGGACGGTGCGACGGTGGCCGCGAAGCTGCTGCTGGACACGATCGGCCAGGAAGGGGCGCCGACGTCCGCGTGAACCAACGCGGCGCGCCGTTTTGCGGAGTCTTCGTAGCGGATCACGCTCCATCCCTTCCGCAATGAAGGAGGTCGGCGATTCCCTGCCTGACGGATACGCCACGGTGGACGGCAAGCGGCGCTACACCTCACCCGAGTAGCGGCGGGTCAGACCCGCATGACCTGTACGTCGTCTGCGGTATCCACGTGTTCCTGGTGACCAGCACCATCCCTTCGGCCTGCGCCTGTGCGATCAGCATCCGGTCGAAGGGATCCGTGTGCAGCATCGGCAGCCGACCGGCCCGCACCCCGTGGGCGGCGGTGATGGGCAGGCTGCCGAACTGGACGTCACGCACCTGCTCGGCCAGATCTCCCGGACCTTCGAACGTGCCGAGAAACTGCTTGGTGGTGATCTCCCACGGTGACACGGCGCTGACGTGGACACCAGGCTCGGTGTCCAGCAAGTCCTTGACCTTCAGTGACAGTTCCGGTGAGTCGTCCAGCCACCACATGACCACCCTGGCGTCGAGCAGAAGTCGCATCAACGCACCCCGAAAGCTTCGGCGATGGTGGCAGGCGGGTCGTCGAAGTTGGCGGGGATGCGGATACGGCCCCGGAGCGAGCCGCGACCGGCGCGCAGCACCTTCGGCGGTGGCGGCAGCACCTGCGGTACCGGCTCACCGGCCCGGCTGATCACGACCAGCCGGCCGTCGGTCACCTGCGTCAAGGTGCCGGTGAAGCGTGGCCCGGCGCGGCGCACGTTGCGCTGACGGAACCTCTTCCACAACCCCCTCACGACGCGGCCACCGGCCCACCGGTCCGCACAGTCACCGGTTCCGCCGCATGCAGGCGAAGTGCCGGACCACCGTCGTCCAGGGCGATGACGACGGCGAGCCCTCTCGACGCGTACCGCTCACTCCGGACTGTCTGGACCATGCGCCAAGCGCCCCAAGCGCGTACGCATTGGCCGGGGCGGACGGTGACCGCCGCGATCTCCACTTCCGGCGGAGCGGGGTCGACACCGGGGGCCAGCAGCTCCGCCCAGACGGTCTTGCCGATCCCGGCCAGGCGTTCGTCCACGCCCCAGCGATGGGCCAGGGCTTCCACAAGCAGCAGCCCACGCCCGGCCGCGTCCATCTCACCGGGCCGCTGCACCTCCGGCCGGCCCTCCCCCGCGTCACTCACCTCCAGCCGCAGGAGTTCGCCCCTCTCCCTGCATGCAATGCGCACGCCCACCAGCCGATCTCCCGGCGCGGGTACGCACAGCGCGTTGGTCACCAGCTCCGAGAGCACCAACTCGCCGTCCTCTGCGGCGCCGCGACCGGCACGCCACTCCCCGAGCTTGGCCCGCAGCACCGCCCGCGCCCGGGGAACGCTGCTGCGGCAGCGCGAGCCTGAAGTTCGTTTCGTACGGTTCGCCCATCACAGCACCCGCCGATTCCGCGAGCAGTCCGCGCCCCAAGATGAGAGGCCAGCGCTCGCTCGTCCATCAGTCGTCGCACGTGTCCCGCGCGACCGAACGGACGCAACCACTCTCGGCTTTCGCTCGAGTGCGGTACGTCACAGAAGCTAAACGGACCCTCTGCCAGGCATCGTCAAGTCACCTGCCTGTCAATTGACAACGCAGATAGGAATTGATCGCTCCCGACTCATTTCCGTCCACGATTGCCGCCAACTGAACGGCCTAAGCGGCTCGTTCGCACACCCAGGGGGAAGTCATCTCCGGCAACAGCAGCACCTTGCTCATGTCCCGCGTCACTTTCGGCCGAACCCTGCGTCGCCTGCGCAACGAAGCCGACCAGCTCACTCTCGCGGAGGTCGCCGCGTCTCTGGCCTGCGATCTCTCACTGATCAGCCGCATTGAGAACGGCAAACGAGTGTGCTCCCAGGCCCACTTCGCCAAGCTCATGGACCTCTATGAGGTACCTGCCGCCCAGCGCGACGAACTCGCTGAACTGCACGCAGCCACGCGCGAGCGGCGCCCACCATGGTGGTCCCCGTACAACGACGTAATCAGCGCGCAGTACGAACGGTTCCTCGGATTCGAAGCAGCGGCCTCAACCGTTCATGAGTATCAAGTCGGCATCCTGCCGGGCCTGTTGCAAACAGAGGCTTACGCACAGGCAGTCACCGGCGTGGGCTTCACCTCGCTCGGACCGGATCAGATCGATGCGCTCGTCGAGGTACGTGGCCTGCGACAGCGGCACTGCCTGCTGGAGACAGCAGCACCACTGGAGTGCCGCTACGTCATCACGCAAGCCGCCTTGGACTTCCAGGTGGGAGGCAAGCGCACGCATCAGGAGCAGCTGGACTACCTGCTGGAGATCTCCGCGCACGAAAGCGTCGAGCTCCGAGTCGTTCCGTACACGAAAGGCGAAGATGCCGCCCAGATCGGCGCGTTCAGAATCCTGCAGTTCTCAGACGAGGACGTGCCCGACGTGGCCTTCGGCGAGTCGGTCGCTGGTAGTTTGACGATGGACGACCCCCGAGACCTGCGGCGCCTGCATCGCCTCTTCCGCAGCCTCATGGATGCGGCACTCTCTCCGGACGAGAGCCGCGACATCATCGCACGTACCAGAAACAAGGATGACTGACTCATGGAGAAGGCAGACCTCTACTCGATCGATGCCTCCACGCTGTCGTGGCAGAAGAGCAGCTTCACGGCCAACAACGGCGAGTGCTTCGAGCTGGCCCCCCTCCCCGGCGGCGGCGTTGCAGTCCGCGACTCGAAGAACCCGTCCGGCCCGCACCTCTGCTTCACCCCCGGCGAGTGGCGTGCCTTCAAGTCGGGCATGACGGTTGGAGACTTCGACAACCTGTAGCCATCCAACCCTGCGCCGAGGGAGTAGAGCATGGCCAGCGCACTCCACAGCACGCCAGACCTGCAGGACCTAGCCGGACCTGAGTGGCGCACGAGTAGCTACAGCGGTGGGCAGGGAGAGTGCGTCGAAGTGGGTCAAAACCTCCCCCACCTCGTCCCCGTCCGCGACAGCAAGCGCCCCGCCGGCCCGTTCATCGCCTTCGGCCGCGAAGCCTGGTGCACGTTCGTCAGCGACCTGATCTGAGTCGCTCGGGCGGGGAATAGGCGGCAGCTACCTGCCTGCCCGCGCCCGCATAGCTGGGGCGTCCGGAGGTTGCCTTGGTACCGGCAGAAGCTGCTCGACGCCACATCATGCATTCTGCGCAAGTGGGTGGACCTCACCGAGCTGCCCGTCGAGATCAGAACGGCACCATCATGCCAGCGGCCCATTCAGGCCGACCTTTTGAGCCTTTCCGGTTTCAGTGACCGCCGAATGAAGAGCCACCCGGCCCCCAGAGGCAGAGCCCTCCTCGCTACCGGTCCCGTTCTGCGCCCAAGTGCGCGGCGCTCCTCTCGACGACTGGCTGGCCACTTTTCATGCGTTGCTTCTGAGAAGCGTGCCGTGACAGCATTCGACGCGTGTTCGATATCGGGAATCATCCAGCAGAGCCGTCTGCCCCGCGTTCAAAGATCGCAGACTTGGCCGACTGGCCTGCTGACGAGGCGTCTTCCGCGCAGCGTGAGGCACCGGACCCGACTCCGGCCATGCCGCCGGACGGTGATCCGATGGCGGCTGCCCGGCATGAGTTTGCTGTGTTGCTGGGCGAGTTCAGGCGTACGGCCGTGTTGGTGCCGCTGGATGCCCATGGTGACCTGTGGTCGGCGGAACAGAACGGGGTTCGCTGGATCTGCGCGTTCTCTGACGAAGAAGCGGTGGCCCGGTTCGCGCGGGCTCGTGGGGATGCCGGGCGGGAGTGGACCTATCAGACCGTTCTGGGCGCGCGGTTGCTTGATGTGACGGTGCCTATGCTGCCGGGCCCTGCGGGAGTGGCACTGGACGCCGGTAGTGGGGACGGCGGGATGTTGTTTCCGCCGGTGGCGGGGATCGTGCCGGATGCGGTTGCGGTGGATCTCGGGGGGATGCAGTGAGCGGGGAGCGTCCTGATCTTGATGTGCCGCCGGAGGCGTTGGCTGCGATCGCGAAGGGGATCGATCTGGCGCATGCCGAGTTGAAGGATCTTGGCATGATCGGCCAGGCATCTACGGGCCGAGGGTTCTCCGATCTTGCGTTGTCGGGGCTGGAGTTGGGGCACGGCGGGCTGGCGTCGGAGTTCCAGACGTTCTGCGACCGCTGGGAGTGGGGTGTGCGGGCCCTGACGCAGAAGGGGAACGGCTTCGCGCTCGCGGTCGGGCTGTCGGCGGGTTCCTTCGCGGAGCAGGAGCAGTACATCAAGGACTCGTTCAAGGTCGGTGTGAACTCCCTGAACGGGAATCCGCACCTGTCCGAGGACGACGTCAAGAAGATGAGCTGGGACACGATCAGCAGTCAGTCCGCTTACGACAATCCGGACTACAGCGCGGAGTCGATGATCGAGGCCCACGGCGAGGTTCAGCAGAACTGGCAGAACACCGCCTACGACGTTGAGGACGCCGCGCTCGACTCGATGGAGCGCAGCGGTCTGATCGACCCGGGGGTGCGGGCGGCGGCGGATGAACAGCTCAAGGAGCAGCTCGATCCGTCGCAGGCGACGATCGATCAGGCCGAGCAGCCGCGGTGGGGGGAGAGTCGCTGATGGTGGACTGGGGAAAGCTCGGCGGGGACCTTTACGACGGGGCCGGCAATCTTGTCGACAAGGGCAAGGCGCTCGTTGGCGAGGGCATCGACAAGGGCACCGATGTGCTCGGCTCCGGTCTGGAGAAGGTCGGTGCCGACTCGTGGGCGGACTCGGTCGAGGACTGGGGTGATAAGACCGCGTCCTCGCTGGGTGCGGAGGTCGGGGAGCAGCAGCTCGGGCAGAGTGAGGAAGCGAACGAGCTGATCCACGGCAGGCCGGAGAAGATCGCCGCGGCGGTGAAGAACCTGCGGGACTTCCAGAAGGCGTTCGATCTCGTGGGCGGCGGGATGAAACGGCTCGACTCCGGTCACTGGAAGGGCGTGGCCGCCGATACCTTCCGGGAGAAGTTCCAGACCCTGCCCACTGACTGGCTGCGGGCGGCGGCCGCGTTCGAGGACGCGGCCGCCGCGCTGGAGACGTATGCCGGGACGGTCACCGGCGCGCAGGGCAAGGCCCGGGAGGCGATCGCTCTCTACAAGGAGGGCAAGCAGGACTACGAGACGGCTGCTGCCGCGTTCCGGAAGAAGGCGGCAGCCTACGACGCCGTCCGCAACACCGATCACCCGCTACCGCATCCGGGGGAGTTCTCCGATCCGAGCACGGTCAAACGGCAGCACGCACAGGAGATCCTCGAAGGTGCCCGGCGAGCGCGCAACGAGGCTGCCGAAGCGGCCAAGGGTGCGGTCACCGCTGCCATGGCCCATGCTCCGAAGGAGCCCACCGGCCTGGACCGGGCGAAACAGGAGCTTGTCGACTACGGCGTGGGCCAGGGCATCGAGCTGGCCCACCTTGGTGGCGGTGTCATCAAGGGCACCGCGGGTTTGGTGAACTTCGTCCGCTCGGTCAATCCGCAGGATCCGTACAACCTGACCCACCCGGCCGAGTACTACAAGGGCGTCAACATGACGCTCTCCGGCCTCGTCTCCACCGCCGCCAACCCCGACCGGGCACTCAAGAACGCCTGGGACGCCGCCAAGGGCGACCCCTCCGAATTCATCGGCCGACTCATACCTGAGCTCGTCGGCACCAAGGGCGGCGGTCTGCTCAAGGGCGGCCTGCGGGCCGGGATGAAGGACCTGGCCGACAGCCCGAAGGGCAAGAACCGGCACGGACACGAGAACAACCCCGACTCCAACGCCAAGAAGTGCAGCGAAGTCAAGTGCGCCGGAGACCCCGTCGACGTCGCGACCGGTCGCATGCTGCTCCCGCAGACGGACATCGTGCTGCCCGGGTCGCTGCCTCTTGTCTTCGGGCGTGTATTTGATTCCTCCTACCGAGCAGGCCGCTGGTTCGGATCCGGTTGGTCGAGCACGGTCGACCAGCGGTTGGAGATCGACGCGGAGGGAGTGGTGTTCAGCTGCGACGAAGGCAGTCTGCTCGCCTATCCGCATCCCGCGCCCGGCGTTCCTGTCATGCCAACGCATGGCCGGCGCTGGCCTCTGGACCGGGTGAGCGACGGCTATACGGTCACCGACCCGGAGACCGGCCGGGTCCGGCACTTCGTCGACCATCCCAGCGGGGAGCTGGCGCTTCTGGCTCAGATCGACGACCGCAACGGCCGCTGGATCACCTTCGAGTACGACGAGACGGGTGCTCCGGCGTCGATCGTGCACCACGGCGGCTACCACCTGAAGCTCACCACGAGCGATGGCAGGGTCACCGCCCTGCACCTGGCAGGCGCTGCACCGGACGGCACCGACCAGGAGATCCTCCGCTACGGCTACACCAACGGCCACCTCACAGCGGTCACCAACTCCTCGGGCGTACCACTGCGTTTCGATTGCGACGAGCTGGGCCGCATCACCGCGTGGACGGACACCAACGGCAGTCGGTACGAGTACGTCTACGACGAACACGACCGCTGCGTGTACCAGACCGGCACGAACGGACACCTCGAAGCCCACTTCACCTGGGACGACACCGACCCCGAGACCGGCCTGCGCATGACGTCCATGACGGACGGCATGGACCACACCGCGCGCTATGTGATCAACGACCGCTCCCAGGTCGTCGCCGAGATCGACGCTCTCGGAGCGGTCACCCGCTTCGAGTACGACCGCTACCACCGACCGCTCGCCGTCACCGACCCACTGGGTCACGTCACACAGTCCGTATACGACGAGAACGGTCACCTCACCTCGGTGGTGCGACCCGACGGACGGGAACTGGTGGTTGATTACAACAACCTTGGTCTACCCGTACGCATCAGAAGCACGGACGGAACAGTCACCCGACAGACATACGACGAGCGCGGCAACCGCGCATCGGTCACTGATCCCACTGGCGCAACGACGCACTACCGTTACGACCAGAACGGGCACCTCGTATCTCTGACCGACGCCCTGGGCCACAGCTCCTTCATACGCTGCAACACGGCGGGCATCCCGATAGAGACGACGGATCCTGCGGGTGGAACGACTTCGTGCGATCACGACGGATTTGGTCGCCTGCGGCTCGTCACCGATCCGCTCGGAGAAGCCACTGTCTTCGAGTGGACGATCGAAGGAAATCTCGCCCGCCGAAAGGAGGCGGATGGCAGCACCCAAGCTTGGACGTACGACGGAGAGGGTAACTGCCTCACGCATACCGATGCCCTGGGTAGCATATCTGTCTTCGAGTACTCAGACTTCGACCTGATGATCGCCCGATCCGGCCCTGACGGTATACGGCATGAGTTCAGTCACGATACGAACCTACGCCTTGTTCAAGTTAAAAACCCACAAGGGCTGACGTGGCGATACACCTACTACCCGACAGGGAAGCTACTATCGGAAACTGATTTCGACGGCAGGTCACTCACCTATACGTATACCGCCAGCGGCCATTTGAGCGGCATGTCCAATGGGTTGGGCCAGAAAACAGAATTCGAACGAAACGCACTGGGTCAAACACTCCGCAAGGAGTCCATGGGCTCTGTAACAACTTACGAATACGATATCTTCGACGAGCTGGCAGTAGCGACCGATTCCGACGTCACGCTGACACGATTGCGTGACCGCTACGGGCGCCTGAAATCCGAGACCGTAGACGGCCGGACGGTCGAGTACGATTACGACGCGCTCGGGCGGCAAATCGGGCGAACGACACCGAGCGGAGCAATCAGCCGGTGGAAATATGATGCGGCGGGTCGACGGAGTGAGTTCACCACCTCCGGCCGCACACTCCTATTCGAATATGACGCTGCCGGACGCGAGATCAACCGTCGACTCGGTGAAATGCTCACAATTAACCAGGCACGTGACTCGGTGGGGCGACTGATCGAGCAGCAGGTGACGACTCGGGGTCGTAATCTTCGGCACCGCTTCTTTTCGTACCGCCCAGACGCCAACCTCATCGGAGTACGTGACCACATCTCCGGCTTCAAGAGCATCTCGCTCGATCCGGTAGGCCGAATAACTGAGGTTCGAGCCCCCAACTGGACCGAGCAGTATGCGTACGATGCGGCCGGCAACCAAGTCGAGGCAGCCTGGCCCTCCTCGCATCCCCAGCACGAGTCCATCGGCACGCGCAGCTATGTCGGCACGCGGATACGTCGCGCGGGTAACTTCCGTTACAAGCACGACGGGCAGGGAAGAGTCGTACTACGCCAGAAACTCTCTCTCTCCGGCAAGTCCGAGACCTGGCAGTACGGGTGGGATCCACACGATCGCCTGACCTCGGTCACCACACCCAGTGGCGAGGTTTGGCGCTACGGGTACGACCCGCTGGGCCGCCGGGCATTCAAGCGCCGCCTTGCGGATGACGGCCGACGTGTACTGGAAGAGACGACATTCGCCTGGGACGGCGCGAACCTGTGCGAACAAGTAACGAACAACGCGGTGCACTCCCGCGCTGTCGCGCTCACCTGGGATCATGACGGACTCCACCCCATGGCTCAGGCAGAACGCATTCTTGACGCCTCCGGAAACGAGATCGATGGACGTTTCTTCAGTATCGTCACGGATCTGATCGGGACACCCTGCGAACTGATTGATGAATTTGGCGAAATAGCCTGGCACACACGTAACACTGTATGGGGCACGACCGCCTGGGAAAAAAACAGTAAGGCGTACACACCCCTCCGATTCCCCGGTCAGTATTTTGATACTGAAACTGGCCTGCACTACAACCTCCACCGCTATTACGACCCCGAAACTGCCAGATACCTTTCAACAGACCCACTTGGCCTAGCACCCGCCCCCAACCCGTCCACCTATGTACAGAACCCTCACACCTGGAGCGACCCATACGGGCTCGCACCGTGCAACAAATTCTTCGACAAACGCGCTGAAGCATTCAACGCAGCACGGGAGAGAGCGGGCATTCCCAACAGTCAACAGCCGGTGAAACAATGGGAGGTCGGCGGCGATGCAACACAGCGCCATCGGGCGAGCAACTACGTATACGATCCGAAGAACGCGGGCGCACATGGACGCTACTATCAATATGAAACACCTCAGGGCACGCGAGTAATCGCCGAGCATACAGCTGACCCCCATGCCCCCTACCCTCATTTTCATGCCGGACAACCCAAGGGCGGGGGCGGCCACAATGTAGACATGATGGGCGAAAGATACCAGCAGGTCGGAGAAAAACACCACATGTATTACACAGGACAGTAAGGTGAGTAAGTGAGCGAAGCATTGAGAAAAAAGATCCTACTCGCAAAAGAAAAAAAGGAGAGGGATGAAATTGAACACGCTCTTCCGAACGACACATTCCTGAACTTTGTGGATCCCGGAGAAATCCCCGATTGGGTAGCTACTGAATTTTCCCGGTTTACACGGTCAACCACTCCGCCCGACTACACGTTCACTACCGAGTCGCTTCACGATCTAGCCATTTGGGTGAAATCTGTAGCTGAAGACCATGGATTCCCGGAAACCCTGATCACTCATACAGGGTTGCAAAACTTCCCCTGGCTGAAGTTCCGTTGCCTTTCTCCGAACTGGCCGGAGAGTCTGCTGGAGGCGATCGGGCGAGACCTCACAATCATTTCGGAGGACGGGGAAAAGATGCTCGTGATCTTCGAAGAGGAGCACGAATACATCGCCTTCGTTACGTCACGCCGAAGATCGTCTGAGCTCGGTCACCACCCCTGACGGCCAGAAGTGGTGATACACCTACGATGTGCTCGGGCGACGCATTGCGAAGCTCCGCGTCGCGGACGATGAGCGCATGGTTCTGGAGCAGATTTTGTTGACCTGAACATGCGCCAACTCCAGGAGTAGTGCAATGAACGAAAGTTCGAAATCTTGGCAGGGGTCGGCGGAGGCACCGAACACAGGCGAGACATGGTCCAGGATCACTCCGTCGGTGATCAACAGCGTCTCTCGGTGCGATGCCCGCCGATTGGAAATCGAGCGAGCTCGGGTTGCGCCCAGACTTCGCGAGAAGATTACAGATCCGGTGTATTCCGTCAGGAGCCTGTTCTCGGCATGGGAGCATCTTGTGCGGAGGATGGAGTCCGACTGGCAACTACCGGGGCAGTACCCGATCAGCGCTTACATCAATGATCTGGATGCACGCGATCAACTGCAGCTTGCCATGGGAACACTGACTGAGGAGACTCAAGCGGAGCTGTCCACTCTGCTGGCAGCGTTGGATGAGCGCTTTGTGCACGAGTCGGTGCCGGACGAGGTGGACGAGCTCCGCCCGTGGCTGAAGCCGTCCTCAGGTGAAGAGCCGCACGGATTCTGGCTGCGCAAGCCTCGTAATCACCCCTGGTAGACCGCAGGCGGGTCAAGGACCTCGACCGCCGTTCGACTCCGGGTGCATGACAGGGACGGAACCGCCCCGGCGGGCTCGAATGCAGCGAATGGGGACGTCTACCGGATCTCGATCTGTGGCAAATGCCAGGGAGAGGCAGGGGGCTTTGCGCCATCGACAGCCGTATTGATCAAATAGGTTGAGCATATGGAATCCCGTGAATTTATCGCATGGCATGCAAGGTCCTGGATACAGAACCGGCAACGCGTGAACGCGCGGCCGACGAAGTCGCCGATCATCTGAGTGCCTATTCGCCCGCTCAGGCTTCATCGTTGGCTACGCTGCTTGCGGCGGCTGCGGCCTCCGAGAAGGAGAACTCAGCCCTGGAGGCCGAGCTCCATGCCATCCTCGAATTGGTGTCAACCGGTCATGTCGGTCTTAACCATGTCGCGCAGCTGCGGGAGATCCGACTCGGGGAACTGTCACCTCAAATCCAGGGATACGTCACCGACTTGCTGGAAAGCTGAGCAAGGCCGCGCGGTCAACTGACGCGCCAAAATGGGATGCACCCAAACTTTCACCGGAACAGATATCGCAGTTCGTCGCGGAGGCACACAATTATTGCCGAACCCAGTCGACTGCAGATCTACGAGGTTGAGCGCTCCAACGATCGCGGAGAGGTCTGCACCGTAAGGTGCATCGGTGAAGTCGCACGCATCGGGCAGGCATTTTTCCCCGATGACAACGTCAACTTCTTCGATCCGCCACACACCGCCAGGGTTTCCTTCGCCGGGGAATCAGTGGCTGCTTTGCGCCGGGGGATCAATGGTTTCAGAGGTTCGCTGAAATCGATGTCCGGCACACCGTGGGCGCAATCAACGACAAAATGGGGAAGTGGCGGTGAATGCAATCGAATTCTTCTCACGCGCAACGATCGCCCCCTCCCCCGTAGCACCCGATAGCACACCGCGACCTACCCCGCGTACCGTAGACCCATGAGCGCGCAGCCCGAGATCACCCAGCGGGATCTCCGTAATCGGTGCAAAGAGATCATGGACGCCGTCCAGGGCGGTCAGTCGTTCACCGTCACCCGGGACGGGCACCAGATCGGTGAGCTGATTCCGTTGCGGCGGCGCCGTACGTTCGTCCCGCGCGAGGAGTTCGCCGGCATGTCACGTACCGCCCCCGACATCTCCCTGGACGCCTTCCGCGCCGATCAGGAGCGTACGGCCGAACAGGGAATGGACGACCCCTATGCCCGTTGAGGGACCCGCCGCGGTGCCGCCCGTCGCGTACCGGCGAGGGCTGCTCGACACCAGCATCATGATTCTGCGCAAGTGGCTGGACCCCGCCGAGCTCCCCGCCGAGATGGCGATCAGTGCCATCACTCTCGGCGAGCTCTCTGCGGCGGACCCCACGAGGTCCGCCGCAACGAGGAGCAGTCCGACTACGACGAACACGCCGAGCGTGCCAGAAGGCTCGATGTGCTCCAGCGGGCCGAGAACGAGTTCGATCCCATCCCCTTCGGGGCGGAGGCCGCCCGCATCTACGGCAGGGTGTGCGCCGCCGTGATCGGCGTGGGCCGCAAACCACGACGCCGAATCGCGGACCTGATGATCGCCGCGGTCGCCGTCGCCGAGGAGCTTCCGCTGTTCACCACGAACCCGGACGACTTCAAGGGACTGGACGACCTCCTCACGGTCGTGCCCGTCACGCGCCCCAAGGTGCTCCACGACCGGTGAAGATACGGGCGGCTCGCACAGCGTCCCCTCTGACCAGTTCCGCGCACCGGCAGGGCTTGCCCTCGCCGGAGGGGTCAGGCCACGGGCAGCCCCGGCGCCGGGTAGGCGTCCATCAGGGTCTTCACCTCGGCGCGGACCTTCGTGATCGTGGCCTCGTCGCCCGTGCGGGCCGCGTCGACCACGAGGTCGATCCAGCGTGCGACGGCGCCCATCTCGGAGGCGGGGATGCCGCGCGAGGTCAGGGCCGGGGTGCCGATGCGGATGCCGGACGGGTCGAAGGGCTTACGGGTGTCGTACGGGACGGTGTTGTAGTTCACCACGATGCCCGCACGGTCCAGGGCCTTGGCCGCGATCTTGCCGGGGACGGCCTTGGCGGTGAGATCGATCAGCAGGAGGTGGTTGTCCGTGCCTCCTGAGACCAGGTCGAAGCCGAGGGCTGCCAACTCCTCCCCCAGGGCACGGGCGTTGGCGACCACCTGGCGGGCGTAGCCGCTGAAGTCTGCGCCGGCCGCTTCCTTCAGGGCGACCGCGATGGCTGCCGTGGTCTGGTTGTGCGGGCCGCCCTGGAGGCCCGGGAAGACCGCGCGGTCGATGGCGCGGGCGTGCTCCGCCCTGGACAGCAGCATCGCGCCGCGGGGGCCGCGCAGGGTCTTGTGGGTGGTGGTGGAGACCACGTCCGCGTACGGGGCGGGCGAGGGGTGCGCGCCACCGGCGATCAGGCCGGCGATGTGGGCGACGTCGGCGACGAGGACGGCTCCGGTCTCCCGGGCGATCTCGGCGAAGCCGGCGAAGTCGATCACCCGGGGGACGGCGGTACCGCCACAGAAGATCACCTTGGGGCGCTCGGCGAGCGCCAGGTCACGTACCTCGTCGAGGTCGACGCGTCCCGTGTCGCGACGTACCCCGTACTGCACTCCGCGGAACCAGGAGCCGGTGGCTGAGACCCCCCATCCGTGGGTCAGATGGCCGCCCATGGGGAGGGACATACCGAGAACGGTGTCGCCGGGCTTCAGGAACGCCAGATAGACGGCGAGGTTGGCCGGTGAGCCGGAGTACGGCTGCACATTGGCGTGGTCCATGCGGAACAGCGCCTTGGCCCGTTCGACGGCGAGTGTCTCCACCTGGTCGATGTTCTGCTGGCCCTCGTAGTAGCGCTTGCCCGCGTAGCCCTCGGAGTACTTGTTCTGGAGCACCGTGCCTGATGCCTCAAGCACCGCGGCCGAGACGTAGTTCTCACTGGGGATCAGGCGCAGGGTGTCCGCCTGGAGCTGCTCCTCGGAGGTCACCAGGGCGGCGATCTCCGGATCTGCGGAAGCCAGGGCGGGGTGGCGGATGGCGGGTGCGGTCATGGGATCCTCCCGGGTCGGTCGCATTGCTGCGGCATGGACCCGGATGCCCAGGCGGACGGCTCTCCGGCGGTGACGCTCCCGGGCGCGCCCGGGGTGTGCCGCTCCCTCGTGGTCGATTCCACAGGACCCCTGCCGGGGTACGCGCCAGTCGCGGCCCTGCGCACTTTACTGGTCGGACGAGACGGCAGCACGGACATCCACAACGTGGACCGCCGCCAAGATGTGCCGATTCGGAGCATGGACCGTGAGGAAAGCGGGCAGCTTCGTGGAGACTTAGGCGGGTTCGACGGTTGGGGGACCGTATGACGGCGGGGGATCATCAGCACTTCGGGCCGGAGCCGGGGCCCTGGCAGGCGCCAGGTGGGCCACCAGCGCCTCCGGGCGGCCCCCCTGCGGTCGGGCCGCCGCCACCGGGTGCGGCGTTGCGTTCCGTGGCCGTCGCGTTGCTCAACCTCACGGGGCTCGGGCTCGGCTATGCCCTGATGCGGCGCTGGGCCAGGGCGGCCCTCTGCTGGGCGGCGACCGGTGGGCTGTTGCTGGCCACGCTCCCGGCCGAGGCCGATGGGGTGCCTGCGGGGATTGTCGTCAGTTTTCTCGTCGTGCTCGTTCTCGCTGCCGCCGACGGGGCGTGGACCGCCCGGCGTTCGGCCGTGGGCGGCTCGTGGAAGCCTCTGGTGGCGGCCGTGCTGGGCGTGGTGCTGCTGGGGGTCCCGGCGGGTGGCGTCGTGGTGTACGGCTCCGAGCGGGACAAGGCCGTCGAGCAGATGCTGCTCGACCGGCTGGAGAAGGGGGACCGGGCCGTCGCCGCCGCGTCGAAGCAGCCGTTCGCCAGGGGACGGGTGGAGTACCGGTCCGCGCTCGCCGTCTACCGCGAGCTCGGCGAGGAGCATGCCGGTTCGCGGGCCGGGAAGCTGGTGCCGTCACGGCTGAAGGCGTACTACGAGGCGGTCTCGGCACCGTACCGGGCCAAGGACCACTGCCAGGCCGTCGAGCCGCTGACCCATCTGCAGACCGTGCCCGACTCGGTCGACGCGAAGCTGCTGGGCTCCCTGGCCGGGTGGCCCGACGAGCCGCTCGCCGAGTCGCTGTACGGGTGCGGAGTGTCCAAGCTCGGTGACGGGAGCGACGCGAACGACGCTTCGGACGGCGGCGAGCTGGGCGAACTGCTGCGTACGCTGCCCGGTTCCGCACCGGCCAAGAAGGTCGGACCGGCTGTCACCGGGAAGATGGACGAGCAGGTCGAGGCGGTGCGCGGGGGCGAACCGTGCGCGGCGACCGAGGTGTTGCGGCGTATCGGTGCCACGGTGGCCGCGATGCCCGACAAGACCGTGTCCGCGCTGAGCGCGAAGGCCGACGGCGGCGTCCGGGACGGTGTCTACGCCTGCGGGGTGGACGAGTTCAAGGACAAGAAGTTCACCGAGGCGCGAGAGACGCTGACCGGTTTCGCCGACACGTACAAGAAGGACGGGCGCAGACAGCACGCCCGGGACATCGTCATCGCGGCGGAGATAGCCGAGGACCGGCCGTCGGCGGGCAAGCGGCTGCCGCCCCGGAAGAAGCCGGGCGGCTCCCGGATGGAGCTCGTCATTAGTAACGACGCGCCGAACGCGGTCGAGATCCTCTACACCGGCCCGGTCTCCGGCGCTGTCGAGCTGAAGGCGTGCGGCAGTTGCGAGCGGTACAGCGCGTCGAGCGGGCCGGAGCTCGCCTGCCGGGCGAGCGGCAAGACGTACCCGAAGGTGACCCTCCAACTCCCGGCGGGCGACTACCACTTCCTGTACAAGCACGGCACGGGTGCGTCGGCGGACGTGGACAGCTACTCGTCGGGATCGAGCGTCAAGCCCGGTTATACGTATACGAGTTGTACGTACGTGACGACCGAGAGCGATCCGTCCCCAGGTCTCGACCTGCCCTCCCTGTCCGACCCGATCAGTCCGGCGTCGACCGGCTGACCGGGCCGCGCACCTCAATCTCCCTGGGCGGGGTCCTTGCGTGGGCCGTCCCGGTCGGGACCGCCCGCGGGCACGTCCGGCGTGCCGGCGCTTCCGGGGGCGGCATGTCCACGCCCCGTTGATCTTGATCCCCGGCTCGCAGCCTACCGACGGACCGGCCGGTGACGGGCCGGCCGGTCCGTCGGGGCCCGGTGGTCGCCGAGTGTCGCGGCGCCTGCCCTCGGCTTAGCCTGAGGGCCCAGGGAAGGAGCACTGCATGAGAGCGACCTGGAAGGGGGCCATTTCGTTTGGGCTGGTCACGATCCCAGTCCAACTCTTCACGGCCACGGAGGAGCACGACATCCCGCTTCGCCAGGTGCACGAGAAGGACGGCTCCAGGGTGCGGATGCGGCGCGTATGCGAAGCCGAGGACGCCGAGATCTCTTACCAGGAGATCACAAAGGGCTATGAGGCCCCGGACGGCAGCATGATCATGCTCTCCGACGAAGATCTCGCGGACCTCCCCCTTCCCAGCAAGAAGCTCATTGACGTGCTGGCCTTCGTCGATGCCGAGACCATCGATCCGCTGATGTTCTCCAAGGCCTACTACGTCGGCACGTCCGACCGGGCAGCGGAAAAACCCTATGCCCTGCTCAAAGAGGCTCTGACGGAATCCGGACAGATCGCCGTCACGAAAATCGCTATCCGGTCGAGGGAGTCGCTCGCCGTTCTCCGAGTGCATGAGGACACCCTCGTCCTCCAGACCTGCCTCTGGCCCGACGAGGTCCGTTCCGCCGCCGGCGTCACGCCGGAGGGCGACGTGACGATCCGGCCCCAGGAACTGCAGATGGCCAAGTCCCTCATGGACATGCTCTCCCAGGACTTCGACCTGTCAGCGCTCCATGACGAGTATCAGGAAGCGCTCCAGCAGGTGATCGAAGCCAGGCTTCAGGGTGTCGAGCCACCGCGCGAGGCGGAAGCCGCTCCAACCGGCGGCAAGGTCATCGACCTCATGGCCGCCCTGGAGAACAGCGTCCGCGCGGCCAAGGAGTCGCGCGGGGAGGACACCGGCGAGGAGACAGAGGCCGAGGTCCGGACCCTGCCTGCCCGCAAGACCGCGAAGAAGGCTCCGGCGAGGAAGTCGGCATCGAAGAAGGCGGCACCAGCCAGGAAAGCGACAGGCTCCGCAGCCAAGAAGGCCGCCCCATCACCGAAGGAATCCGGCGGTAAGAAGACCACCGCCGCCACGAAGAGCACGGGCAGGGGCGCTGCGAAGAAGGCAGCGGCCAAGAAGACAGCAGCCAAGAAGACCACCAAGCGGGCCTCCGCCTGAACCGGCCGCATCCTTGCACCACGCCTGGCATAGCCCTGTGCTGCCCTGATCCTCCCCCAGCAATTGTCTGGGTCGGATTTCGTGTGATTCTTGTCGTATGACGCCGATCACGGAGGTGGAGGGGCGGCGGCTGGCGCTCAGCAATCTCGACAAGGTGCTGTATCCGGCCACCGGGACCACCAAGGGCGAGGTGCTGCACTACTACGCGGCCACGGTCGCGGCGCCGCTGCTCGCGCATCTGGACGACCGGCCCGTTTCCTTCCTGCGCTACCCGGACGGGCCCGACGGACAGCGTTTCTTCACCAAGAACCCGCCGCCCGGTACGCCCGACTGGGTACGGACGGCCGAGGTGCAGCGCCATGAGGCGCAGAGCTCGCGCCAGGTCCTCGTACAGGATCTGGCCTCCCTGGTGTGGGCGGCCAATCTGGTGGTGGAATTCCACACTCCGCAGTGGCGGGCCGAGGCTCCCCAGATCGCCGACCGGCTGGTGTTCGACCTGGACCCCGGGGCGCCCGCGAGCATCGTGGAGTGCTGCACGGTCGGGCTCTGGCTGCGGGAACGGCTCGCGGCGGACGGGCTGACCTCCTACGGCAAAACGTCCGGGTCCAAGGGGCTGCACCTGCTCGTCCCCCTGGAGCCGACCCCCGCCGAGCAGGTGTCGGCCTACGCCAAGGGGCTGGCCGTTGAGGCGCAGGACACCCTGCCCGAGCTGGTCGTGCACCGCATGACCCGGGCGCTGCGCCCGGGGAAGGTCTTTGTCGACTTCAGCCAGAACGCCGCCGCCAAGACGACCGCCACCCCGTACACCCTGCGGGCCCGGGCCGAACCGACCGTGTCCGCGCCCGTCACCTGGGACGAGATCGGGGGCTGCGGGGCACCCGGCGACATGGTGTTCCTGGCGGGCGACATGGCTGCGCGGCTGGATCGGTACGGGGATCTGCTCGGCCCGCTGTTCGACCCGGAGCTGGCCCGGCCGTTGCCGGACGCGCCGTAGGCCTGCCGGGCCGCCGCAGGCCTGTGGACCCGGGCCGCCGTATGCCTATGGACCCGGGTCTCTGAAACGCCCTGATTACGTCCCTGTGACTGTGCCAGGAAAGGCCACAAGTGGAGGGTGGATTGTCGGGGGTGTGGTGCACACTCTGCCCAGGCGCTGCTTGAAACCGTGGTGTCTGCCGTCGGGTGCAGGGGCGTTCGCGGGGAGGGGATGGCGTGTTCGCGGGGATCGACGAGGTCGAGTGGGCTTCGATGGAGCATGCCTACGGGCCGGCCGACGATGTGCCGGGGCTACTGCGCGGCCTGGCGTCCGCCGACCCGGCCGAGCGCGAGAGCGCCCTGGACGGCATGTACGGGGCCGTCCACCACCAGGGCGATGTGTACGGGTGCACGCTCGCCTGCATTCCCTTCCTCTTCGAGCTGGTGGTGGACCCCGGGATACAGGACCGGGGCTGCATCGTCGAGCTGCTGACCAGCATCGGCGGCATCGATCTGGACGAGGACGACGAGGCCGAGATCGACGAGGAGGAGATCGAGGGCGCCGCCAACTACGCGATGGCGGCGGCGGCCGTCACCGCGGGCGCCGGGGTCTTCTTCGAGCTGATCGCCGACGAGGACCCGGGTGTGCGGCTCGCCGCCCCGCTCGCACTCGCCACCCTGCACAGCCACCCGGTGCGGGTGCTCGCCCTGCTGCGGGAGCGGCTCCCGGTGGAGCCCGACGACGAGGTGCGGATGGCGCTGGTCGAGGCGGCCGGACGGGTCGCGCTGCGCCACCGGCCGCTCGCCGGCCGGGCCGCGGAGTGGCTGAGCCGTCTGTCGTCGCGGAAGTACGGGCCGGGGCTGCGGCTCGCGGCGCTCGCCCAGCTCGCGCGCTGCTCCCCGGACTCGCTGCCGCGCGATGTGGTGGCGGTCGTCGCGGGGCTGATGCGGGAGCTGCGGTCCGTACCGCCGGTGCCGGAGCAGCCCGCGGACACCGGACCGCCGCCGGGCGGCGACCCGGCACCGCACACCGGCATCCCGACGCTGGTGGGGCAGTTGCGGGCGCTGTCCGCCGAGGAGTCTGCGGGGCGCAGCGCGCCCTGGTCGGCCGATCTGCTGCGGACGCTGCACGTCGGCCTGGACGACCGGGTCGCCGAGCGGACGGCGCTGCTGACCGACCAGTTGCGCAGCCCGGACCGGTGGCAGCGCGTCGATGCCGTGCGGATGAGCAGTGGGCTGATCAGGGCCTGGCGCGGCTCGTACGAGGACCTGGTCGCCCTGATCGGCGCCCAGCTCGCCGATCCCGAACCGGGGCTGGCCGATGCCGCCTCCCACGTACTGGAAGAGCTGTTCGGTCTGGCAGCCCCTGCCGCGGACGCGCTGGCCGAGCGGATGGCGGCGGATCCGGGGGCCTGGGTGAAGGAGTGGGCGAGCGGGCCGCCGGGGCTCGGTTCCACCGTGAAGGCGCTGGCCCGGCTGGGCGACGCCCGGGTCGTGCCCGCGCTGGCGGCGGCCCTGGACCGGCCGGAGGTCCCGCACGACGTGGGCTTCGCCATCGGGCACCTCGGTGCGGCGGCGGCCCCGCTCGCCGGTGCGCTGCAACGCAGGCTCAGTGAGGTCCGTCTCGACGAGAGCGCGTACGACCGGGCGAGTCCGCTGCTCAGTGGGCTGACCGCGCTCCGGGCGGGCGAGGCCGCGCCGGAGGTGCTGCGGATGCTGCGGGGTGCGCCGGAGTACCGCGGCGAGTGGCTGCGTACGGCGGCGCTGCGGGCGCTCGGCTCGTTCGGGCCCGCGGCGCAATGCGCCGTCCCGGACCTGCGGGCGCTGCTCCGCCGCCCGGGGACCGCGGCGGCGACGGAGGCGGCCGAGGCACTGTGGGCGGTCGACGGGGACGCCGACACCGTGCTGCCGGTCCTCATCGAGGGGTTGTGGGCGGAGCAGGTGCACGACCGGCGGGCGGCGGCGAACGCGCTGGGCAGGCTCGGCGAGCGCGCCGCGGTGGCCGCGCCGAAGCTGCGCGCGCTGCTGCGCCACGAGGAGCTGTGGCTGCGCGTGGATGCCGCGATCGCCCTCTGGGAGGTAACGGGCCGGGCCGGTGATGTGGTGCCCATACTCCTTGCGGCGTGGGAGAAGAACCGTCACGTCAGAGTCCGGGTCGCGGAATGCCTGGCGCGGATGGGGGCTGCTGGTGCAGGGTCGGAGGCAGCACATGTGCTGAGCGCCGAGCTCGCCTCCGTACGCCGTCACAACGCGATGGACGGCGGGTACGGCAGCCACGACACATATGAGGACGAACAGCTGCTGGCGCTGTGCCGGCGGACGCTGCTGGGGAACACGGGGAAGGGAACCACACCATGATCATTTTTGGTACGCGGGGGTATCTGTACCAGCTGGCCATCCTGACGATGGTGTGCGGCTGGTGCGGCAATCCCGCCGCGCACACGCTGCGCAAGAGGGTCACGAAGTTCACGCTGTTCTTCGTGCCGCTCTTCCCGTTCTCCACGAAGTTCGCGACGCAGTGCACGTTCTGCGGCGGGGAGCAGCAGATCCCGAAGGAGCAGGCCGAGCAGCTGCTCGCGCAGCACGCCGCGAACCAGGACGGTAATCCGTTCGGCCAGTCGCAGCAGCAGCCGGGGTACGCGCCTCCCGGCTCGGGCCAGAACCCGTACCAGCGCTGATCCACCGCCGCCCCGCACCCCGCCCCGCAACCCTCATCCTCCCGGAGTACGTGGCGCTCGACGACGGGCCGGAGGACGGCGGAGGGTCCCGGGCGGCCACAGCGCCCCCGACCACCCCAAGAAAGAACAAACCAGGCGGAAGTGACAGATAGCGTCGGATTGCAGACTCTACGTAGCGAACCTAGGGTGAAGCAGGCGAGGCGAGAGCCGTGTCCCACGGGTCCCTCGCCCCCAATTCCTTCCCCTTGGAGGCAGCATGTCCGCTCACTCCCGCCGTCCGGCATTCCGCCGAATGGGTCTCTGCATCGCCACCGGCACCCTCGCGGCCCTCGCCGCCGCCGCCCCGGCCCTCGCCGCCGGACCCGCCGCACCGCCGGCCGCCCCACGCGCGGAGGCCACCGCTCCCGCCGGGGACGGCGACTCCCCCGAGGAGGCCGAGGACGCCGCCACCAAGGCCGCCCATGGCAAGTACCTCGGCCGCGTCATCGCCCGGTCCGGGCTGCTGCTGCGCGACCGTCCCACCCGGAGCAGCCGGATCGTCGGACACGTCCCGTACGACACAGTGGTGCACATCTTCTGCAAGACCACCGGCAGCAACGTCGACGGCAACAACCGCTGGTATCTCCTCACCAACGGCACCTGGGCCTGGGGCTCGGCCCGTTACATCGCGAACATCGGTACGGCCCCTCGCTGGTGCTGACTGTCCGGCACCGCTGAGCGCGCCCGTCCCGATCGTCCCCGGGGACGGGCGCGCTATGACATCAGGGAAAGCGCTATGACATAAGGGAAATAACTCCCACCTCTTGCTACGTTGCGTGGCATGACCGCAACGAGGGCGGACGCTCCCCCGCCCGAGCTACGCCTGCCCAAGCGGCGCGGGGTGGAGCTCTGCCTCCTCATCGGGGCCGTCCTCATCTCCGTCTACGGATACGCCGACGTCGGACTCGCCAGGAACGGCGCCGTACCGCCCGATGTCGCCGGCTACGGCGCCGGGCTCGGCCTGCTGGCCCTCGTCGCCCATCTCGCCGTCCGCTTCCGCGCCCCGTACGCCGATCCGCTGCTGCTCCCGATCGCCGTGCTGCTCAACGGTCTCGGTCTGGTGCTGATCTACCGGCTCGACCTGGAGACCCCCAAGGACCAGGCCGCGCCCACGCAGCTGATCTGGTCCACCCTCGGCGTCGCGCTCTTCATCACCGTCGTCGTCCTGCTCCGCGACCACCGGGTGCTCCAGCGGTACGCCTATCTCTCGGTCGCCGCCGCACTGGTGCTGATGATCGTGCCGATCTTCTTCCCCGCGGTGAACGGCGCCAAGATCTGGATCAGGGTCGGCGGATTCTCCTTCCAGCCCGGCGAGTTCGCCAAGATCCTCCTCGCGGTCTTCTTCGCCGCGTATCTCGCCGCCAACCGCAACGCCCTCGCGTACACCGGCCGCAAGCTGTGGAAGCTCCAGCTCCCCACCGGCCGGGTGCTGGGGCCGATCGTGGCGATCTGGCTGCTCAGCGTCGGCGTCCTGGTCCTCGAACGCGACCTGGGCACCTCGCTGCTCTTCTTCGGGCTCTTCGTGATCATGCTGTACGTGGCGACCGGCCGGACCGGATGGATCGCCGTCGGCATGGTGCTCGCCGCCGTCGGCGCCTTCGTCGTCGGCTCGTTCGAACCGCATGTGCACAGCCGGGTCGAGGACTGGCTCGACCCGTTCGCGTCCATCAACGCGGGGCAGGGCCCGAGCCAGCTGGCCCAGTCACTGTTCGCGTTCGCCGCGGGCGGCATGCTCGGGACCGGCCTCGGCCTCGGCCACTCCATCCTCATCGGCTTCGCCGCCAAGTCCGACTTCATCCTGGCGACGGCGGGCGAGGAACTCGGCCTGGCCGGGCTGACCGCCGTATTCCTGCTGTACGCACTGCTGGTGGCCCGCGGCTACCGGGCCGGCCTCGCACTGCGCGACCCGTTCGGACGACTGCTCTCGATCGGGCTCGCCTCGATCCTCGCCCTCCAGGTCTTCGTGATCGCGGGCGGCGTGATGGGGCTGATCCCGCTGACCGGGATGGCCATGCCCTTCCTGGCGCAGGGCGGTTCGTCCGTCGTCACCAACTGGATCATCGTCGCGCTGCTGATCCGGGTCAGCGACGTGGCCCGCACCCCGCACCCCGATCAGGCGGAGACAGGAGTCATCGCACCGGTAATGGAGGACGAGTCGTGATCCGCTACATCCGGCGGGCCGCCGCCTTCTGTCTGCTGCTGCTCGTGGCCCTGCTCGTGAACGCCGCCCGCATCCAGCTCTTCGAGGCCGACGAACTGGACGGCAACTCCGCCAACCGCCGCTCCACGATCGACCGTTACGACCAGCCGCGCGGGAACATCCTGGTCGGCGAGGAGTCCGTCACCGGCTCCAAGGACACCGGCGAGCAACTGGCGTACGAGCGCACCTACAAGCACGGCCCGCTGTACGCACCGGTGACGGGGTACGCCTCGCAGACCTACGGCACCACCCTCATCGAGAACGCCGAGGACGACATCCTGTCCGGCACCGACTCGCTGCTCGCCCCGCTCCCCCTGTGGAACGACGTCACCCGCAGTCGGCAGCCCGGGGGGAACGTCGTCACCACCATCAAGGACGCGATGCAGCGCGCCGCGTACGACGGGCTCGGCGGGCGGCGGGGCGCGGTGGCAGCCCTCGAACCGTCCACCGGCAAGATCCTGGCCCTGGTCTCCACCCCCTCGTACGACCCCGAGCGGCTCTCCGGAACGGGCTCGGCCGTCACCGATGCCTGGGCCCGGCTCACCACGTCGAAGAGTCAGCCGATGCTCAACCGGGCCATCCGACAGACCTATCCGCCGGGCTCCACCTTCAAGATCGTGACGGCCGCCGCGGCACTGGACTCCGGCGTGGTGAGCGACCCGGACGAGCCGACGGACACCCCCTCGCCCTATGTGCTGCCCGGCACTTCGACCGTCCTGCCCAACGAGGCGAGCGGCTGCGGCAAGGCGTCGCTGTCCGAGGCGATCCGGGTCTCCTGCAACACCGTGATGGCGCATCTGGGGGTGGAGGTGGGCCTCGACGGAATGGTGGAGGCGGCCGGGAAGTTCGGCTTCAACGACACCGGACTGAAGATCCCCTCGGGGGTGGCGAAGAGCAACTTCGATACGGAGATGAGCGACGACCAGCTCGCCCAGTCGTCGATCGGGCAGTTCGACACCACGGCGACCCCGCTCCAGATGGCGATGGTCGCCTCGGCGGTGGCGAACGGCGGCGACCTCAGATATCCGCATCTGGTGGACCGTACGACCACCCATGACGGGGACCCGGTCCAGCAGCAGGGCTCGCGCTCGTACCACCAGGCGATGAACCCCACGACGGCGATGCGGCTGCAACGGATGATGGTCGACGTGGTGGAGAACGGTACGGGGACGAACGCCGCGATCGACGGGGTGACCGTCGGCGGCAAGACCGGCACCGCCCAGCACGGCATCGACAACTCCGGCACGCCGTACGCCTGGTTCATCTCCTGGGCCCAGGACGAGAACTCGGGCCGCCCGGCCGTCGCGGTCGCCGTCGTCGTGGAGGACGCCTCCGCGAACCGGGCCGACATCAGCGGCGGCGGCAGCGCGGCGCCGATCGCGCGGGCCGTGATGGAGGCGGCGCTCGACGGCTGAGCGGGCGGACGGAACACTGGCGGCATGACGCACGCATCGGCGGTGGCACGGTCGCTGGACCGGATCGCCCGGCTCGATCCCGGGCTGAGCGCGTTCATCGAGGTCTGGCCCGAGGAGGCGCTCGCCCGCGAGCCGGCTGCCCGTACCCTGCCGCTGGCCGGGCTGCCGTTCGCGGTGAAGGGGCGGTCCGGTATCCGGTCGTACGTGGCCCGTCGGCTGATCGCGGCGGGTGGTGTCCCGGTCGGCGCGACGTCCGTGCCGGGCCCCGGTACGGCCTGGCAGACCTGGGGACAGGGCGCGCACGGCCGTACGGTGAACCCCTGGCGCGCGGACCGGACCCCCGGGGGTTCCTCGGCGGGCTCGGCCGTCGCCGTCGCGGCGGGCCTGGTGGAGCTGGCGACCGGCAGCGACGGGGCGGGCTCCGTCCGCATCCCGGCGGCCTGGTGCGGGGTGTTCGGGCTGAAGACGACGAACGGACTGCTCCCTTCCCCGGACCGCTCCGGGCTCGCGGCGGCCGGGGTGCTCGCCCGCTCGGCGGCGCGGGCGGAGACGTATCTGCGCCATGTCCTGGACGGGTACGAGCCACGGATGGCGCAACTGCCCGTGCCTGCCCTCTACAGCGAGGATCTCGGGTACGCGCAGGTGGACCCGGAGGTGGCGGCGGTGGTCCGGGGCGCGGTGGAGCGGCTGGCCGCCTCCGGTGTCGTACGGCTCGGTTCCGGCGGCTGCGAGCTGCTCGACCCGGGACAGGCGTGGCAGGAGATACGCGGCGGCGCACCGTCCCCGTCCGCCGCTGCGGTCCGCGCGGAGAACGACCGCAGGCTCGACGCCTTCTTCGTCCGTACGCCGCTGCTGCTCACCCCTGCCACCCCCAACCGGCCCCATGGGCACGAGGGGCCCGGCGAGGTCTACTCGACCGCCTCGACCTGGGCGTTCAACCTGAGCGGGCATCCGGCGGCGAGTGTGCCCGCCGGGTTCACCTCGGACGGCTGCCCGGTCGGGCTGCAACTCGTGGCGGGGCGTGGGGCGGATGTCTCGCTGCTCGGAATGGCCCGCGTCGTCGAGGACGCGTTGCCTACTGTGCCGCCATGGACTCCATGGACGCACATATCGCCGAAAAACCCGGCTACGAGCTGGCCCAGGTGAACATATCCCGGCTGAGGTTCCCTCTGGACTCCCCGGAGCTCAAGGACTTCGTGGACGGCCTCGACCCGGTGAACGCGGTGGCGGACGCGGCCGACGGCTTCGTCTGGCGCCTCCAGGCCGACTCCGGCAACGCCACGGACGTGGCCGTCTTCGGGGACGCCTGGCTGATCGTGAACATGTCCGTGTGGCGGGACGCGGACGCACTGACCACGTTCATGTACGCGGGACGGCACCGCGAGCTGATGGCCCGGCGCCGCGAGTGGTTCGCGAAGGTGGAGGAGTCGATGACCGCCCTGTGGTGGGTCCCGGCGGGCGACCGCCCCTCGGTGGGGGATGCCGAGAAGCGCCTGCTCCACCTGCGCGAACACGGCCCCACCGAGCGGGCGTTCACCCTGCGGACGCGCTTCCCGGCACCGGCCGCCACCGAAGCTGCTGGTGAAGCCGCGACGAACTGATCAGCCGAGCGGCTTGCGGATCTCGGATCGGACCTTCGCCGTCTCCTCGGCGACCTTGGCCAGGTCGATGGACTTGGCGTCCTTCACCACGTCCTCCGGCCTGACCACGGCGACCATGGCTGCCGTGTTGGGGTCGCCCCAGGCGCACATGGGGATGTTGCTCGTCATGCCGCCCTCCGTCGACTGCACGACCTGGCACTCGATCGTGATGTCGTAGCCCGTGGGCTTGAACTCCTTGGCGGGCACGACGAGCTTCGAGCCCTCCGCCTCCGCCGCCCCCTCCATGATCTTGCCGCGCATGAAGGTGGGGGTGGCGAGCCGCCCGTGCATACCGGAGAGCACGAGGGCGTTGGTGCCCGCGGTGTACTGCGCCACGACGGCCTTCCCGTCCCGGATGCTGGCGTCGGGGGTGTCCTCGATCTCCTTGCCCTCGGTGTCGGACATGTCCTGGGCGAGGGTGAACTCCTCGTCCAGCACCTTCTTGGCCACCACGAGCTTGTACTCGGCCTCGGGGAACGCCGCGTCCGCCCCCTCGTCGACGAGCTGGGCGACGCCGAAGGCGATGCCCGCGGCGACCACCAGCGAACCGACCACAATGCCGACGATCAGCCCGGTGCGCTTCTTGCGCGGCGGCGGCTGCGGCGGCCACCCGCCCATCCCGGGCTGCATGCCCGGCTGCATGCCCGGCTGCCCGGGTATCCCCGGCTGCCCCCACGCACCCTGCTGACCGTAAGGCGGCTGCGGCTGCTGCGGGTAGCCGTAGGGCTGTTGGGGCGGGCCGGCGGGCTGCTGGCCGTACGGGTTCTGCGGAGGCTGGGACTGAGGCTGAGGCGGCCCGTACGGGCCCTGCGGCGGCTGAGGCGGCATGGTCATGCGCTCACGTTACGTGACAGGTGCGAACGTAATTTCGACAAGGCCCGTTTCGGTATCAGGTCGAGAGATAACCGGAACGCCCGAGCGGCTCCCTGCGCCGCATCCACTCGTCGGGCACCCCGCCGGTCCCGGTGGCCGCGGCCACGACCCCGCCGGTGATGGCACACGTCGTGTCGACGTCACCGAAGCCCTCCGCCGTCGCCCAGAGCGCCGCTTCCAGGTCGTCCCGGTGGCGGGCGGCGGTCCACAGCGCGAAGGGGACCGTGTCGTCGGCGCGGATGCGCTGCCCGTTGCCGAGCAGATCCGCGGCCTTCCAGGGTTCGGTGGCGAACGGCACGTCCGCGGCGCGGCGCAGTCCGTCGTGTACGAGCCCTTCGGGTGTACGGTCCGCGACGCCGGCGAGGGTGAGTTCACCGCGTACCGAGAGAGCCGCGGCGACCGCGACGGCCACCGCGCCCGCGATCCCCTCCGGGTGTGCGTGGGTGACCTCCGCGGAGAGCACGGCCTGTTCGGCGGCATGGCCGAGGTCGTCGTGGAAGCGGGCACCGAGCGGCGCGACCCGCATGGCGGCACCGTTGCCGAGGCTGCCGCCCTCGAACAGCTCGGGCGCCAGGGTCCGCCAGTCGGCCGGCGAGGTCAGCAACTGCGGCAGCAGCAGGTGCATACCGTGGCCGTAGCCGCGTGCCTGGTCGACGTCGAAGGCGAGGGCGAAGAACAGGGCGAGACGGTCCTGGTCGACGTGACCGCACTCCTCGAGGACGCGGTTCAGCGCCAGGGCGAGGGCGGTGTCGTCGGTCCAGTTCCACACGGGCTCGCTCGGTGTGCGGCGGGCGCGGACCTCGTTGTACGCCTGCCGGGGCTCGCGGAAGAGCGGAAACCAGCGCTCCCCGAAAGCGTCACCGAGCGCCAGCCCTTCGAGGCTGCGGCGGGCGGCGGCCGGCGCCGGATCGGCTGCGGAGGGAGGCGTCATGGGGGCATCCTCCCGCCCGGCAGCCGGGTGCGTCCATCGATTAGGGCCTGTCCGGCGGATCAGGGTCGGATGGGACGCGGCGTCCGGTGCGGTGCATCGCAAGGCGCCGAAGCGTCCTCAGGTGGGATCTCCCCTGCTCGGACGAAGTTGAGAGCTCGGGGAAGTGCCAGGCGTCGTGGCCCCCGGCCATGATCCGCCGGACAGGCCTGGGGAGCGCTCAGCCCGCCCCTCCCTCCGCGATCGCGTCCGCGACCTCCGCCACCCGTTCCTGTTCCTCCGCCCCGAAGCGGTCGCGGTCCAGTTGCTCGGCTATCTCCTCGTCCTGGGCCATCAGCAGGTCCAGGCTGGAGTCACCGAGTTCGAACACGCCCATGTCGACGTACGCCTTCTGGAGCCGTTCGCCCCACAGGCCGATGTCCTTGACGCACGGGACGATGCGGCTGAAGAGGAGCTTGCGGAAGAGCTGGAGATACTCCGAGTGCTCGGAGAGCTCCGTGGCCTCCTGCTTGCCGATGCCGAAGTTCTCCAGCACCTCGACTCCGCTGAGCCGGTCGCGCATCAGGTAGCAGCCCTCGATGACGAACTCCTCGCGCTCCCGCAGTTCGGCGTCGCTCAGCTGCTTGTAGTAGTCGCGCAGCGCCATCCGCCCGAAGGCGACGTGCCGGGCCTCGTCCTGCATGACATAGGCGAGGATCTGCTTGGGCAGCGGCTTGGTCGTCGTGTCGCGGATCATGCCGAAGGCGGCCAGGGCCAGCCCTTCGATGAGGACCTGCATGCCGAGGTAGGGCATGTCCCAGCGGGAGTCGCGCAGGGTGTCGCCCAGCAGCCCCTGGAGGTTGTCGTTGATCGGGTAGAGCATCCCGACCTTCTCGTGCAGGAACCGCCCGTAGATCTCCGCGTGCCGGGCCTCGTCCATCGTCTGGGTCGCGGAGTAGAACTTCGCGTCCAGGTCGGGCACCGATTCCACGATGCGCGCCGCACAGACCATCGCGCCCTGCTCACCGTGCAGGAACTGGCTGAACTGCCAGGAGGTGTAGTGCTTGCGCAGCTCGCCCCGGTCGCGCTCGGTCATCTTCGCCCAGTGCGGGGTGCCGTAGAGCGTGAGCGCCTCGTCGGGAGTGCCGAGCGGGTCGGCGGGATCGACCTCCAGGCTCCAGTCGATGCGCTTGTTGCCGTCCCACTGCTTGTCCTTGCCCTTCTGGTAGAGGGCGAGCAGACGTTCCCGGCCGTCGTCGTAGTCCCAGCTGAAACGGGCGGCTCCGGAGGCCGGCACCTGCCAGGTCGGCTCGTCGGGGGCAGTGGTGTAGAGGTCATGTGTCGACACGGACGGCTCCTTCGCCTTGCACGGTCGCGTCGCCGAGTTCCTTGGCACTGGCGTCAGTTGGCAGGTTCACACGGTGGTAGACGCCGGGTCAACAAGTCGCGCGCAAGGGATTGACGGGCTTACTGACAGGCAGTCTCATAAGAAGTGACCGCCGGTAACCCATGTGTGAGGTGCCCTCAGCCATGTCGACAGCGACCGAACGCGATGTGCAGTTGCTCCGTGACGCACTCGGGCCCCTGCGGGACCGCGAGCAGATCGCCGAGCGTCTTCTCGAATCCTCGGCCAAGCACTCCTTCGATCCGGACACCGAGCTCGACTGGGACTCGGCGATCGAGGAGGGCAAGTGGTTCTGGCCGCCCGAGCTGATCTCCCTCTACGACACCCCGCTCTGGCGGAAGATGTCGGAGGAACAGCGGATGGAGCTGGCGCGGCACGAGGCCGCCTCGCTCGCCTCGCTCGGCATCTGGTTCGAGATCATCCTCATGCAGCTGCTCGTCCGGCACATCTACGACAAGCCGGCGACCAGCAACCACGTCCGCTACGCCCTCACCGAGATCGCGGACGAGTGCCGGCACTCGCTGATGTTCGGCCGCATGATCACCTGGGGCGGCGCCCCCAACTACCCCGTACCGCGCCTCTATCACAACCTGGCGCGGATCATGAAGACCGTCTCCACCACCCCCGGCTCGTTCGCCTCGACCCTCCTCGGCGAGGAGATCCTCGACTGGATGCAGCGGCTGACCTTCCCGGACGAGCGCGTGCAGACCCTGGTGCGCGGAGTGACCCGCATCCATGTGGTGGAGGAGGCACGGCACGTCCGGTACGCCCGCGAGGAGCTGCGCCGCCAGATGGTCACCGCACCGCGCTGGGAGCGGGAGCTCACCCGGGTGAGCTGCGGGGAGGCGGCCCGCGTCTTCTCCGTCTGCTTCGTCAACCCGCAGGTGTACGAGCGCGTCGGCCTGGACCGCCGGGAAGCCGTCGCCCAGGTGAAGGCGAGCGGCCACCGCGCCGAGGTCATGCAGTCGGGCGCCAAGCGGCTGACGGACTTCCTCGACGACATCGGTGTGCTGAACGGAGTGGGGCGCAGGCTGTGGAGGAGCTCGGGTCTGCTGGCCTGAGACCGACCGGCGATTGGGGGGGGTGGGAGCCCCGCGACGCCGCCCCCCAATCGCCGGTCGGTCCATGCTCGCTCCCCGCGGGCGGGCCCGGCATGATCCAAACGGGAGGCCCTAGGCTTCTTGGCATGACCGCCGCTGCTGAAGCCCCGACGACACCCGCGTACCGAAGGCTCGGGGTCGAGGTGCGCCGCGCCCAGATCATCGGCGCGGCCCTCGGCCTCTTCGCGCACCGGGCCCCCGACGAGGTCTCGCTCGACGAGGTGGCGGCGGTCGCCGGAGTCTCACGGCCGCTCGTCTACCGGTACTTCCCCGGTGGCCGCCAGCAGCTGTACGAGGCGGCGCTCGGGTCGGCCGCCGCCGAGCTGACGCTGTGCTTCACGGAACCCGCAGTCGGACCGCCCACCGAACGGCTGTCGCGGGTCCTGGACCGGTATCTCACCTTCGTCGACGAACACGACGCCGGGTTCAGCGCGCTGCTCCAGGGCGGCAGCGTCGCCGACACCTCCCGTACGACCGCGATCGTCGACGGGGTACGCCGGGCGGCGGCCGAGCAGATCCTGCTGCACCTCGGCAGGGGCAACGGCACGGGGCAGCAACCGGCAGGGCCGAGGCTGCGGATGATGGTGCGCACCTGGATCGCCGCCGTCGAGGCGGCGTCCCTGATCTGGCTGGACGAGGGGAAACAGCCCCCGGCGGCCGGACTGCGCGGCTGGCTCGTGGACCATCTCATCGCGCTGCTCGCGGCGACCGCGGCGACGGACGCCGAGACCGCCGCCGCGGTGACGGACCTGCTGCCACTGGAAACGGCCCAAGGTCCGGCCGGACGACTGGCGGATCTGGTGATTCCGGTGATGGCCGGTGCGGCCCACCTGCTGCCCGCTGCGTCAGACTGACCCGGTGAGAAGCGAGAACACCCTCTTCAGAGGCGGCCCCCTGGACGGCCGGGTCCTGCCCGTCCTCGTCGGCGCGACCGGCCATCCCCCCAAGTGGTACGAGGTCCCGGTACCGGACGCCGAGGGCGGGCCCCACACCGTGTACGCGTACCAGCGGATCGCGGCCGGACACACCAAGCGGCTGGGGCTGCCGCGCGGCTGGGTGTACGAGTACGCCCCCGGGGGCCGCGAGCGACGGACCCTCAAGTGGCCCTGGACCAAGCCCGGCAGCGGGCACTGACTCCTCGCGCCGGCCGGCGCGGGACGGGTGTCCGGGCCGGGCAACGGAGGCCGGACCCTCTAAGATCGACGATCTGGTGCCGAGGCACGGGAACAAGGGGGGTGCGCCATGGAGGCGCTGCGTCAGGACGATCCACGTCACTTCGGCCCGTACACCGTGCTGGCGCGCTTCCGTGAGACAGCGAGCGCCGTGCAGTACGTGGTCAGGGACACCGACACCACCGAACTCGCCGTCGTCAGCGCGGCGCGGCCCGCACTCGCGGCGGTGCCCGCCTTCCGGCGGCGCTTCCAGGCGGAGGCGCGCACGGCGGAGCGGCTGGCCGGCGGATGGGTGCAGGCTCCGCTCGCCGCCCCGGACTCCGGTGAGCTGTGGACGGCGTGGCCGTACGTACCCGCGCTGACGCTCGCTCAGGCCATCGACCTCACCGGGCCGCTCCCCGAGCGTGCCGTGCGGATACTGGGTGCGGGCGTCGCCGAAACCCTGTCCCGGGTGCACGCCACCGGGGCCGTCCTCCAGGGGCTGGCTCCCGGGACGGTTCTGCTGGCCGAGGACGGCCCCCGGCTCACCGCGTTCGGACCGCTGGGCGCTGCGGCGGCCGCCGAGGCGCGGCCGGGCGGTCAGCTCTCCGTACGGCTCGGCTATCTCACCCCGGAACAGGTCGGGGGCGAGGAGGCGGGCCCGGCGTCCGACCTCTTCGTCCTGGGGCTGCTGCTCGCGTACGCGGCGACCGGCACGACCCCGCTCGCGGACGGCCCGGCCGATGAGGCCGCCGAGCGGATCGCGCACGGCAATGCCGAACTGGACTCCGTACCGGACGCGTTGCGTGAGCTGATCGCCCGTTGCCTGGCGAAGAACCCGTCCGAGCGCCCGTCGGCGGGCTCGGTGGCCGCCGACCTGGCGCTGGAGGGCGCGTCGGCCCTGGCCAAGGGCGACTGGCTGTCCGAACCGCTGTCGGCTGCGGTGGCCGAGCAGGAGAGCTGGGCGCGTGGGCTGAAACCGCCGTCCGATGAACCGACTTTCGATGAGCCGCCGTCCGATGAACCACAGGACGCGGTGGTGCAGAACGCGGCGCCCTCACCAGTCACTTCCCCCGTCGCGCCGGAGCAGTCCGGTGAGAGCACGGATGCCGTCGAGGACAGCAGGACCACCCGGTTCAAGGCCATCGGGAACAGGCCGCCGCACATCGACCGGCCGACCACACAACTGGCCATCCCCCGCGAGCAGACCGCGCTCCCGCCCGCCCCGGCCCCGTACCCCTACGCGCAGGCCGCCGCACCGCAGAGCACGGCACCCTTCACCCCTGCCCCGCAGGCACCGCTCCCCCTGCCCGCCCAGACCCCCGCACCGGCCATCTCCCCTGCCCCTGCCAACTCCCCCGGGCCGTCCGGGCCGTTCGGTGCCGCGCGCGACCGCCGGGCACTGCTCACCGTCTTCGCCGCCGGGGCCGCCGGACTCTTCGTGGGGGCGGGCGCCGTGCTCGCTTTCGGTTCCGACGACTCCGCACCCCCGGCCGACGACAAGCCCGCGCCGAAGCCCCGTCGCGCCGTCCCGGGACTGCCGCCCGAGCCGCGGTGGATGTACACGCTCCCGGCGTCCGAGCCCGCGCCCCTGACCTCCGCGATCTGGCGGGACAAGCTGCTGGTGCTGAGCGGCGAGAACGGGGCGACGGGCGTCAGCCTGCGTACCGGACGCAAGGCCTGGCAGCAGGCGGACGCCGCCGGCGGGCAGGAGGTGCTGGCCGCGGGCGAGAACCTCTGCTTCATTGCAGGCCCGGCCGAATTCCTCTGGCTCTCCCCCAAGGACGGCAAGATCGTCCACCGGGTGGCGTACGCGACCGGCTTCACCGACGCACCGGGCCTCAAGGCCGCCCCGCTCACCGGCCGGTCCGGCTCCGTCGTCTGGTTCACCGGCTCCCACACGGTCACCGTGAAGGCCAAGAAGCCGAAGAAGGGCAAGAAGCCCGGCAAGGACACCCAGGTCGTCCGGGCCCACCTCTTCGCGTACGACATCGTGCAGCGCAAGGAACTCTGGCGCGTCGCCGTGCCCGCCGGGCGCTCCCCCGGCACACCGGACTACCGGCTCACCGCCGTCCGGACCGCCGACCTCGTCGTACGCCAGACCGCCGCGACGCTCACCCCCGCCGAGGTCAAGGCCGCGAAGGGCAAGGGCTCGTTCCGCTGCTTCGACCGGAAGACCGGAAAGCTGCTGTGGACCCGGCGGTTCGGCACGGTCACGCCGGACGGGGCCGCGTCGGGCGACGAGGAGGGGCAGCTGTACGGGGCCGTCGGCGACGATCTCCAGGCGTTCGAGACGGCCACGGGCAAGCCGCTGTGGCGGGTGAACGGCACCGAGGCGTCCGTCTTCGGGACCCCCGTGCCGGCCGGGGAACTGCTCCACATCACCAACCGGAATCAGGAGGTCGGTGTCGTCGAGCGGGAGACCGGCCGGCTGCGCTGGCGGCGCTCGACCGAGGTGCCCCTCGGCGGCAACGCGCCCTCGCTCGCCCTCAGCGGCAGCGGAAAGACGCTGCTCGCGGCGGATGTCACCCAGGTCACCGCGTTCGCGGCCGCCGACGGTCGGCGGCTGTGGAAGTTCCAGGACATCGGGGTGCAGGACCCGGAGAAGGACCCGAAGGGGGCGATGGTCCTCGCTCCGTACCGGGTCCGTACGTCCGGCGGGACCGCCGTCGTGCAGCGGGGCAGGGTGTTTTACGCCTTCCCGGTGACCTGACCGGCCGCCACGCCGCGCGGTGCTTGCATCACCTGACACCACATGACCGGATGGAGAGGATTCGGTCATTTGTGGGGTAATCCCATTACGGGTCCCCGCTCCGTCATCGGAGGTGATGTCGTGCCCGGCAGAGTCCTGCGTGCGCTCTGCACAGCGGTGATCGCGGCGGTCGTCTCGGCCGCACCCGCCACCGCCGAGCCCATCGACCCGAGCCCGGCTCCGTCGGTGAACGAAGACGACTCGACGGTGGACGCGGACGACGCGTTCGCGGCCGACGACACCGAGCCCGAGAGCGTCGCCGGGCTGCTGAAGCAGCTTCAGACGCTCTACCGCCAGGCCGAGGAGGCCGGCGAGACGTACAACGGCACCGCGGTGGAGCTGAAGAAGCGGACCGCCGAGGCGAAGAAGCTGGCGAACGATCTGGCCCGGGCACGGATCGCGCTCGACCAGGGCCGCCGTGACGCGGGCCGGCTGGCCCGCGAGCAGTACCAGGGCCGGTCCGACTTCTCCGCGTACATGCAACTGCTGCTGGCCCGTGACCCGGCCACCGCCCTGGACCAGAGCCACATCATCCAGCGCGTGGCCGCGGGCCGGGCGGCGACGGTGGACCGGCTCGCCGGGGCCGAGAAGAACGCCGATCTCCTGGCAACCGCGTCCCGCAAGGCGCTCGACAAGCAGCAGACGACCACCGCCAGGCAGAAGAAGCAGCGCGACGTCGTACGCTCCCGGCTGAAGGACATCGAGGCCATGCTGGCCTCGCTCACCGCCGAACAGCTCGCCGCCGTCTCCCGGCTGGAGAAGGAGGGCACGGACACGGCCCAGCGCGAACTGGTCGCCTCCGGGGCCCTCAGTTCGACCCGGCCGCCGTCCCAGCAGGGCGGCGACGCCGTGCGGTACGCGGTCCGGCAGATCGGCAAACCGTATGTATGGGGCGCCGAGGGACCGGCGTCGTTCGACTGCTCCGGGCTCACCTCGCAGGCCTGGTCGACGGCCGGGCGGCCGATTCCGCGAACCTCGCAGGAGCAGTGGCGGCAGCTGCCCAAGGTGCCGATCGCGTCGCTACGCCCCGGCGACCTGGTGATCTACTTCCCGAAGGCGACCCATGTGGCGCTCTACATCGGCAAGGGCATGGTGGTGCAGGCGCCGCGGCCGGGGGCCACGGTGAAGGTCTCGCCGGTCGCCTCGAACCCGCTGCTGGGCGCGGTACGCCCGGACCCGGGCGCCGAGCCGCTGAGCACGTACACGCCTCCGGTGCTCCCGGAGGACGCCATTGCGGGCAACGACACGGGGTACAGCTCCGACACCGCCCCGGTCGAGTAGGGGACGCGAAAGAACCACCGGGCTGTCACGTCGACCTGAACGACGTGACAGCCCGGTTTCGGGTCAGCCGGCTACGGAGCCCGTGACCTCGGCGAGGTACGCGTTCGTCCGGTCGGGCTCGAAGAAGAAGTTGTCGAAGTCCGCCGGGTCGTTGAAGCCGTTGGCGAAGCGATCGGCAACCGGCTGGAGCTGACCGGCGGCACCGATCAGGTTCAGCACGTGCTCCGGCGGAACGCCGAGCATCGCGTTGGTCCACTTCACGACGTGCTGCGCGGTGTCCCAGTAACGGTCGAACGTGGACTGCATCCAGTCCGCGTCGAACTCCCGGTCGCCGTGCTCGATGATCGATTCCAGGTAGGCGTTCGCGCACTTGGAAGCCGAGTTGGAGCCCTGGCCGGTGATCGGGTCGTTGGCCACGACCACGTCCGCGACACCGAGGACCAGGCCACCGCCGGGCAGTCGGCCGATCGGCTTGCGGACGGTCGGGGCATAGCGGCCCGCCAGCGTGCCGTTGGCGTCGGTCAGTTCGACCTTGGTGGCGCGGGCGTACTCCCACGGAGTGAACTTCTCCATCAGCTCCAGCGTCATGGCGAGGTGCTCGGACGGGTCCTTGATGCCCTGGAAGGCATCGAGCGGTCCGCCCGGAATGCCTTCCCAGAACAGGATGTCCGCACGGCCGGATGTGGTCAGGGTCGGCATGACGAACAGCTCGCCGACGCCCGGGACCAGATTGCAGCGGACCGCGTCGTAGTCCGGGTGCTCGGGGCGCGGGCCCATGCCGTGCACATAGGCCACGGCCAGGGCTCGCTGCGGGGCGTCGAACGGCGAACGCGCGGCGTCCCGGCCGAACATGGAGACCAGCTCGCCCTTGCCGGCCGAGACCATCACGAGGTCATAGGTGCGGGAGAAGTAGTCCAGGTCCGAGACGGCCGCACCGTGGATCACGAGCTGACCGCCGCGCTGGGCGAAGGTCTCCATCCAGCCGGCCATCTTCACGCGCTGGTCGACGGACTGCGCGAAGCCGTCCAGCTTGCCGACCCAGTCGATGGCACGCGAGGAGTCCGGCGCAGCGACGGACACGCCGAGGCCCTCGATGCGCGGGGCCTGCGTCTCCCAGAAGTTGAGCTTGAGGTCGCGCTCGTGCTGGAGCGCGGTGTGGAACATGCACTGCGTCGACATGACCCGGCCGGTCCGGATCTCGTCGGCCGTGCGGTTGGACATCAGGGTGACTTCGTACCCGCTCGACTGCAGTCCGAGAGCGAGCTGGAGTCCGGACTGGCCGGCTCCGACAATGAGTATCTTCCGCATCGCGGTTCTCCGTTACGTGTTCGTACGCGTGGCAGCTGTTAGGGCCTGCCCTGCGGATCAGGGTCGGATAGGACGCGGCGTGGCCCCGGCCGTGATCCGCAGGACAGGCCCTACGCCGGGGTGGCGTCAAGGGCGTGACCGACCAGGGCCAGCAGCGACTCGACGACAGTGATCCTGTTACGCGCATCCATGATCACAACAGGCACGTGCGGGGGCACGGTCAGGGCCTCCCTGACGTCCTCCGGCTCGTAACCGGGCGTTCCCTCGAAGTGGTTGACCGCGACGATGTAGGGAAGCCCGCAGCTCTCGAAGTAGTCGAGTGCGGGGAAACAGTCGGCGAGGCGCCGGGTGTCGGCGAGCACGACCGCACCGATCGCCCCGCGCACCAGGTCGTCCCACATGAACCAGAAGCGCTGCTGACCGGGTGTGCCGAACACGTACAGGACGAGGTCGTCGTCGAGTGTGAGGCGGCCGAAGTCCATCGCCACGGTCGTGGTGACCTTGTCGGGCGTGGCGGTGAGGTCGTCGGTCTCCTCGCTGGCCTGGGTCATCAGCGCTTCGGTCTTCAGCGGGGTGATCTCGGAGACCGAGCCCACGAAGGTCGTCTTGCCGACGCCGAAGCCGCCCGCGACCACGATCTTCGTCGCGATGGGGGCACGGGTGTGGTCCAGCTGCCAGGCCTGCAACGACTCCTCGGCCTGTTCCTTGGGCCCCGGCTGGCGCGGGGCGAACAGCGTCGGCTCAGAGACGGCGGAGTCCATTGAGCACCCTTTCGAGCAGTGCGCGGTCGGGCTGGCCGGTGCCGTGACCGGTTCCGTACACGCGGATCTTTCCCTGGTCGGCCAAGTCGCTGAGCAGCACGCGGACCACGCCGAGCGGCATCTTCAGCAGGGCCGAGATCTCCGCGACCGTACGCATACGGCGGCAGAGTTCGACGATGGCCCGGAGCTCCGGCATGACGCGCGAGGCGAGGTTGCCGTTGGTGAGCTCGCGGCGCTCCTCGGGTGCTTCGAGGGCGGCGACGAACGTCTCGACGAGGAGGACGTGGCCGAAGCGGGTGCGCCCGCCGGTGAGGGAGTACGGGCGGACCCGGGCGGGCCGTTTGTCGGCGCCGCGGACGGGGAGCCTTCGGGCGGGTTCAGCAGCGGGCGTCACTGGGCGCTCTCCATCGATTTGCGCAGTTCACTGCGGAGTTCGGGGGTGAGTACGTGTCCGGCGCGGCCGACGAAGAGCGCCATGTGGTAGGCGACGACGCTCATGTCGCAGTCGGGGGTGGCGTGCACGCCGAGCAGCGAGCCGTCGCTGATGGACATGACGAAGACGCTGCCCTCGTCCATGGCGACCATCGTCTGCTTGACGCCGCCGCCGTCCATCAGCTTGGCGGCTCCCGCGGTGAGGGAACCGATGCCGGAGACGATGGTGGCCAGGTCGGCGCTGGAGCCCCGTGGACCGGTGCGCCTGTCGGCCAAGGGGGCGTTCAGGTGGCCGGGGTCCGAGGAGAGCAGCATGAGTCCGTCGGACGAGACGACGGTGACCGAGTGGACCCCTGGCACCTCCTCCACCAGATTGCTCAGCAACCAGTGAAGATTCCGGGCCTCGGTGCTCAGCCCGAATGTGCTGGGCGCAGTCAACTGCGTGCCTCCTCGACTGTGTCCCCCGTCTCATCGGTTCGACCGTCGGTACGGTCGGTCAGCTCGGTCAGCTCGGTGTGGTCGGTGTGCGCGGCAGCCACGGCGATGCCGCCTCCCAGGGTGTCCTCGGCGATCTCCGCCTCGACGTCCCGACGGCCGTCCTTCGCACCCTGGTGGAAGCCGCCGAGCCGGCGGCGCAGGGCGTCCTTGTCCAGGCTGCCCTTGCGCTCGACTGCGGGGGCGCCCGCGGGCTTGACGACCTTGGGGGTGCGCTTGGGCAGCCCCTTGTCCGTGACGACGCCCTCGTCCTCGCTGCGGACCTCGCTCTGCGGCCGCCGGGGCCCGGGAACGGTCTCGGCGGCGGGGGCGAGCGCGGGGGCGGGGGCGGCGGCCTGTCCGGGTGCGGCGTGGGGTTCCGGGGTGGGCGCGGAGTCGTTGTCGGCGGCGCGCTCGTGCCGGTCGGGGCCGATGGCGTACGGGTCGGAGGTCCCCGGCGACGCCGGGAGCCTGACCTGCATCGTGGTCTCGGCCTCGGACTCGACGGCGACCGGCCGGGGCTCGGGCATCGCCGGTTCCGTGGCCGGGGCGGGGGCGGGAGCCGTATCGGCGGGTGTGGCGCCGACTTCCCGGATCGTCTGCTCGGCCGCCGCGATCAGCGGATCGCCCGGCACCTCGGCCGCCCCGGTCTGCGGATCGCCGGGCAGCTCGGCCGCCTCGGCCGCCCCGGTCTGCGGATCGCCGGGCAGCTCGCCCGCACGGCGCGGCAGGGCGTTGGAGTTGGCCTCGGCCACCGAGCCCGGCAGGTTCAGCGTGGGCGCGTCCCCCGCCTTGTGGACCGGCGGCGGAGAGGCGGCGGGCGGCGCCTTCGGCAGCAGGGCCTGCGGCAGAACGACGACCGCCGTCACCCCGCTGCCCTTCTGCTCGCGCAGCTGCACCCGTACGCCGTGGCGCGCGGCCAGCAGCGAGGTCACCTGAAGGCCGAGCCCGGCACCGTCGGCGCTCTGCTCGCCCGCCTCGAACGAAGCCGGGTCGGCCAGCCTGGCGTTGAGCTCGCCCATCCGGACGGCCGACATGCCGATGCCCTCGTCCTGCACGGAGAGCATCACCTCGCCGGTCTCCAGCAGCCAGCCGGAGAGCTCGACATGGGAGTCGGGGGGCGAGAAGGAGGTCGCGTTCTCCAGGAGTTCGGCGACCAGGTGGCTGAGGTCGTCGGCGGCGAATCCGGCGATCTGGGCGTGCGGCGGCAGGGACTGGATCGTCACCCGCTCGTACCGCTCGATCTCGCTGACGGCCGCACGCAGGACGTCGACCAGCGGGATCGGCCCCACGTGGCCGTGACCGTGCTCGGCGCCCGCGAGGACCAGCATGTTCTCGCTGTGGCGGCGCATGACGGTGGCCATGTGGTCGAGCTTGAAGAGCGTGCCGAGACGCTCCGGGTCCTGTTCGCGCTCCTCCAGGCTCTCGATGACGCCGAGCTGGCGCTCGACGAGGCCGAGGGTGCGCAGCGAGAGGTTGACGAAGGTGTGGTGGACCGTGTTCTTCAGCCGCTCCAGCTGGGCGGCGAGATCGGCCGCGTGGACCTGGAGTTCGGCCCGCTGGACGGTGAGCGCCTCGCGGCCCGCGACCAGTTCGCCGCGCTCGCTCCGGAGGGTCTCCAGCTGCCCGCTGAACGTGTGGTGCAGCCCGTACAGCTTGCCGTGCAGCGCGTTGATGGACCGGACGACCTGGGCGAATTCGTCGTTACGGCCGGTGTAGCGGATCGCTTCCGCGGTCTCGGGCTCGCCCGCGAGCCTGGCGGCGCCGATCCGCAGGACGGCGAGCGGCTGGGTGAGGGTGCGGGCGACGGCGGTGGAGACGCCCACGACGATCAGGAAGCAGCCGCCGAGCAGCGCGAGCCGCAGTTCGAGTGCGGTGACGTCGTCGTCGCGAAGCTGCTCCAGACGCTGGACCTGGGCGGTGCCGAGCGCCGATTCGACGCCGCGCATCCGGTCGATGCGGGCGGAGAGGGCGGCTGCGACCTTCTCGCGGTCGGCCTTCTGGTCGGTGTCGGACAGCTCGGGCCGGTCCGTCAGCCTGGAGAGGTACTTCTCCGCGCTGTTGACCTCGGGGCCCGTGACGGTCGAGGAGAGCTTGTCGCGGGCGATCGGGTTCGCTGCCTGGTCGAAGTCGGCTAGCGAGGCGAGTTCGTGGACCCGTGCCTGCTGGGCGGCGGCGCTCAGTTCGTTGCGGTTGCGGTTGTCCTCGGCGGAGCCCTCGCCCTGGATCTCCACCGGAAGCCCGGTGAACGGGTCGGTCTGCGTGACGGGCTCACTGCGCGGTACGGCGAGAGCGGCGAGGAGCAGGCCCCGGGTGGCGGACGCCTGCTCGACGGCGCCACCGAGTGCGAGCGGCGCGCGGGTGGAGCCCGCGGCGCGCGGCGGGGTCTTGCCCACCAGTTCCTCGGCGAGGCCGTGGAGCTTGGCGATGACCTCGGAGTACGCCCGGTGGGCCTCCATGGCCGAGCCCTTGCCTGAGAGGGAGTCGCGGCGCAGCGAGGGGATCGTGGAGAGGTCCCGGCGCAGGCCCGCGGGGGCTTCGGCGCGGATCTCGTCCACCTGCTGGTCGACGCGGGCGGAAGGGACGGCCGAGCCTTCGGCGCCTTCGGCCATCGATTCCTTGCGGCCCGCCGCGATGTACGCGGTGACCTCGTCGCGCTCATCGGCGAGCGAGTGCGCGAGGGTGATGGCCTGCTGGTTCAGCTCGGCGAGGGTGACCAGCTGCTGGGATTCGTTGAGGTCGGACGAGGCACCGAGCGCGGCAGGGGCGCCCGCCGCGATGACGGTGATGCCGACGACGGCGACACCCGCGACCAGCCGACTGCGTACCCGCACGGTCCGTTTGTCGGCGCTCGGAACCGGAGGGATCGCCCCGGAACCGTCGCGCGTGCTGCCCTTGCTCCGAGGCCGCTTCTTCTGCACCGGTGCTCGCAATCTTGACTCGTCCACCCATGAAGCAGAGGTGACGTGCGGTCACGTGGAAAGGCGCCCCCACCCCTGGTACGGCTTCTGACCATTCCAGTGCTTTTGAGAGGGGCGCACGCTTCAACCGCTCCGCCACTCGAACGAGTGAACATCACTCCGGAGTTGGCGAACAAGTCTTCCCGGAGGCGCTGTCGGGCATGCACGGCTCACCGGGTGGAAGTTCCGCCCAGGCTTTGGCAGGATGCCCACCCGCACCCGCCACGGAGCGATTCCTTCCGCTCGCATTGGCCCGGCTGACCTGCTGGTACGGGCCAACGGCCCGCTCGTGCAGGGCCCGTGAAGGCATCGTGCAGACTGGCTGTATGCGCATGGAACTCGCCACCGAATCCGGCAGCCCGGAACGCCCCAACGAGGACTGGGTGTCCGCCGCTCTCCCCGCGTCCGGCCAGGGCGGGGCGCTGGTCCTGCTCGACGGCGTGACGCCACCGCAGGGTGACGACGGTTGTGTGCACTCGGTGCCCTGGTTCACTGCCCGACTGGGCGGCGCCCTGGCCGAACTGTCCTGTTCGCGACGAGATCTGACGCTGACGGAGATCCTCGCCGAGTCCATCCGGCGCACCGCCGACACGCACCGTTCCCCCTGTGACCTTTCTCACGTGAGGACGCCGCAGGCGACCGTGGTGCTCGCACGCTGGGACGAACGCGAGATCGAATACCTGGTCCTCTCCGACTCCGCACTCCTCCTGGAGTCGCCCGACGGGGCGGTGCGCGCGGTCCTCGACGACCGGCTCGACCGGCTGCCGCCCGGCTCCCTCGCCTCCGAGGCGATCGCCGACGCCCGGGCCAGGAACAAGGAGGGCGGCTTCTTCACCGCCGCCGCCGACCCCCAGGTGGCGTCCCGCGCGGTGACCGGCCGGGTGCCGCGCACGGAGGTCCGGTCCCTGGCCGCACTGACGGACGGGGCGAGCCGCTGGACGGAGAAGTTCCGGGAGGGCGACTGGACGGCCACCCTGGAGCTGCTGCGCAAGACGGGGCCCCAGGGGCTCATCGACCGGGTGCGGGAGCTGGAGCGGGCGGACACGGACCGCAGATACCTGCGCCGGAGCAAGACCCATGACGACGCGACAGCGGCCTTCATCGAGTTCTAGGGCGTGTCCGGCGGAAGAGTGACCGGGCCGGCACTCAGCCCTCGGCCCGGGCGTTCAACTGGTGGAGCAGCCGGGCCAGTTCGGCGACTTCGGTGCGGTCCCAGTCGGCGAGCTTGCGTACGTAGCGGTCGCGACGGGCATCGCGGACGCTACGGAAGCGGGCGAGACCCTCGTCGGTGAGGTGGACGAGCCAGGCGCGGCCGTCGGCCGGATCGGGCTCGCGGGCCACCAGGCCGAGCGTTTCCAGGGCGCGCAGCTGACGGCTCATGGTCGCCTTGCCGACGCCGATATAGGCGGCGAGATCGGTGGCCCGCTGCGGGCCCGCCGACTCCAGCCGTACGAGGAGGCCGTAGGCGGCGGACTCCAGGTCCGGGTGCACCTCGCGGGCCATCTCCCCGGAGTTGGCCCGCGCCCGGCGCAGAAAGACGGCCAACTCCCGCTCCAGGGCCAGGAACTCGTGGTCCACACCACTCCCGCCGCCCGCGCCGGGTTCACTCCCGCGTTCACTCCCGTGCACGTCAGCACCCCTCATACGCTTTCCTGCCGATGAAAGTTTCTTTCGCCGCCGGTCATCGCCGCAGCTCGGTCAGTATTTCGCAGGCGTAGACCAACGGCAGCTCCCAGACCCCCTTCCGCCGCGCGGGTCTACGTGCGTAGCTTCATAACTGTCACTAGTGGCATGCACACACCATGGCAGCGTTCCAGGGATGTCCCGCACGCACCCCTGGGTCAGCAGTTCCCCCCACCGAGGCCCCGGAGGCACCCACATGCCCGTGCACAGATCCGGTACGTCCCGCCGCTCGCGCTTCGCCGCGGCAGGAGCCCTCCTCGCAGCCCTTTCCCTCCTCCTCACCCTGCCCGGCGCGGCCACCGCCGCCGAGACCCCCGCCCGCGGTACGGCCAGGATGGGCCAGGGCGTCATCGCCCACGACGGTCAGGGCGGGCTCCCCCGCGAGACCCGCGCCGTCCAGACCGAGGGCGTGGACGTCAGCAGCCACCAGGGCAACGTCGCCTGGTCGACTCTCTGGAACAGCGGCGTGAAGTGGGCCTACGCCAAGGCCACCGAGGGGACGTACTACAAGAACCCCTACTTCGCGCAGCAGTACAACGGCTCCTACAACGTCGGCATGATCCGCGGGGCGTACCACTTCGCGACCCCGGACACGACGAGCGGGGCGACCCAGGCCAACTACTTCGTGGACAACGGGGGCGGCTGGTCGAGGGACGGCAGGACGCTGCCGGGCGTGCTCGACATCGAGTGGAATCCGTACGGTGCGCAGTGCTTCGGCAAGACCCAGGCCGGGATGGTCTCCTGGATCCGCGACTTCGTGAACACCTACAAGGCGCGCACCGGACGCGACGCGGTGATCTACACCGCGACCAGCTGGTGGCAGACCTGCACGGGCAACAACGCCGGCTTCGGCGCCACCAACCCGCTCTGGGTGGCCCGCTACAACACCACCGTCGGTGAACTCCCGGCCGGCTGGGGCTACTACACGATGTGGCAGTACACGTCGTCCGGCCCGACGGTCGGCGACCACAACCACTTCAACGGCGCCCTCGACCGCGTACAGGCGCTCGCGTACGGCTGATCCGGCCCGGAACTCCACCACAGCGGCCTCACCGTTTCGCACAGCGACCCACCGTTTCGCACAGCGGCCCCGACGACGAGCACGTGTCGCCGGGGCCTTCGCCGTATCGGACCGACACCCGCCCGACCTGGGCTTTCACTGCTTACGTCCCGCACCTCACCCCTCTATACACTGCGTGTATACGCACTATGTATAGTCCTCGGCGTGCCGCACAGTCCGTGTGCGGTCGGCCTTGAGGAGTGACCTGCTGTGCCCAGAAAGATGACGTCGTCCGGTGCCGGGTTGGCTGCCGTGCTGGTGACCGCGCTCACATTCGCGCTCAGCGGATGTTCGATGGACACCACCGCACCCGGTTCGGCGCGTCAGGACGCCGCATCCGACGCCAAGGGGTCATTCGGGCCGGTGGACTGCCGCAAGGCGAAGTGCATAGCGCTGACCTTCGACGCGGGTCCGGCCGAGGACACCCCGCGCCTCCTGGACACCCTCAAGGAGAAGAAGGTGCCCGCCACCTTCTTCCTGCTCGGCAAGAAGCACGTCACCAAGTACCCGGACACCGTGCGCCGCATCGAGGCCGAGGGACACGAGGTGGCCAACCACACCTGGTCGCACGAGATCCTGACCGACCGGAAGCCCGCCGAGATACGGGCCGAGCTGGAGAAGACGCAGGACGCCATCGCGGCGATCACCGGCAGGAAGCCGCGGCTGATGCGTCCGCCGCAGGGCCGCACCGACGACACGGTCTCCAAGATCTGCAAGGAGCTGGGGCTGTCGCAGATCCTGTGGAGCGCGACCGCGAAGGACTACTCCACGAACGACTCCGCGCTGATCAAGAAGCGGATACTCGACCAGGCGGGCAAAGACGGCATCATCCTGTTGCACGACATCTACAAGGGCACCGTGCCCGCGGTGCCGGGCATCATCGACGCACTGAAGAAGCGCGGCTACACCTTCGTGACGGTCCCCCAGCTGATGGCCCCGGCGGAGCCGGTGCCCGGCACGATCTACCGCCCGTAGGCGCCGGACAGGTCCTGAGCGGAACGGCCCGCCCTCCCCATCGGGGAGAACGGGCCGTCCGTACCGGCCGTGCACGTCATGCCACGCCCGTCACTGCATGACACTCACGCCGCGGCCGGGGCCCTCTGCTCCCGGAGCCCGGCCGCGGCCGGGGCGAGGGCGATCTCCAGCACCTGGCGGACGTCCGTCACCGGGTGGACCTCCAGACCGTCGAGCACCTCGGCCGGTACGTCGTCCAGGTCGGCCTCGTTCCGCTTGGGGATCACCACGGTGGTGATCCCGGCGCGGTGCGCGGCCAGCAGCTTCTGCTTCAGGCCGCCGATCGGCAGCACCCGTCCGGTCAGCGACACCTCACCGGTCATCGCCACATCCGTACGGACCTGCCGGCCGGACAGCAGCGAGGCCAGCGCCGTCGTCATCGTGATTCCGGCGCTCGGACCGTCCTTGGGCACCGCACCCGCCGGGAAGTGGATGTGCACCCCGCGGTCCTTCAGGTCCGCGACCGGCAGCTCCAGCTCGGCACCGTGCGACCGCAGGAAGCTCAGCGCGATCTGCGCGGACTCCTTCATCACGTCACCGAGCTGACCCGTCAGGGTCAGTCCGGACGCCCCGGTCTCCGGGTCGGCCAGCGAGGCCTCGACGAACAGCACGTCGCCACCCGCGCCGGTCACCGCGAGTCCGGTGGCCACACCCGGCACCGCGGTGCGGCGCTCGGCCGGGTCCTGCGCGGACTCGGGCACGTGGTGCGGGCGTCCGATCAGGCCCCGCAGATCCTCGTCGGTGACGGTGAACGGCAGCTCACGGTCGCCCAGTTCGTGCTGGGCCGCGACCTTGCGGAGCAGCCGGGCGACGGCCCGCTCCAGGTTGCGGACGCCGGCTTCGCGGGTGTACTCGCCGGCCAACTTGCGCAGCGCGGACTCGTCGAGCGTGACCTCTTCCTTCTCCAGACCTGCCCGCTCCAGCTGGCGGGGGAGCAGGTGGTCGCGGGCGATGACGACCTTCTCGTCCTCGGTGTAGCCGTCCAGCCTGACCAGCTCCATGCGGTCGAGCAGGGCCTCCGGGATGGCGTCGAGCACATTGGCCGTCGCCAGGAAGACGACGTCGCTGAGGTCGAGTTCGACCTCCAGGTAGTGGTCGCGGAAGGTGTGGTTCTGCGCCGGGTCGAGGACCTCCAGGAGGGCGGCGGCCGGGTCGCCCCGGAAGTCCGAGCCGACCTTGTCGATCTCGTCGAGCAGGATGACCGGGTTCATCGAACCGGCCTCCTTGATGGCGCGGACGATACGTCCGGGCAGGGCGCCCACGTACGTACGCCGGTGGCCCCTGATCTCCGCCTCGTCCCGGACACCGCCGAGCGCGACGCGGACGAACTTACGGCCCATGGAGTGCGCGACGGATTCACCGAGCGAGGTTTTTCCCACTCCAGGAGGACCGACCAGCGCGAGCACGGCGCCGCCGCGGCGGCCGCCGACGACCCCCAGCCCCCGGTCGGCGCGCCGCTTGCGCACCGCCAGGTACTCGGTGATCCGCTCCTTCACGTCCTCGAGGCCCGCGTGCTCGGCGTCGAGAACGCGCTGGGCGCCGGGGATGTCGTACGCGTCCTCGGTCCGCTCGGTCCACGGCAGTTCGAGGACGGTGTCGAGCCAGGTCCTGATCCAGGAGCCCTCGGGGCTCTGGTCGGAGGAGCGCTCCAGCTTGTCGACCTCCTTGAGCGCGGCCTCGCGGACGTGCTGGGGAAGGTCGGCGGCTTCGACGCGGGTCCGGTAGTCGTCGGACTCGTCCTCCGGGTCGCCGTTGAGCTCGGAGAGCTCCTTGCGTACGGCGTCGAGCTGGCGCCGCAGCAGGAATTCGCGCTGCTGCTTGTCGACGCCTTCCTGGACGTCCTTGGCGATGGACTCGGCCACATCCTGCTCGGCGAGGTGTTCGCCGAGCCACTGGATGGCGAGCTTCAGCCGGGCGACCGCGTCGGCGGTCTCCAGGAGTTGCACCTTCTGGGCGGTGGTCAGGAAAGGTGAGTAACCGGAATTGTCGGCGAGCGCGGAAATGTCCTCGATCTGCTGCACCCGGTCCACGACCTGCCAGGCGCCGCGCTTCTTCAGCCAGCTGGTGGCGAGTGCCTTGTACTCCGTGACCAGTTCCACGGCGGAGCCGGGCAGGGGGTCCGGGACGAGCACGTCGACCTTGGTCCCCTCCACCCACAGCGCTCCGCCGGGCCCACTGGTCCCGGCACCGATCCGCACCCGGTCACGGGCCCGGATGAGCGCACCCGGGTCTCCGTCCGAGAGCCGGCCGACCTGCTCGACGGTGCCGAGGACGCCGGTCCCCGTGTAGGTCCCGTCGATACGCGGGACGAGCAGCACCTCGGGCTTGCCGCCACCGGCACGCGCGGCGGCCTGCGCGGCCTCCACGGCAGCCCGTACCTCCGTGTCCGACAGATCCAGCGGCACCACCATTCCGGGCAGCACTACCTCGTCGTCGAGCGGCAGCACAGGCAGATCGATCGGTGTGAACGCCTTGGACTCCGTAGCCATGATCTCCCCTTCGGCAGTCAAGTTGAGCTATGTGGACTCAATGCTCCTGAGCGGCCGAATGTTCCCCAGGGTCTGTTCGCCCTCAGCGATCACCATCCGGGGCCGGTCTGTGCAGCTCCACGGCCGGAAATCGCGTGGAAGGGCGCGGGGCCGGATCGCGATGATGGCGCCATGACGCTTTCCGGCTCTCCCCTCCAGGCCCTTCTCGTGGTGGACGTGCAGTCCACCTCCGTCACGGGGGCGGGTGCGGTCCCCGGAGCGGCCCTGCTCCTTGACCGGACGACCGACCTGATCGCACGGGCCCGTGCGGGCGGGGCGCTCGTCGTCCACATTCAGAACGACGGGTCCGCCGGAGCGGGCGACGAGCCCCACACGCCCGGCTGGGAGCTCCACCTCCCCGTCGAGGCCGGCACCGGTGAGTTCGTCGTCCGCAAGTCCAGGGACGACGGCTTCGAGGGGACCTCGCTGGGCGGCCTGCTGGCCGACCGCGGAGTGCGGGGACTCGTCGTCTGCGGCCTGATGTCCGAGATGTGCGTCCAGGCCACGGCTCGCGGGGCCCTGGCACGTGGTTATCGAGTTGTCCTCCCGTACGACGCCCACGCGACGCACAACATTCCCGCGGCCCCCGGAATCAGCGAGGAGATCCCGGCGGCCGCGGCGTCGCGGGTGGCCGCCTGGGCCATCAGCAACGAGGCCGAGGTCACCGCGCGCGCCGCGGACGTGGCGTTCGCGCCCCTGCCTTCACTGACCCACTGAATCGCCGGGCCGGTGAACCGGACACGGTCCGGCCGTCGATAGAGCAGATGTGAGGCTGCTGCGCCCTTCGGGGGCCGATGGGGACGACGAGGACGGCGCGCTGCTGCGCGCCGTCGCTCAAGGCGACGCGAGCGCACTCGGCGCGCTCTACGACCGGCACGCGGGCTGGCTCCATGCCCGGCTGAGCCGGCGGTGCGGGGACGCGGAGACCGTACGGGAGGTACTGCAGGACACGTTCGTGACGGCCTGGCAGTCCGCCGGATCACACCGGGGCGCGAAGGTCGGTGGCTGGCTGTGGGTGATCGCGGCCCGCCGCCTGGTCGACGCGCAACGGGCGGGGGCCAGAGCGGCACGGTCCGGGTCCGGGGACACCGGGTGGGACACCGCGGTGCCCTCCGCAGAGGAACGGGTGCTGGCCGGACTGGAGTACGGCGATGTCGGCACCGCCCTCGACCGGATCTCCCCCGAGCTGCGGGAGGTCCTGCGGGCGACGGTCATCGACGGCCTGACGACCCGCGAGACCGCCCGGCTGCTCGGCATACCGGAGGGCACCGTCAAGACACGGGCCATGCGCGCCAGACGTGAACTGCGCGCAGCCCTGGACCTGTTGGCCTCGGACCGCGATCCGCTGGGAGGTACGGCATGAGGCGTACGCATGCGTGGCACGTGGAAGAGGAACTCGCCACCCGGTACGCGGCCGGCATGGCGGCGGAGACGGACGCCTGGTCCCTGGAGAAGCACGTCGAGGCGTGCGGGAACTGCGCGGCGCGGGTGTCGTCGGCGGTCAGGACCCGGGACGGCATGGGCGCGGTCCTGGCGGACATCCGGGCGGACGTACTGGCGGCGGTGCCGCAGGGGGCGATGGTCCGGGCGCCGGTCCGGCGGCCCTGGCGGGCGCTCCGTGACGAGGCGGGCTCCGCGGCCGACGGGCGGCGCCGGACCGGGGTGGGCACTGCGGGCATCGGTGCTCGCTGGGCAGGGGTCCGAGCCGGGGCGGCCCGCAGGCTCCGGGGCCGGGCAGGCGCGCCCGTCACCCGGGCGCACTTGGCCGGGGCGGGCTCCCCGGCCGCCCGTGCGCGCCGGGTCGGGGCCGGCGACCGGGCCGCCCGCATTCTCGGCGCCAGGCCCGGATCGCCCCTCGCCCGTGTGCTCTGGGCCGCCGGGCCGGCCCTGCGCGGACCCTGGCTGCTGGCGCTCGTCCTGGTGGCCTCGGGGGCCCTCGCCCTGGCGTACGGGGCGGGGCTCGGCGGGGCGGTCCGGCCGTTGCTTCTCGTCGTCGCGCCCGTACTGCCGCTCGCGGGGGTCTTCGTCTCGTACGGGCGGCACGCCGACCCCCTGCACGAGGTCACCGCCTCCACCCCCGCCGGCGGGCTGCGGCTGCTGCTGACCAGGACCGCCGCGGTGCTCGGGGCGAGCATCCCGGCGCTGACGCTCGCCGGGGCCGCGCTGCCCGCGGCGGTAAGCGGGCCCGGCGCCGTGGCGTGGCTACTGCCCGGGCTGGCGCTCACACTCGCGGCCCTCGCCCTCGGTTCGTACGTCGGCTGCCGGGCGGGCGCCGCGGCCGTCGCCGCCGGCTGGGCCTTCGCCGTCGCCCTTCCCACCGTCGGCGCCTCGCCCCGGGGCCCCTCCGCGCTGGCCGCCGAGGCCGCCCCGTACTTCTCCGGGCCCGGCGTCCAGGGCTGCTGGGCAGCCGGTGCGCTGGCGTGCGCGGCGGTTCTCGCCGTACGCCGCAGATCCTTCGACCATCTGGAGACGTCGTGAGTGCAAGGGTCACCGGACTGACCGTCCGGCACCGCAAGAAGACCGCGCTCGACGCCGTCGACCTCGCCTTCGCGGCGGGCGTACACGGCCTACTCGGGCCGAACGGCGCGGGCAAGACCTCGCTGATCCGCGTGCTGGCCACAGTGGCACCACCCGCCGGGGGGCAGGTGGAGCTGCTGGGCCACGACGTCGGTGACGCGTCGGGCCACCGCAACCGCGCGACGGTGCGGCGCAGACTCGGCTATCTGCCCCAGGAGTTCGGGTACTACCCGGGCTTCACGGTCCGCGAGTTCGTCGGGTACGTCGCCTGGCTCAAGGAGATGGACGGCGCGGTCACCCCCACTGCCGTGGAACGCGCCGTGGAACGCGTCGGCCTGGCGGACCGGATCGACGCCAAGGTGAAGACCCTGTCGGGCGGCATGATCCGCCGGGTCGGCATCGCGCAGGCGATCGTCAACGAACCGGACCTGCTGCTGCTCGACGAGCCGACCGCCGGCCTCGACCCGGAACAGCGGGTCGAGTTCCGGGCGCTGCTGAGGGAGTTGGGGCGCACAGCCACCGTGATCGTCTCCACCCACCTGGTCGAGGACGTCGCCGCCGCGTGCACCGATGTGACGCTGATCGAGGACGGCCGGGTCGCCTACCGGGGCACGACCGCCGAGCTCGTCGGGCTGGGCGGCGAGGCGGTGGAGCCGGGCGGCCCCGACGCCAATCCCATCGAGCGCGGCTACACGGCGGCGCTGCGGGCACACCGCTCGGCGGTGGCCGCCCGATGACGGACGTACTGAGCCCGCCGGACGGCACCCGGAGCCGGCCGGCCGGACACCCCGTGCGTGCCGCTCTCGGCGCCGAGTTCCGGCGGGGCTTCGCCCCCTGGACCGGGCCGGCCGTCGCCCTCACCCTCCTCGTGACCATGGCCGCCAAGGCGGACCAGTGGCAGGGGAGCTGGGGCGAGACGCAGAGCCTGCTGCACTCCGGCGCCACCCTGCTCACCGGCCCGCTCACGGCCGCCGCGGGCTGCTGGCAGGGCGGTCGCGAGCACCGGCGCCGGACCGACGGCCTGTGGCTGTCCGTCCCCCGCAGCCGGCTGGCGCGGCTGGTGACGGCCGCCGCGCCCATCGCCGTGTGGGCGGTCGCCGGGTATCTCGTCGCCCTGGCCGGGACGTTCGCGGCGACCTGGCCGTACACCGGCGCGGGCGGCCCTTCGCTCACGGTCGTCCTCGCGGATGTCTGCTTCCTGGTGTGCGCGGCGTTCCTGGGCTTCGTGGCCGGGCGGGTGTGCCGGTGGCGGCTGACCGCGCCGGTCGTCGCGGCGGTCGCGTACGTCTCCCTGGGCGCCCCTTCGTACGTCTACTCCGATGTCCGGTTCCTGAGCCCCGCCGAGCAGATTCCGTTCGGGGTCCCCGTGTGGTGGTTCGGGCCGGTCATGGCGGCCTGGCTCGGCGGGCTGACGCTCGCCCTGGTGCTGGGGCACGCGGCCCGGCACCGGTTCCTCGCCGTCGTACCGCTCGCGGTGGCCGCGTCGGTGGCGCCGCTGATCGTGCACACCGGCCCCGACCTGTTCCGGGACGACCCTGTGGCGGCGCGGCTGGTGTGCGGGGACACCACTCCGCAGGTCTGCGTGAGCGGGCTCGACGAGCCGCTGCTGCCCCAGGCGTCCGAGGCGCTGGCCGGGCTCTTCTCCCGGCTGGAGGGGGTGCCGGGCGCACCGGTCCGGTACGTGGACCCGGCTGTCCGCCCCCGCGGGGGCGAGCTGGCACTGCCGCAGCTGACCCGCGGGTGGACCGTCGTACGCAACAGACTCGTCCACCCCGACGCCTACGCCACCGACACCGTGCACAACCTGATGCCCAGCCTGGACTGTCCCGACCGGATGTATGACGACGCATCGGCAGCTGCCACCCGGATCTGGGACACCGACCTGGCCGTCCAGACCTGGCTGGCCCCCGGGGCCGACGACGGCTACCCACCGGAGGATTCGTCGCACCTGGCCTACGTGGCCCGCCTCACCGCGATGCCCGACGCGGACCGCAGGATCTGGCTCGGCCGCTATCTGGTCCTGCGCGGCAGCTGCGACCCGAAGGAGATCCCGGTCCTGTGAGCACGCCCGCGCACCACCCCCTACGCGTCCCCCGCCTCCCCGTCCTCTACCTCCGCTCCCGCGCTCTGCCGCTCACCGCCACCGCCCTGACCGGCATCGTCCTGGTCGCGGCCTGGGCCGCTGACTGGCTGGAGGACCGGCCGTACTTCGACCACACCGCGCGCGTCCCCGTCCTGGTCCTCGCCCCGCTGCTCGCCTCGGCCGCCATCGGCACGGGGCTGCACTCGTACACCGACGAGCTGGACCGGACCGCCGTACGCCGCTGGTGGCCGCTCCGGCTGGCGCATCTGCTGGGCCTGACCGCCCTCACCGCGGGTGCGCTCGCGCTGGCCGTACCGGGGTATCCGGAGGAGTTCGGCTACCCCGGCATGGTCCGCAACGTCCTGGGCGCGACGGGCGTGGCCGCGGCCGGGGCGGCCCTGCTCGGGGCCCGGCTGAGCTGGATGCCGATGACCGTCTACGGCGGCGCGGTCTATCTGGCGGCGCCCCGCACCCCGGGCGGCGCGGCGGCGTTCTGGGCGTGGCCGATGCAGCCGGGGCCGCAGCCCGCCGCGTGGGCCGTGGCGCTGACGGTGTACGTGGCCGGGGCGGCGCTCCTCGTGGTGCGCGGCGCGCGACCGGAGCCCGGCTGAGCGCGTCCGCGCACCGATGCCCCCGCCGCCACCTCCTCAATTCGCTGGTCCCGGGCTGCCGGGCGCGCCAGGATGGTTCGTCGAACCGACCGCCACCACCGGAGACCGGAGAGCCACGTCATGTCCGCCAGCACCGCCCCCGTCACGCTCGACCGCCGCGAAGGACCGTTCGGCGAAGTTGTCCTGCGCGAGCGCGGGGACGACTTCGAGATCATCGCCAACGGGTGTTTCCTCATGGACACCTCCGACGGACGGTCCGAGCGGCTGCTGATCGACGCGGCGCTCGCGGCGCTGCCCGACGAGCGCACCGCCCCTGCCGTGCTCATCGGCGGTCTCGGCGTCGGGTTCTCGCTCGTCCGGGCCGCCGAGGAGGAGCGCTGGGGGCGGATCGTCGTCGTCGAGCGGGAGCAGGCGATCGTCGACTGGCACCGCCAAGGGCCGCTGGACCGGATCTCGGGCCCGGCGCTGGCCGATCCGCGGACCGAGATCGCGCACACCGACCTGGTCACCCATCTCCGTACGACCACGGAGCGTTACGACGCACTGTGCCTGGACATCGACAACGGACCCGACTGGACCGTCACAGAAGATAACGGAAGCCTCTATTCCGCCGCCGGTCTCGCGCTCTGCAGGGAGCGTCTCACGCCGGGCGGAGTCCTCGCCGTCTGGTCCGCGCAGCCCTCCCCCGCCTTCGAGCAAGCGATGCGGAATGCCGGATTCAGCGCGGTACGCACTGAAGAAGTAGCCGTTGCCCGAGGTGTTCCGGACGTGGTCCATCTCGCACTGCGGACCGACTGACCCCCCACCCGGTATGCACATCGCCCGTATGGCACGGGCCAAGCCACACAAGGCCGACGATCCGCCCTCCCCGAGGAAGAAACTCCTCACGCGGACAACACCCTGCGTAGCCGTGGACCGTCCGCTGCCTTTACGCTTCTGACCGGCACATGGGATCTCCCACGAAATTCACAAGCGAAGACCGTGCCTCCGGGGGAATGGCTCCCGCGAGAACGGGCAGGGGCGGGGCGATGGAACAGACACACACCACCCACAACGGCGTCGCGGCCACCCCGGGTGCACAGCGCCGGGTTCTGGTGGTCGAGGACGACTCCACGATCGTGGAAGCCATTGCCGCGAGACTCCGGGCCGAGGGCTTCCTGGTGCAGACCGCGCTGGACGGCCCCGCGGCCGTGGACGCGGCCGAGGCATGGCAGCCCGATCTCATGGTGCTCGACATCATGCTCCCCGGCTTCGACGGCCTGGAGGTCTGCCGCCGCGTGCAGGCCCAGCGCCCCGTGCCGGTGCTGATGCTGACGGCGCGCGACGACGAGACCGACATGCTCGTCGGGCTCGGCGTCGGCGCCGACGACTACATGACCAAGCCGTTCTCCATGCGTGAGCTGGCGGCCCGGGTGCACGTCCTGCTGCGCCGGGTGGAGCGTGCGGCGCTCGCCGCGGTGACCCCGCGCAGCGGCATCCTGCGCCTCGGCGAGCTGGAGATCGACCACGCGCAGCGCCGGGTCCGGGTGCGGGCGGACGACGTCCACCTCACACCCACCGAGTTCGACCTGCTGGTCTGCCTGGCCAATACGCCGCGTGCGGTGCTCTCCCGTGAGCAGCTGCTGGCCGAGGTCTGGGACTGGGCGGACGCCTCGGGCACCCGTACCGTCGACAGCCACATCAAGGCCCTGCGCCGGAAGATCGGCGCCGAGCGGATTCGTACCGTCCACGGCGTCGGCTACGCGCTGGAGACCCCCGCGCCATGAACGGGCCCGGCCGCCGGCTGAGACCCTTCTCGATCAAGGCCAAGCTGGGCACGCTCGTCGTGATCTCGGTCTTCATCACCACCGGTCTGCTGATCGTGGCGCTGCGGACCAGGACCGAGTTCCGGTTCATCACGGTGTTCTCGGTGATCGCGACCCTGCTGATCACCCAGTTCGTGGCGCACGGCCTGACCGCGCCGCTGGACGAGATGAGAGCCGTGGCCAGGTCCATCTCGCACGGCGACTACACGACGCGGGTGAGCGGGGCCGGCCGCCGCGACGAATTGGGTGACCTGGCGCAGACGATCAACCGCATGGCGGACGATCTGGAGGCCGAGGACCGGCACCGCAAGGAGCTGGTGGCCAATGTCTCCCATGAACTGCGCACACCCATCGCGGCGCTGAGAGCCGTGCTGGAGAACGTCGTCGACGGGGTGTCGGCCGCCGATCCCGAGACGATGCGTACGGCGCTGAAGCAGACCGAGCGGCTGGGCAGGCTGGTGGAGACCCTGCTGGATCTCTCCCGGCTCGACAACGGAGTGGTGGCGCTGAAGGCCCGCCGCTTCGAGGTGTGGCCGTATCTCTCGGGAGTGCTGAAGGAGGCCAACCTCGCGGCCTCGCGGCGCGGGCTCCCCTCCGGCTCCGGCAACCACTCCCGCCTCGACGTCCATCTGCATCTCGATGTGTCGCCGCCCGAACTGACGGCGCACGCCGACGCCGAGCGGCTGCACCAGGTGGTCGCCAATCTCATCGACAACGCGGTCAAGCACAGCCCGCCGCACGGCCGGGTCACCGTGCTGGCACGGCGCGGGGAGTACCCCGAGTCGCTGGAGCTGGAGGTCGTCGACGAGGGCCCCGGCATCCCGGAGGCCGAGCGCCACCGGGTCTTCGAGCGGTTCAACCGCGGTCAGGCGCCCTCCCCGCACGGTCCCGGCAGCGACGGCGGTACGGGACTGGGCCTGGCGATCGCGCGCTGGGCGGTGGAACTGCACGGTGGCCGCATCGGGGTGGCCGAATCCGCACGCGGCTGCCGGATACAGGTCACTCTTCCGGGAGTCCGTCAGCCGCGAGGTTGACATAGAGTTCGAACCGGAACGGCACGTTCTGCGTGTAGTTCCCTGTGTGGATACGGTCGAGTGGCCGTAACCGCGCTGTCGCGTACCCGAAGTGCGGCGGAACCCCGCTTGTTTCCCGCCATTTCATGCGCCGAAACCCGGCTTCCGATGTGATGTATGCGACGAAGACAGGCCCGGTCTGCACGTAACGGCCGGGGAGGCGTAGCCTTGATTTCCGCTGTCCATCACCTTGTGAAGCGGAAGAGGGCGGTTGCCGCCGTGTCGTCTCAGTCCCCCAGTAACTCGAGCATCTCGACCGACCAATCGGAGCAGGGGAAGAACCCTGCCGCCGCATTCGGCCCCAATGAGTGGCTCGTCGACGAGATCTACCAGCAGTACCTCCAGGACCCCAGTTCGGTCGATCGCGCCTGGTGGGACTTCTTCGCCGACTACAAGCCGGGCACATCCGGCACGGCGGAAAAGCCCGGCGCCGCAGCCGCGGGGGCTGCGGTGACGCCGGCCCCGGCCGGGCCCGCACCGACCCAGACCACCACCGCTGTTCCGGCAGCGCCCGTGAAGGCCCCGGCTCCGGCCGCGGCGCCTGTCACCCCGGCGCAGCCCGCAGCCGCCGCACCCGCGCCCGCCGCCCCGGCGGCACCGGCTGCCGCTCCGGTGAAGGCCGCGCCGGTGAAGGCCGCTCCGGCGGCCGAGGCCACGGCGGGACCCGAGTACGTGACGCTGCGCGGCCCCTCGGCTGCCGTCGCGAAGAACATGAACGCCTCGCTGGAGCTGCCGACGGCCACGTCCGTCCGCGCCGTCCCGGTGAAGCTGCTCTTCGACAACCGCATCGTCATCAACAACCATCTGAAGCGCGCCCGGGGCGGGAAGATCTCCTTCACCCACCTCATCGGGTACGCGATGGTGCAGGCCCTCAAGGCCATGCCGTCGATGAACTACTCCTTCGCGGTCAAGGACGGCAAGCCGACCCTGGTCAAGCCGGAGCACGTGAACCTCGGCCTGGCCATCGACCTGGTCAAGCCGAACGGTGACCGCCAGCTCGTCGTCGCGGCCATCAAGAAGGCCGAGACGCTCAACTTCTTCGAGTTCTGGCAGGCGTACGAGGACATCGTCCGCCGTGCCCGCGTCGGCAAGCTCGGCATGGACGACTTCTCCGGAGTCACCGCCTCGCTGACCAACCCCGGCGGCATCGGCACCGTGCACTCGGTGCCCCGCCTGATGCCCGGACAGGGCCTCATCATGGGCGTCGGCGCGATGGACTACCCGGCCGAGTTCCAGGGCACGTCGCAGGACACCCTGAACAAGCTGGGCATCTCGAAGGTCATGACGCTGACCTCGACGTACGACCACCGGGTCATCCAGGGCGCCGCCTCCGGCGAGTTCCTGCGCGTCCTGAGCCAGCTCCTGCTCGGCGAGAACGGGTTCTACGACGAGATCTTCAAGGCGCTGCGCATCCCCTACGAGCCCGTCCGCTGGCTCCGGGACATCGACGCCTCGCACGACGACGACGTCACCAAGGCCGCACGGGTCTTCGAGCTGATCCACTCCTACCGGGTCCGCGGCCACGTCATGGCCGACACCGACCCGCTGGAGTACCGCCAGCGCAAGCACCCCGACCTCGACATCACCGAGCACGGCCTCACCCTGTGGGACCTGGAGCGGGACTTCGCGGTCGGCGGTTTCGCCGGCAAGACGATGATGAAGCTCCGCGACATCCTCGGTGTCCTGCGCGAGTCGTACTGCCGCACCACCGGCATCGAGTTCATGCACATCCAGGAGCCGAAGGAGCGCAAGTGGCTCCAGGACCGGGTGGAGCGTCCGCGCCCCGCACCGGAGCGCGAGGAGCAGCTGCGGATTCTGCGCCGCCTCAACGCCGCCGAGGCGTTCGAGACGTTCCTGCAGACGAAGTACGTCGGCCAGAAGCGGTTCTCGCTGGAGGGCGGCGAGTCCGTCATCCCGCTGCTCGACGCGGTCATCGACTCCGCCGCCGAGGCCCGCCTCGACGAGGTCGTCATCGGCATGGCCCACCGCGGCCGGCTGAACGTCCTGGCGAACATCGTCGGCAAGTCGTACGCGCAGATCTTCCGGGAGTTCGAGGGCAACCTCGACCCGCGGTCGATGCACGGCTCCGGCGACGTCAAGTACCACCTGGGCGCCGAGGGCACCTTCACGGGTCTGGACGGTGAGCAGATCAAGGTCTCGCTGGCCGCGAACCCCTCGCACCTGGAGGCCGTCGACCCGGTCCTCGAGGGCATCGCCCGCGCCAAGCAGGACATCATCAACAAGGGCGGCACGGACTTCACGGTCCTGCCCGTCGCGCTCCACGGCGACGCGGCCTTCGCGGGCCAGGGCGTCGTCGCCGAGACGCTCAACATGTCGCAGCTGCGCGGCTACCGCACCGGCGGCACGGTGCACGTGGTGATCAACAACCAGGTCGGCTTCACCGCCGCCCCGGAGTCCTCGCGCTCCTCGATGTACGCCACCGACGTGGCGCGCATGATCGAGGCGCCGATCATCCACGTCAACGGTGACGACCCGGAGGCCGTGGTCCGCGTCGCGCGGCTCGCCTTCGAGTACCGGCAGACGTTCAACAAGGACGTCGTGATCGACCTCATCTGCTACCGCCGCCGCGGTCACAACGAGGGCGACAACCCGGAGTTCACCAACCCGCAGATGTACACCCTGATCGACAAGAAGCGCTCGGTGCGCAAGCTCTACACCGAGTCCCTCATCGGTCGCGGCGACATCACGCTGGAGGAGGCCGAGCAGGCGCTCCAGGACTTCCAGGGCCAGCTGGAGAAGGTCTTCGCGGAGGTCCGCGAGGCCACCTCGGCGCCGGCCCAGCCGCATGTCCCGGACGTCCAGGCCGAGTTCCCCGTGCCCGTGACCACCGCGATCTCCAACGAGGTCGTCAAGGCGATCGCCGAGTCGCAGGTGAACATCCCCGACGAGATCACCGTCCACCCGCGCCTGATGCCGCAGATGCAGCGTCGCGCCGCGTCCGTGGAGAACGGCACGATCGACTGGGGCATGGGCGAGACCCTGGCCATCGGATCGCTGCTGATGGAGGGCACCCCGGTCCGCCTCGCCGGCCAGGACACCCGCCGCGGCACGTTCGGCCAGCGCCACGCGGTGCTCGTCGACCAGAAGACCGGCGAGGACTACACCCCGCTGCTCTACCTCACCGAGGACCAGGCCCGTTACAACGTCTACGACTCGCTGCTCAGCGAGTACGCGGCGATGGGCTTCGAGTACGGCTACTCGCTGGCCCGCCCGGAGTCGCTGGTCATCTGGGAGGCCCAGTTCGGTGACTTCGTCAACGGCGCGCAGACCGTCGTGGACGAGTTCATCTCCTCGGCCGAGCAGAAGTGGGGCCAGACCTCCGGCGTCACGCTGCTGCTGCCGCACGGCTACGAGGGCCAGGGCCCGGACCACTCGTCCGCCCGCCCGGAGCGCTTCCTCCAGATGTGCGCGCAGGACAACATGACGGTGGCCATGCCCACGCTGCCGTCGAACTACTTCCACCTTCTGCGGTGGCAGGTGCACAACCCGCACCACAAGCCGCTGATCGTCTTCACGCCGAAGTCGATGCTCCGCCTCAAGGCGGCGGCGTCGAAGGTGGAGGAGTTCACCACCGGCGGCTTCCGCCCGGTCATCGGCGACGAGACGGTCAGCCCCGAGAACGTCCGCAAGGTCGTCTTCTGCGCCGGCAAGGTCTACTACGACCTGGACGCCGAGCGCGAGAAGCGCGGCATCACGGACACGGCGATCATCCGTGTGGAGCGTCTGTACCCGCTGCCGGGTGCCGAGCTCCAGGCCGAGATCGCCAAGTACCCGAACGCGGAGAAGTACCTCTGGGCCCAGGAGGAGCCGGCCAACCAGGGTGCGTGGCCGTTCATCGCGCTCAACCTGATCGACCACCTGGACCTGGCCGTCGGCGCCGACGTCCCGCACGGTGAGCGCCTGCGCCGCATCTCGCGGCCGCGCGGCTCGTCGCCTGCGGTCGGCTCGGCCAAGCGCCACCAGGCCGAGCAGGCTCAGCTGCTCGCCGAGGTGTTCGAGGCCTGATCAGCCGCTGTACGAAGCCGCTGTACCAACCGAAGGGCCCGGTCCCGCGAGTCGATCGCGGGGCCGGGCCCTTCGGCCTGCCGGGGTGTACATGCCGGTCAGATCATCTGGGGCTCGAAGTCCCAGAACGGCCGGTTGCGCGAGCGGGCCGACACGGTGTGGACGTGCTGCGGGCCGAGGGTCGCGCCCAGATCGCCCAGGGCCTCGGCCTCGACCTTCTCCGCCCGCTGCCGGTCTCGCAGACCGCGCAGGTCCGCAGCGTGCGCGACCCTGGCGGACAGGGTCAGCGGGTGGGTCCTGCCGAGGACTTCGGAGGCCCGGGTGACCGTCAGCTCGGTGAGGGCGGCAGCGGATTCCGGGTCGCCGACCAGGTTGCGCAGCGCCGAGGCGTTGATCGCGCAGCCCAGGGTCCAGGGGTGGTTCTCACCCACGGACCTCGTCATGTCGGTGAGGGCCTGCTCCATGAGCTGGTGGGCCTGGTCCCGCTCGCCGACGTTGCGCAGGATCAGGGCGTGGTTGGAACGGGTTCCCGCGACGTACGGGTGGCCCTCGCCGAGCATCATCAGATACCCGTTGATGACGTAATCGCTTATGGTCCTGGCCTGGTCGATGTCGGCGTGCTCGCGGGCGAAACAGCTCTGTCCGGCCGCGAACATCAGGGTCAGCGGGTCGTGCTCGCCGAGGACGCGCTCGCAGCGTTCCAGGACCCGGGTGAACGCCGTCGCGGCCTTGCCGCGTTCGCCGGAGCGGTAGCGGCAGAGCGCCAGGTTGTATTCGGCGAGCAGGGTCTGCGGGTTGTCCTCGCCCAGCGCGATCCGGTGCACACGGGCACTCTGCGCCTGGAGCGACTCGGCCTCGTTGTAGCGGCCGAGGAGCCGCAGGTCGGTGGCGTAGTTGATCTCGGAGATCAGGGTCCAGCCGTGCCGCGCCTTCAGCAGCTGGCGGCGGGCCTCCAGGGTGCGCCGGTTGAGCTCCAGGGACTCCTCGTACCGTCCGAGCAGGCGCAGTGAGATGGCCAGGTTGTTCTGCGCGTTGACGGTACGGGCGTCCTGGTCGCCGAGCAGGTCGCGGTAGGAACCGAGGAGCCACCTGGAGAGCTCCAGAGCCTCGTCGTAACGGCCGAGGCCGCGGAGGTCGGCGGCGAGGCCGTTGGCGGCCCTCAGGTGCTCCAGGTCCTCCGCGCCGCGTTCGGTACGCAGATGGTCGACGACGGCCCGCTCCATGGCCTCGGTCTCGGCGTAATCGCCCACGGCCCGCAGCAGGTTGGCGTAGTTGTAGCTGAGGTCCCACACCCGGGGATGGGTCTCACCGAGCAGTTCCCGCCAGGCGGTCATGGCGCGTTCGCCGAGCTTGATGCCCGCCCGGTACTCCCCGGAGAAGTACATGTAGCGAAGGCAGTTGAGGACGAGGCTCTGTACGGCGGGGTCCTTGCTCTGGAGGACCTCGGCCCACTTGAGGTGCGGGGCGATCTCGGCGTACGCGGGCCAGTACACGGCGTCGATGGGGCGCCCGGGGTCGGCGGCGGCCAGGGCCTTGCGGACGACGTCGATGAATTCCTGACGGTCCCGGGCGGGCATGTCGGTGCCGACGATCTTGTGGACCATGCGGTGCAGATAGATCGACTCACCAGCGGAGGCGGCCTCCTCCACCGAGGACTCGTGGGACTCCAGCCGGACGACGGAGTACTGCCGCAGCTGACCGATCGCCTTGTTCCACAGCAGCGGATCGTTCATCAGACCGGAGAGCTGCTCGGGCAGATCGCCCGGCGGCATCTCCTTCAGGAGCCGCACGGGGATGGACCCGGGGGCGAAGAAGCTGCACAGCCGCAGCAGGTCAACGGACTCGGGGACGGTCTCCCTGAGCTTGTTGAGCAGTATCGACCAGGCGGTCTGGAAGGCCAGCGGGAAGTCCGCCGACACCTTGACCACGTCCTGGTCGATGCCGCCTTCGAGGAGTTCGATGTACTCCGCGACCGACATGTCGGAGTCGTTGAGCCAGCCGGCCGTCTGGTCGAGGAGCAGCGGGAGGTCTTCCAGCGCGTTCGCCAGCTGGTCGGCCTCGGTGTGCGTCAGGCGCGGGGCCCGGCGGCGGATGAAGGAGACCGATTCGTCGCGGTCGTAGACCGGAACCTCCACCAGGTGGCTGTTGTGCTCGCGCCATTCCGGGTTGCGGGAGGTGATCAGCACATGGCCCGGGCCGGTCGGTACGAGGTCCCAGATCTGGTCGGGCTCGTCGGCGCCGTCCAGGATCAGCAGCCAGTGGGAGTGCGGCTGGCCTCGCCGCAGCGAGTCGCGGACAGCGCGCAGCCGCTCCCCGTACTCGGCACCGGTGACCAGGCCCAGTTCCGGGGCGAGTTCGGCGAGGCGCTGGCGGTAGAGGGCGCGGCGGTCGGCGGGCACCCACCAGACCACGTCGTAGTCGGAGCCGAAGCGGTAGACGTACTCCGCGGCGAGTTGCGTCTTGCCCACCCCGGACATCCCGTGCAGCGTGACGACGCCTGCACCCGGGCCCGCGCCCTGAAGGGCGTGGTACGCCTCGCTGAGCAGGGTCTCGCGGCCGGTGAACCGTGTGTTGCGGCGGGGCACCCGGCTGCTCCACACCTCCGGAGTGTCGGCCGGGAAGCGCGGTCCGGGCCGTCCCCCTTCCGTACGGGGCAGCGGCTCCGCGGGCAGACCGAGGTGGGCGAGCATGCGCCGTTCCGCCTCGTCCTCACCGACGTTGGTGAGATCGGCCGCCCCGAAGACCGAGGTGGCGCCGGGCAGCGCGGAGGTGGTCACGGAGACGGCGCCGAAGCGCTCGGCGTCCGGGGCAACCACCGTGCGCAGCGCGCGGTTCCACTCGTCGTGACTGCGGGGTCCCAGCTGGAAGTACCAGTCGCTGAGCACGACGAGGATGCGGCCGGGGGCGAGCATCACGTTCCGCAGTTCGTCCTCGAGCGTGGCCCCCGCCTGGGGGTCCCACCGCTGGTAGACGACCCGTACACCACGCCGTTCGAGACGGTCGCCGATCCAGGCCGCCCAGGCCCGGTTGAACCCGGCGAAACTAATGGTGACGGATTGCGTCCCCGTTGCTCCAACTTGCTTACGCGCTACGGGCATTCAACCGTCTCCCTGCATCGTTATAAGCCTAATCAACATACACCGACGACCGGACGGGTCCGCATGTTCCCGCAGTGGCGGCAGCGCCCGTTCACAGTCGTTTCGAGTCTTTCCTCTGCTGCCATATCACCCGGGCCGTCCGGACATACGCCCTCGCCCGTGCCTGATGCCCCGTTGGGGCCGGAGATTCCGCCAGACGGTGGTAGAGCGTGATCAACTCATTGACGATCACCCGCCCCTCGGGTGTCAGGGCCCCTGACCCAGCCAGGACGGGCAGTACGGCACCCACCTGTTCGCGTCTGCGGGCGTGTTCGGACCAGGCCAGATCCCGCTGGTCGGCGCGGTCCGCGCCGAGTGCGCACTGCTGCCAGAAGTCGGCGAGCGCGGCATGCGACACGGCGCCCTGAAGAAGCCCGTCGAAGGGGCGCGGGTCGGGCCGCCAGGGCGCGAAGTACCGGGCGTCGGGGCCCTCGTGGTGCAGGGGCGCCATCGCGCTCAGTGCGGCGATCTTGGTGTGCTGGAGCTCGTGCACGAGGGTGGAGGCGAAGTGGGCGGGGGTGGCGGGCCGGCTGCTCAGTACGGCGCCGAACGCCTCGCGCCGGGTACCGCTGCAGTGCGCCGCGCTTCCGCCGGTCCGGCCGGAACCGGGCGGCGGGGTGAGGGGCACCAGGCAGCGCAGCAGGACGGCGGCCTCGGTCAGCCGCTGATGGCCGCCGGTCCGCAGCTCGGCCGCCACGCCCGCCCAGGCTTCCGCCCAGCCCGTGCGATCCGGGCCGTCGACGCGGACTGCGGCGCTCAGTCCGTGCGGTTCGGGGCTGCCGTCGGCCGTCCGGTACGGGTCGACGTCGTCCATGGGGACGGGGGCGGCGCCGGGCAGCAGCGGCGACAGGGTGCGCGTCGCCCGCCAGCGCGGGTCCCAGGAGCGTGCGGTGCCGGATTCGAGCTGCACGACGACCTCCGCAGCGTCAGACTGACGTATCGTCAATTCTCCTTTGTCGGCGCTGATATGTACCTCGCCGGGCCGGACGTCCAGCGCCCCGACGGTGGGGAGCGAGAGCACAGGCCCGCGTGGGGTGAGCCGGGCGGTGAAGCTCAGCCCGGCGCGGATCGCGGCGGCCACTGCGAGCGCGCCCAAGTGGGCAAGGTCAGTGCGGAGTTCGGGCCCGGGGGCGGCGCCTGTGAGACCGCGCAGACAGCGCTGGGCCCACGGGCCGACGAGCGGGTAGAGCAGTACGGAGCGGGCGGCGGCCCGGTCGGCACGGTCGGCCGCCTCCAGGAGCGCCCAGTCGGTGACGACCCGGTGGCGCAGCTCCGGTGGGCAGATGGTGTCCGGTGCCTGGGCCGCCGCGTCGAGCAGGGCGCGCAGGAGGACGAACCGGCGGGTGTCCTGGTCGCGTACGAGCAGGCCGAGGGTGTCCGCGTCGCCTTCCGTGCGGCCGATGGCGCGCAGCGCGCCTTCGGGCAGGGCGGGACTCATGGGGGGTCTCCCGCGGTCGCGTCGGCCAGTTGTCCGGCGATATGGCGGATCAGCCGGTCGAGGTCGGCGCAGTAGACGGAGGGGTTGATGAAGCCGTGTCCTGCGCGGTAGCGGTGGGCGTAGTGGCCGCCGCCGCAGACCGTGAGCAGCGGGCAGCCGCGGCAGACCGGCGCGAGTGCACCGGCGCCCGCCTGCCGGGCGGCGACGCCGGGGTGGCGCAGTGCCTCGTCGAAGGTGTGGCGGAAGATGTCGAGTCCGGTGGCCGCCGCCGTGTCGTAGGCGGACTTGAGCGAGTCGACCTGCTCGATGGCGCCGTCGGTCTCCACCACGACGGCGTTGAGCGGGTCGAGGCCGAGGGATTCCGTGGCGGCGGGCAGCCCGAGCAGCAGGGCGAGGCACTCCTCGAAGAGCCGGACCCGGGTCTCGCGGTGTCCGGCGGGCCACCAGCGGTCGAAGACGGCGCACAGCCAGTCGCCGTACGGGGTGGGCCGACCGGAGCCGACGGGCCGTGCCGGGGGCTCGGCCGCCGTGGGCAGGCCGGGGGGCGGCGAGGTCCAGTTGCCGTGCGGCAGCAGCAGGTCCAGGGCCGGGGGCCGCAGGGCGAGCAGCGACTCGTACATCTCGACCGGGTCGGTGCTCGGGTCGACCACGGTGAGGATGCCCGCGTACGCCTCCGGGTGCCGCTCGGCGAGCAGCCGGGCGCCGCGCGAGGCGGCGGGCCAGGAGGGGCGTCCCGCGTGGTCCAGGCGCTGGGTGTTGTGGGCGGCCAGGCCGCCGTCGAGGCTGATGCCGACGCGTATGCCGTGCCGTGCGAGGGTGGCGACGCGCGCGTCGGTGAGCAGGGTGGCGTTGGTCTGCACGGTGGTGCGGACGGTGCACGTGCCGGGGACCCGTGCGCGTACCCGCCCGGCGAAGTCGGCGAGCCGGTCCGCGCCCGCGAGCAGGGGTTCGCCGCCGTGCAGGACGAGCCCGACCTCCCGGAGCCGGTGGGTCGCCGCGTGCTCGCCGATGCGGGCGGCGGTCCGGTCCAGGACGGCGGGCGACGCGGCGGAGGGGCGGTCGCGCCAGGTGTCGTCCGGGCCCTCGTAGAGGTAGCAGTACCGGCAGGCCAGATTGCAGCGTCCGTGCACCTTGACGATGAACTGCCCGAAAGGGACAGGGGTCACGGGGCCGCTGCGCGGCGCCGCGCTAGAGGTCGCCTTCCGGGACACTCCGGCACCCCCATGCTGTCCGGGTCCGCGTACGGCCCTTCGTACGGCCCCCGCCACCGGCCCCAACCGAGTATCCCTGGCCTGATACGAGCGCAAACCCGGGTACGCGAGCACGGCCTGTTCCCGGGGACTCCCCGGCCGAAACCGACCGGGTCGCCCTGCCCGGGCACCCAGCCGGGCACTCCGTTCAGAAGGCGCTCGTGAAGCCCCACAGCGTCTCCCGCGGCTGCTCGGCCCGGTCCCGCAGATCCGCGACCACCGCGGAGAGTACGGGGTGGTCGAGTGTCCGCAGGGTCGCCAGATCGAGCCCGAGCAGATCCGGCAGCGCGTCCGGTGCGCTGTCCGTCCCGGCGTGCGATGTCACGTCCGGCGCGGTGTTCTCACGTATCGACTGGTTCATCACGACTCCCCGTTGCTGACGTACTCGGTTCGCGGCCGTGCGCCCGCCCATGGACGCACACCCCTGACGTACTCACCGTTGAACACAGCTCCGAGCGCTCGCCATTGAACGCCCATTGCCCCAGCACTCACCGTCGGACACTCATTGCCTAGGAGGGGGCTGAAGGTCTTGGCTGGACTCGCGGCGTCTGGCACGCACTCCCCCAAGGTCTTAAGGGCCAGGGGGGGGACCCCCTCCGGCGTTACCGAAACGCCCTAGTAGCTCCGCTATGAGGACGCTCCGGCGCCTTGCAGCTGCACGCACCAGACGCCGCTCCCTTATCCAGCCAAGACCTTCAGCCCCCTCCTAGCTCGAGCAGCCGCCCCTCGGTCGACTCGCCCGAAGCGCCGCCGCCGTCCGGCAGCTTGCGCCACTCCTGGCGGGCGGCCCTGTACGCGTCGCGCGCGGCTCTGGGACGTCCCGCCTCCTCATAGGTCATACCCCGCCAGTGGTTGGCTGTAGCACCCAATTCCACTGCCTGTGCGCGTTCTTGCGGACCGTCCAGCTCCGCTTCCGCGGTCCTGGCCGACTCGGCCGCGTCACGGAACGCCTCCGCCGCCTCGTCGAGCCGGGCCGGACGCTGAAGCACGCGGTAGGCGTCGAGATGGGAACGGCCCAGCTCCAGCCAGCACCGCGCCGCCATCAGCGGATCGCGCGCCTCCTGCGCGGCCAGGCCGAAGAGATGCTCCGCCTCCCGCAGATCCACCCGGTCCTCGGTGGCCCGGTGGCGCAGCATCACGGCGCGTCCGAGGGCCAGCAGCCGGCCCGCCTGGCGCGGGCTGCCCGCCGCCGTCTCCGTACGGCAGTCGCGCAGCACCCGCACGGCCGAGCCGATGTACGCGCGCCCGTCGGGGAGTTCGGCCCGACGCAGCAGGACGTTCCCCCATTCCGCGAGGAGGTCGGCGTGATCCTGCGAGTCGCGGGGAACACCGCGTGCCGCCCTGGTGAACCAGTCGGCCGCCGTGACCAGTTCGGCCGGGTCGCCGCTCTGCTCGTACCGTGCGAGGTGGACGCGGCCCGCCCTGGTCTGGAGCAGGGCGCGCATCCGCTGTTCCCGTACGGTCTCCAGGGCCTGTTCGATCAGCGTGGCGGCCTCGTCCGGTGCGTCTCCGCAGCTCAGCAGGGCGTCCACCAGGTCCAGCAGAATCCGCACCTGGGTGCCGGTCGTGTGCTGGGCGCCGCTGGGGGCGAACGCCTTGCGCAGCGAGCGGGCGGCCTGGCGGGCGTACACCCGGGACTGTTCGGTGTCGTTGGTCGCGCCGGTCAGCCGCAGCAGGACGCGGCCGTGGGTCAGCACCAGACTCGTGGGGCGGTTCTCCTGATCGGGCCAGACATCGGCGAACGCCTCCAGCATGCCGACGGCCGCCTGGAGCAGGGCGGTGTCGCCGCCGAGCCGCCACTGCGCCTCCAGGGCACGCACCCGTTCCAGCGTGAGCCGCAGGGCCTCCGCCGGGTCCAGACCGGGAGCGGCGCAGGCCACGGTGTACTCGCGGTCCGCGCGACGCAGCAGGTCCAGGGCACCGCGCCGGTCCCCGCGCCGCCGACGGTCGTCGGCCGCGGCGTGCAGCACCTTGGCCAGGACGGCCCGTTCGCGTACGGCCCCGGGGTGCGCGGCGGCACGCTCGGCGGCGTCCTCGGACTCCCGGAGCAGCTCGCTGCCGCCCTGCACCTCCCAGAGCCGCAGCAGACAGCGCGCGTACTCGGCCCACAGCTCCGGGTCGGAGACCGACACCTGGTCACGGTAGGTGGCGCCGCGCAGCAGTTGTACGGCGTCGATCAGATACTGCACCATGCTGTCCGACTCGAACTGCCGCAGCAGCGCGCGGGCGCGCACCACCGCAGTGGCGGTCGTCGGATCGGGGTCGTGGCGCCCGTGCCGCTCGCCGTAGTACGCGAACTGCTCGGGCAGCGGCATGAACCGCTCCAGGACGCGCGCCGCGACCTCCGCGAACGGGTGCGGGGCACGGGAGCCGCCGTTCTCGGCGTCCGCGTCGGTGTCGGTCTCGCCGGTGTCCGCGTCCGGCTCGCCACCGGCCGGCCGTCCCGAGCGGTACGGGGAACCGGTCCGTGCGTCGCCCAGTTGCGCCAGGGCCAGCGCCGGGAAGTTCGGTCCTGCCTTGCCGAACCGCTGCTCGATGTACTCCGAGCAGTGCTTGAGTACGAGCAGGGCCTCGTCCCGGCCGAGCGGCCCGAGCAGCGCCTCCTGGACGCCGGGCGTGAACTCGTACCACTGCCCGCCCTCCGCGCTGTCGTTCCTGCTGCGCGTCAGCAGCCCGCTGAGCAGTACCTCGGCCAGCTCGGACGGGCCCGAGTCCGGCAGCATGGTCCGCTGCACCAGTTGCATCACCGGCAGATAGAGCGGGGCGGCGGCGAGATAGACGGCCAGCTGTCCGGCGGCCGGGGAGGCCGCCGAGCGGAAGCGGCTGACCAGTTGGAGCGAGGACGGGCGACTGCCGGTACGCGGCGGTGCGGCCGCGGGCTGGTCCGCGCGGACCCAGCCGACGGCTCCGGAGATACGTCCCCCTCCGGTACCGGCGAGCAGTCCGGCCCAGGCGGCCAGGGCGCCGGCCGCCGGTGGCAGAACGGGGACGGCGAGGGCGCCGTCGTGCGCCGCCGGGAGCGCTCCGGCGTCTCCGGCGACCTTGATCAGGGCTCCGGCGCTGCCCTCGCCGCGGGAGAGGACGCCGTAGGTGACGGGGAGCCCGGTGCGGTTCCACATGCGCTGGGGCAGTGGTTGCAGGACGGCGGTGGGGGCCTGGCGGGCGAGGTGGTGCAGCAGCCGGTGGGCCTGCCCGCTGTGCCAGATCGGACCGGCGCAGTCGCTGACCAGGACGGTGACCCGGCGGCCCGTGGGGTCACTGAGCCGCTCGGCGGAATTCAGGGGTGCGGCGCCCGGGTCGGGGCTGCGGCTCACGGCGGGCGCACCGTCGGGCCCCTGGTGCAGATAGCGCACCTGGACGTCCCGGAAGGCTCCCAACTGGCCGAATATCTGCTGGAATTCGGCAAACATCCGGTCCCAGACCCGCATGGACGAAGAGGCGTCCATGACGAACTGGAGGAGGGCGTCCGCGCGGGCCACTCCACGGAACACCGGAATGATCAGTCCTCCGGCGCGTGCGCTGAGTTCCGCGGTCGCCACCTCGTCGAGAGTGGTGCGCAGCGGTGGCGCTGCGGACCGGTAGCGCTGCAACGGGCGCAGGGCGCGCTGAAGTTCGAGCAGGCCGGGCAGGGCGGGGGCCGCCGGCACGCCCAGCGGGAGCGCGGACGCACCCCTCCCGCGGCCCGCGCGGGGCACGGCGCCACCCGAGCGGTCCCGGTCCTCGTCGCGCGGCCCGTGCGGGACGGGGTACAGGGCGATCCGGCGGTCGGGGCCCGTGGGCTCCGGCTGCTCCGGAGCCTCGTCCTCCGGCGGCGCGGCCTGCGCACCCACGCGGTCGGCGGAGCCCACGGCGGGTCCGGTGGCCGCCGCATCCCCCGGCAGGGTGGTGGGCGCGGCCGCCCCTTCGGCACCGTCGGGTAACGCACCGTCGACACGGGTCCACCGGGCCAGCCAGAGGGCGTCACAGAGCTGCTCGGCGTCGGGGTCGAGCCCGCCCTCGCGGAGGCGGGCGACGAGCGCGGTCAGCAGGTGCCCGTCGTACCGCTCCGGACCCCCGTCCGGCCCGTGCCGTGACGTGACGTCGGGCATCAGTGCATCACCTCGGCCGGTCGAGTCGCTGGATGAGCAGGTCGGCGAGGCGGTCACGGCCGGCCGGGGCAGCGGCGTCGGTGAGGTAGATGGCGTTCAACAGCTGGTCGGTGGCGAGGAGTTCACCGCGTGAACGCTCCAGGAAGTGCGTGATGAGGTCGTCCCCGGAGCGGGCCGCCTCGTCGCCGAGGTGCGCGCGTACGAACGTGGCCAGCCGCTGGTGGTCGGGGCGGCCGAGCTCCAGGTGGATGCAGCGCCTCATGAGGGGGGCGGGGAAGTCGCGCTCGCCGTTGCTCGTGAGGACGATGAAGGGGAAGGCCGAGCACTGCACCCTGCCGCCCTTGATCGCGACCTTGTTGCCGTCGTTGTCGAGGACCGTCGCCTCGCCGTCGGGCAGCCGGTCGGCGATCCGTTCCAGCTCCGGAATGGCGAACTCGCCCTCCTCCAGCACATTGAGGAGGTCGTTCGGCAGGTCGATGTCGCTCTTGTCCAGCTCATCGATGAGCAGCACCCGCGGCCGGTCGGACGGCAGCAGTGCCGTGCCGAGCGGCCCGAGCCGGATATAGCTGCCGATGCTGTCCGTCGGGTCGGCTCCGGCCGGCCCGACGGCCCCGCCGTGCGCGGCGATCTGGACGTCCTGGAGCCGGGCGATGGCGTCGTAGTGGTACAGCCCGTCGAGCAGCGTGGAGCGACTGACGATGGGCCAGCGCAGGACGCGGCCGAGGCCCAGTTCATGGGCGACCGAGTGGGCCAGGGTGCTCTTTCCGGCACCGGGGCTCCCGGTGACCAGCAGCGGCCTGCGGAGATAGAGCGCGGCGTTGATCATTTCGAGTTCCTCGGCGCCCGGCCTGTGCAGCTCGGCCATGTGCCGGTGACTGCCCAGCCGCCGGTCCGCGGAGCCGTCCGCCTCGCCGTCCGCGGGAGTACCGCGGCCTGCGAAGTCCCGCCAGGGCGGCGGCGCGGGCAGCCGCTCTATGCCCTCGTGCGGTTCGCCGGCCCCTCGGTAGATGAGCCACTCACTGGGTTCACTCATAGCGTTCCTCGTCGTCGCTCGTCCACCGGAGAGGCCGTTGCCAGGCGTGCTTCACGGTAGCGAGCCGATGCACGCTCCGTAAGGGGCGGGCCGGAGCCTGCGGTCATGGCGCCTCCAGGAGCTGTTCGGTTCCGGGCAGGGGCTGGTGCGGATCGTCGTAATAGAGCGTCACGCCGTCCGACCAGAACGTCTCGATACGGCCCGCATGGACACCCTTCCTCAACTCATGGATTTTGTACGGCAGTTGCTCGGTCGTACGGGATTCTTCCACCGTGTCGGCGGCCCGCCGGTGGAACTCCGTACAGACCGCGCCGCCGTCTCCCCCGCGCCGTCTCCACAGCGCCACGCCGAAGCCGCTGCTCAGCAGCCGGTCGAGCCCGGCCGCGGCATCGGGCCGGGTGCCCGTGCCGTAGTGGCACAACAGAGGGACCGTGCCGTACGCCAGGGTGCGCAGGGCGTCGGTCTCCGGAACGCTCATCATGATTCCGTCGTCGCAGTCGAGCGCTTCGGCGCGCATCACGGCCGCCCCCGTCCGGTTCCAGCGCGCCTTGCGCTCCTTCAGCCACTCCTCGCTCCTCGGCGGCTGGTCGGAGCGGCGTACGACGACGGGGCGTACGGCTCCGAGCGGCGGATCGCCGGGCGACAACCGCCAGGTGTCGACGTCCAGATCGAGCAGCGACCGGCCGACCGCGACCTGGAGCACGGCGGGGCCTTCCGGCTCGTCGCACCGCCGGAACGCCTCGGTCAGCGGCGCGGCGAGCCGCCCCGGCAGATCGGCCAGGGCGGTGCCCCGGACGTCCTCCGCCACGGGCAGGAAGTCCCCGAGGGTGTCGCCGACGCTGATCCGCCAGTCGTAACGGCCCTGCTCCCAGCCACGCAGCTCCAGCGCCAGCAGCACGAAGAGCCGCTCTCTGCGCCGGGCCGGTTCGGCCGGGGGTGCGGCGGGCCTGCGGTGCTCGTCCGGGCGATGGCGGGCCGCCCCCCACAGCACGGCCAGCTCCTTGCGGAAGGTACGGGAGAGGTGGTCGTCGGCCATCCTGCGGACCCACTCCCACAGGGACTGCGCGGCGCCCGCGGCGGACGGGTGGCCGTAGGGCCGGTCGGCGGCGATGACCGCCATGCAGTAGCGCAGGATCAGTTCCAGCGCGCCGTCGCCGTCGCGCACCTCGTACAGCGCGCCGAGACCGTCCCGCCAGCCGCGCGGGGCGGGGCGGTGGTCGCGCGTGTGCACGTCCGGAAGGCCGTCCAGGAGGTCGAGCAGGCCGCGGGTGCTGACCGGCGGCGGGAATTCGGCGAGCCGGCCGAGCAGGTCGATGCGCTGCTTCGGACTGAGGGCGCGCCCCGGCCTTACTGGCAGCTCGCTCTGGGTGTCGGCCCAGGTCCGCTCGGTGCTGGCGGGGCTGTTGTGCCGGTCGGCGTGGTAGCGGTCGTGGGCATGGAAGACCGCCTGGTACGTGTCGGCGGGCGGGTCCTCGGGAGTGATGCCCGGTACGGGCATGGTGCGCAGCCGTTCGATGCCGATGGCGGTGCCCCCCTGCTCGCCGTCGAGCCGCGACTTGAGTACGCCGACCACCTCGCCCCGGGCCAGGTCGACGACGGGGCCGCCGGACATGCCGGGCTCCAGCCAGTCCCCGCCCAGCCGGATCTGCTGCTCGGCGTCGGCAGGACCGCCGAACATGCCCTTGACCGTGCAGTCGCCGGTCACCGCCGCCAGTTGCCCGTCGCGCGGACCTGTCCAGCCCACGTAGTGCACGGTGCCGCCCGGCAGCATGGCGGCCGGGCGCTCGGTGACGTACACACAGGCGTGGTCGACCGGCCGCAGCAGACGGATGAGAGCCAGGTCGGGAGCGGCCCAGCCTGCGGGGCGCGGCCCCGGGCCACCGGGCGCGCCGGGCTCGGGCAGCGTCGCGACGACCGTCCCCGCGACGGAGGTCTCGGCGGCGCTGTCGCGGTCCGCTCTGAACACCACGTTCACCTCGCGCTCCTCCTCCTCCTGCATCGCGACGTGCGCGCACGTGAGGACCCAGCTCGGGGCGATGAAGAAGCCGCTGCCCAGGAAGCCCCTGCCGGTTCCGTCAGGGGCATACCCGGGCTCCGCCCTATGGATGCGTACGGTTGCCGCCATCACGAGGTTCATCAGGGCAAGGGTTGTCCGGTCCCAGCCGCCCTCTGCGCCCCCTCCGGCCACCCCTGTCATGAGCCGCTGCTGCCGGGCGCGGGGCCGCCGCCCGGATGCGCCGCCGCGCCGGTGGGCGCACCGGCGGACGGTTCACCGGCGGGTGCGCCCGCCGGCTGCGCGGGCGCGGGTGGGGCCGACGGGGGCGGCAAAGGCGCCTGCGCGGGCACCGGTGGAGTGACCGGCGGGTCGACGGGTGGTCCGCCGCCGTTCCAGGTGAGCGTGACCTTGATGCCGCCCTTGGCCTCGCCGTCCGCCAGCAGCCCGACGACCTTGCCGGCCTTGGCTGTGAGCTCGATGCCGAACTCCACACTGACCTCGTCGGGCCGCACGGCCCGCAGGGACTCGGCGAGCGACCGCGCGACGCTGGTCACGACCCCCGTCAGGCTCTCGACCCTGGCCTGCACCTGATCGGCCAGGTCCGCGTAACCGATGTCCGTGTAGGCCAGACCGCCTGCGGGCCGCTCCAGTTCCTCGGCCCCGGAGATCCGCGCCCAGACCGGTGTTCCGTCCGGCATTTCAATGCGCGTAATACGGGCCTCACTGTCACCCATGACACCCCCCGTTCCCCAACTCCCCGCAGGTTAGCGGGAGTACGCGGCCGGTGCGAGGGGCACGGTGGAGGACGCCGGAGTGCCGACCGACGGTTCCCGGCCATGTTCCGTCCAGGCACGCCATACCCTGGTGGGGACCATCACCGTTCTCACCCGGAGCGAGCGCAGCACATGTATTTCACCGATCGTGGCATCGAGGAGCTGGAGAAGCGGCGCGGCGAGGAGGAGGTCACCTTCGAGTGGCTGGCCGAGCAGCTGCGTACGTTCGTCGACCTCAACCCCGACTTCGAGGTCCCGGTCGAGCGCCTCGCCACCTGGCTGGCCCGGCTGGACGACGAGGACGACGAGGACGCGTAAGTCCTAGGGCCTTTCGTTTGGATCAGACCCCGCGAGCCCGGCATGACCCAAACGAGAGGCCCTAGAGGGTGCTGCAGCCCTCCGCTTCGTCCCTGATCCGGTTGTAGGCGAGCCCCAGGGCGCCCTGCGCCAGCAGCACCGCGCCCGCCACGAGCCAGCCGCCGCTGCGCCGCCTGATGCCCGTCAGCAGGAGCGGGACACCCACGACGAGCTGGGCGGCGGCGATCGCACGCGCTCTCGGACCGCGCACCCAGGGGCCGAGGCTCCCGCTCTCGACTGCGTCGAGTTCGACGCGCACGGCATCGCGCCAGCCGGCCCACTCGATCCGTTCCGCTTCGCGCTGGGCACCGGCGGCGGCGCGCAGCCGGTCGGCGGGTTCGCCGGGGCCGAGCCCGGGCGGGAGCGCCGCTCCGGTGCGGGCCAGGACGGCGAGCAGTCCGCGCAGCCGGGCGCCGGCGTCCGCGTCGGGGTCCGCGAGGGTCAGCGCCTCCAGCGCCTGGACGTCCAGGACGGGATCGAGGCCGAGACGGGCCGCGAAGGTGCGCATGGCCCCGTCCTCGCCGACGGGGGTGCCGTCGGCGAGCCAGACGTAGCCGACAGGGCGGCGAAATCCGGACGCGAGGGTGCATCCGGCCCGGTCGCCGTCCCACCACAGCGCGAGAACCGGCCAGGTGGAACCGACCGCGAGCGCGGCGGCCCAGCCGCCCATCACCCGGTCGACGGGCTCTCCCCCCATGCCACCCGACCCCTCGCCTCTCCAGGGCTTGCCCTCCGGCACGAGCACACTCCAACCGTCCCCGGCTGGTGTGAGCACCATCGGCTCACGCAGGAGATGCGCCGCCGGCCGTACGGTCTCGGAGACGGTCCGGCACAGCAGCAGCGCTCCCACGGGTGTCGCGTTCATGCCTCACACGCTAGGGCAGTTTGCCCACATATGGCGCGCTCTAGCAGCCGAACCCCACCGCCCGACCGGCCTTGACTTCCCCAATCCGCGATATATCGTGTTCCACAAGAGACGCGATATGTTGCGTCACTCCGCACCCAACGGGAGGTCAGATCCATGCCGGTGTCGACGTGGGCCATCGCCGAGCCTCGGAAGCTCACCTTCGACGACCCGGTGACGGCGCTGCATGTGCGCATCGTCAACGGCGCCGTCAACGTGGTCGGTACGGAGGAACAGCACGCCCGCCTGGAGATCACGGACGTCGAGGGCCCGCCGCTCGTCGTGACCCAGCAGGACGGCATCCTCACGGTCGCCTATGAGGACCTGCCCTGGAAGGGGTTCCTCAAGTGGCTCGACCCGAAGAACCGCGGGCGCCGCGCGGTCGTCTCGCTCGCCGTACCGGCCGGCTCGTCCGTCGAGGTCGGCGTCGTCGGCGCCGGAGCGGTCGTCTCCGGCATCCGGGGGCGTACGGAGGTGCGCGGCGTCACCGGCGACACCACCCTCGTCGGCCTCTCCGGCGCGGTCCACGGGGAGACGGTCTCCGGCAGCCTGGAGGCCCAGGCCGTCACCGGCGATCTCCACTTCCAGTCGATATCCGGCGATCTGACTGTCGTCGACGGCGCCGGAAGTTCCGTACGCGCCGAATCGGTCAGCGGGGACATGGTGCTGGATGTCGACCCGTCCGGAAAGCCCACCGACATCCGGCTGACCACGGTCTCCGGCGAGATCGCCATCCGGCTGCCGCACCCCGCCGACGCGAAGGTCGAGGCGAACACCGCGAGCGGCGCCGTCTCCAACGCCTTCGAGGATCTGCGGGTCAGCGGCATGTGGGGCTCGAAGAAGATCACCGGAACGCTGGGCGCGGGCACGGGAACGCTGCGCGCGACGACCGTCTCCGGCTCGATCGCCCTCCTGCGCCGCCCACCGGCCGAGGACGGCCCGTACGACACCGAGCCGACCGGAAAGGTGCTCTGACATGGCTCCCGTATTCGCCCACGGCCGCCTGCGTCTCTACCTGCTGAAGCTGCTGGACGAGGCACCCCGCCACGGCTACGAGGTGATCAGGCTGCTGGAGGAACGCTTCCAGGGCCTGTACGCCCCCTCGGCGGGCACCGTCTATCCGCGCCTCGCCAAACTGGAGACCGAGGGTCTGGTCACCCATGCCACGGAGGGCGGCCGCAAGGTCTACTCGATCACCGACGCCGGGCGCGCCGAACTGGCGGGCCGCAGCGGCGAGTTGGCCGATCTGGAGCTGGAGATCCGCGAGTCGGTCGCCGAGCTGGCGGCGGAGATCCGCGACGACGTGCGCGGGGCGGCGGGCAAGCTGCGCAGCGATATGCGGGCGGCGGCCTCCGAGTCGCGGCACACCACCGGCGGCAAGAGCGGCCGGGAGTCCGGCCCCGCCGGACTCGGCGACCCCGGCGACCTCGGCAGCAGCGAGGCGTGGCGGCTGGCGAAGGAAGAGCTGCGCAAGGCGAAGCAGGAGTGGAAGGAGCAGGCCCGCCGGGCGAAGGACGAGTCGCGGCGCGCCCGCGAGGACGCCCAACAGGCCCGCCGCCAGGCCAAGGAGGCCCACGAGAAGGCGAGCGAGCAGATGCAGAACGCCGCACGCCAGGTGCAGGAGCACTTCGCACGGGGCGACTGGCCCACGGGCGTACGGGAGGGGCTGGCGGAGATCACCGGCCAGCTGGGCAGCTTCGCCAGAGCCGGCACCTGGCCACCCTCCACCGCGCCGGCCTCCACCAAGCCGGACCCCGCCGAAACCGACGCCGACCCGGAGTGGGGCAAGGACACCACGGGCTCGGGCGACCCGGCCCGCGACCTGGACCGGCTGCTGGACCGCTTCCGCGACGAGATCCGCGACGCGGCCAGGGACCGGGGCGTCACGGAGGACCAGCTGACGGAAGCCCGGCGCCATCTGTCGACGGCCGCGACCCGCATCGGCACCCTGCTGCGCAAGCCCGCCGATGGGGCCACGGACAACTGACGAAAATCAAGCCCGCAGGGGGTCCCCCGGACGAAGTCTGGGGGGATTGAGGACGGAACGGGGAGGGCGTCAGCCCGCCTTGGCGTGCCCCTCTCCCCCGGCCCCGTGCAACGCCCGTTCCACGGTCGCGTACGTCGCTCCGTGTTCCGCGAGTACGTCCGCGACCACGCCGGGCCGGGCCGTGAGCGCCAGCAGAAGGTGCTCCTCGCCGATGAAACGGTCGCCGCGACCGAGCGCTACCCGGAGGGAGTTCTCCAGGACGCCCTTCGCGCCGGACGTGAAGGGGCGGTGTCCCGACCACCACCGCCGGCTCTTCCGGTCACCTGCCAGGGCACCTTCGCCGTGCGCCCCCTCGACCCGGGCCACGATCTCCCCGACATCGATCCCGATACCGGCGAGCGCATCCGTATCGGCCTTGGTCAGACCACCACGCCGACGGGCGTCGGCGAGCGCCGCCTCCACCGAGGCGCGGCGGTCGGTGAGACCCAGCGCCGCGGCGGCGAACGACGCCCGGCTGCCTTCCTGGTCCAGCAGCGCGAGCAGAAGATGCTCCTCGGTGACCGTATCGGCCCCGACACGCTCGGCATGCGTCACGGCGCCTGTCACGGTGGCTCGGGCACCTCGGGTGAATCGCTCGAACATCAAAGCCTCCCGTGCTTCTTGTGGACGGCCTGCCGGCTCACGCCCAGCTCGGCCGCGATCTCCTGCCACGACCAGCCCTGCACGCGGGCACTTCTCACCTGTACGGCTTCCAGCTGCTCAAGCAGCCGCCGCAGCGCGGCGACAGCCCGCAGCCCGACACGCGGGTCACGGTCACCGGCACGCGCGGCGAGATCCGTTGCTTCGGTCATGATGTCAACTTACGTTGACAATCCGGGAGTGTCAACCATCATTGACAGAAGCAGGCGTCGGGAAGAGATCAGGAGGAGGTCAGCACGATCTTCCCGAACTGGTCGCCGGAGGCGAGCCGTTCGAACCCCTCGCGGGCCCGGTCGAGGGGCAGCACCTCGTCGATCACGGGCCGCACACCGGTGGCCGCGCAGAACGACAGCAGACTCTCCAGCTCCTCCTTCGAGCCCATCGTCGAGCCGACGACCTTCAGCTCCAGGAAGAAGATCCGGGTCAGTTCGGCATGCGAGGGCCGGTCACCGCTGGTGGCGCCGGAGATGACCAGAGTCCCGCCGGGCCGAAGGGACTTCACCGAGTGCGACCACGTGGCGGCGCCCACCGTCTCGATGACGGCGTCGACGCGCTGCGGGAGACGGGCACCGGACTCGAACGCCTCGACGGCCCCGAGTTCGACGGCCCGCTTGCGCTTGGCCTCGTCACGGCTGGTGGCGTAGACCCGCAGCCCGGCCGCCTTGCCGAGGACGATCGCCGCGGTGGCGACGCCACCGCCCGCGCCCTGGACGAGCACGGAGTCACCCGGACGCACCCCGGCGTTGGTGAAGAGCATCCGGTACGCGGTGAGCCAGGCGGTCGGCAGACAGGCGGCCTCCTCGAAGGAGAGCTCCCTGGGCTTCGCCAGCACATTCCAGGACGGGACGGTGACCTGCTCGGCGAAGGTGCCCTGGTACCGCTCGGTGAGGATGGAGCGCGGCTCGTTCGCACCGACTCCGTGCCCCGTCTGACCGATGACGGAGTGCAGGACGACCTCGTTGCCGTCCTGGTCGGTCCCGGCGGCGTCGCAGCCGAGGATCATCGGCAGCTTGTCCTCGGCGAGGCCGACGCCCCGCAGGGACCAGAGGTCGTGGTGGTTGAGGGAGGCAGCCCTGACATTGACGGTGGTCCAGCCGGGACGCGCCTCGGGCGCGGGGCGTTCACCCAGCTCAAGTCCGTTGAGGGGCTGGTCGCGGTCGATACGTGCGGCGTAGGCGGCGAACATGGCCCTGACGATAGGGCGGGGGCGGGCGGCTGCGTAACCGGCCGGGGGTGTGACACACACCAAACTCGAACTCCCACCCAGCCCCTCCGGCACCCCCAGCCCCTCCGGCGTTTGAGGAGCGGGGGTCCGGGGGCAGAGCCCCCGGTTATGGGAAGGGGCGGGGCGGGGAGCAGGCCCGCCGCAGGCGAACCGCACCACCCCGCCCCACCCACCCGCACTACCTCAGCGCCGCGCCACACCCTCGGCCCGAGCAGCCGCAGCAACCGCCGCGGTCACAGCAGGCGCAACCCGCTCGTCGAACGGCGACGGAATCACGTAGTCCGCCGCAAGCTCGTCACCCACGACATCCGCCAGCGCGTTCGCCGCGGCGATCTTCATACCCTCGGTGATCCGGGAGGCCCGGACCTGGAGCGCGCCCGCGAAGATGCCGGGGAAGGCCAGCACGTTGTTGATCTGGTTGGGGTAGTCCGAACGCCCGGTCGCCACGACGGCCGCGTACTTGTGCGCGATGTCGGGGTGGACCTCGGGCGTCGGGTTGGCCATCGCGAAGACGTACGCACCGGGGGCCATCGAGGCGACGGCCGGCTCGGGCACCGTACCGCCGGAGACGCCGATGAAGACGTCGGCGCCGGCCAGCGCCGTCTCCAGCGGACCGGAGATGCCCGCCTTGTTGGTGATCTCGGCGAGCTCGCGCTTCACGTCCGTCAGGTCCTCGCGGTCCCGGCTGACAATGCCCTTGCGGTCGGCGACGGCGATGTCGCCGATGCCCGCCTCCAGCAGGAACTTGGCGATGGCCACTCCGGCCGCGCCGGCGCCGGAGATGACGCCGCGCAGATCACCCAGGGTCCGGCCGGAGAGCTTCGCGGCGTTACGCAGGGCCGCGAGCGTCACGACGGCGGTGCCGTGCTGGTCGTCGTGGAAGACCGGAATGTCCAGGCGTTCCTGGAGCTTGCGCTCGATCTCGAAGCAGCGGGGGGCGGAGATGTCCTCCAGGTTGACCCCGCCGAAGGACGGCGCGAGCCGCACCACGGTCTCCACGATCTCGTCCGCGTCCGTCGTGGCGAGCGCGATCGGGACCGCGTCGACGCCGCCGAACTGCTTGAACAGGATCGCCTTGCCCTCCATCACGGGGAGGGACGCCTCCGGGCCGATGTCCCCGAGGCCGAGGACCGCGGTGCCGTCCGTCACGACCGCCACGACCTGTGACTTCCAGGTGTAGTCGTTGACGAGCTCGGGATTCTCGGCGATGGCGCTGCACACCTTGGCCACGCCGGGCGTGTACGCCAGGGACAGGTCGTCCTTGTCACGCATGGGGACGGTGGCCTGGATGGCCATCTTGCCGCCGCGGTGCAGGGCGAACACCGGATCGAAGGGCTCGTCCGGAGTGCCGGTCAGGCTGCCCGTACCGCTGATGTCACTGTCCGCACTGGCCGCACCGTGCGTCTTGCTGTCGCTGCGAGGATTGACGATCTCCGCTGCCATGGTATTGACCCCTTAAGTCTTCATCGTTTGAGGGTGGCCACTCCTGGTTGAGGAGGGGTGGGCGGGGACCGCGTACGTGCCTGGCACCGAACGGGTGGCCCGCTCCGCCAGGGGAGGTACATACGCGCGGGCGCGCCGCACACGCGCCCTGAGCCCCGGATGAGGGGTGTAAACGTCTTTCTTACCGGATGAAGCGCACCTCGGACGAGTCGGTATCGACGCGGTGACATGACTCATAGTCGAATATCGGGACAAGTCCACTCAGCGACACAAACGTCGTCCAGCAGTCGAGACACGCCGGAGATTCTCCGGCCAAAAGACGGAATTCCAACAGAAGGTCCGGCCTTGATGTACCGGCCCGTTGGGGTACGGGGGTGACCCGTTATCCGATTTTGACATGCCCGGCGCCCTGAATGGGCTAGTCCGAATGGCAAGATGCCTGAATCACACAGGGTCGCGACCCCCGATAGGGCGTTCGCACCCCAACTGGCAGCTCACCCTCACCACGCCGGAGGATCCCCACCATGACCGCAAGCACCACTCGTCGTACGACCGCAAAGTCCCGGATTGCAGCGGTCGGCGCCATCGCGGTCGCCGGCACCATGCTGCTGACCGCGTGCGGCGACCAGACCGACAGCGGCACCGGGAGCACCGAGACGTCCACCACCAAGAGCGCCCCGCTCGCCGACCTCGTCCCGCAGGACATCAAGGACAAGGGCGAGATCAAGGTCGGTTCGGACATCGCGTACCCGCCGGTCGAATTCAAGGACAAGTCCGGCAATGTCGTGGGCATCGACCCCGACCTCGGCGCCGCACTCGGCAAGCAGCTCGGCGTGAAGTTCACGTTCGAGAACGGCACGTTCGACACGCTGATCACGGGTCTGCGTTCGAAGCGTTACGACCTTGCGATGTCCGCGATGACCGACACCAAGGACCGCCAGACCGGGGTCGACTCGGAGACCGGCAAGAAGGTCGGCGAGGGCGTCGACTTCGTCGATTACTTCACCGCCGGTGTCTCGATCTACACCAAGAAGGGCGATACCCAGGGCATCAGCACCTGGGCCGACCTCTGCGGCAAGAAGATCGCCGTCCAGCGCGGCACCGTCTCGCACGACCTCGCCAAGGCGGAGTCCGGGAAGTGCGCCGGCGGCAAGAAGATCGCCATCGAGGCGTTCGACACCGACCTGGAGGCCCAGACCCGGCTCCGCAGCGGCGGCGCCGACGCCGTTTCCTCCGACTTCCCGGTCGCCGCGTACGCGGTGAAGACCTCGGGCGGCGGCAAGGACTTCGAGATCGTCGGCGACCAGATCGAGGCGGCCCCGTACGGCATCGCCGTCGCCAAGGGCAACGACGAGCTCACCAAGGCCGTCCAGGCGGCCCTGGACGCGATCATCAAGAACGGCGAGTACGAGAAGATCATCACCAAGTGGGGTGTCGAGGCCGGCGCGGTCACCGAGGCCAAGATCAACGGCGGCTCCTGATCCGGACCGGCGCTGAAAGGCTCATCTGTGACTGACATCAAGAAGACGGGTCCGGCCGACGAGCCGCCCAAGCCCCCCACCCCGGCGGCCGGACCGGAGGCCATCAAGGCCATCCCGGTCCGCCACTACGGGCGCTACGCCTCCGCGGTGATCGCGATCGCAGCATTCGCCGCGGTCGTCTACGCGTTCTCCCAGGGCCAGATCAACTGGGATGCCATCCCGGACTACTTCTTCGACGACCGCATCCTCAAGGGTGTCGGGCAGACTCTGCTGCTGACCGCCCTGTCGATGGTGATCGGTGTGGTCGGCGGCATCCTGCTCGCCGTCATGCGCCTGTCGAAGAACCCGGTGACCTCGTCCATCTCCTGGTTCTACATCTGGTTCTTCCGCGGCACCCCGGTCCTGGTCCAGCTCTTCGTCTGGTTCAACCTGGGTCTGGTCTTCGAGTACATCAACCTCGGGCCCATCTACAAGGACGAGTGGTCGTCCTTCATGACGCCGCTGCTGACCGCGCTGCTCGGCCTGGGTCTCAACGAGGCCGCGTACATGGCCGAGATCTGCCGTGCGGGTCTGCTCTCGGTCGACGAGGGCCAGACGGAGGCGTCGCAAGCGCTGGGCATGAGCCACAGCAAGACGCTGCGCCGCATCGTGGTCCCGCAGGCGATGCGCGTGATCGTGCCGCCGACGGGCAACGAAGTCATCAACATGCTCAAGACGACGTCCCTGGTCGCCGCCGTGCAGTTCAACGAACTGTTCCGGTACGCCCAGGACATCGGGCAGGCGTCCGGCGCCCCGGTCGAGATGTACTTCCTGGCCGCGGCCTGGTACTTGGTCATGACCTCGGTGCTCAGCGTCGGCCAGTACTACCTGGAGCGGTACTACGCACGGGGTTCGAGCCGGACCCTGCCGCCGACACCAATGCAGAAGATCCGGGCCAACGTGCTGTCGCTGGGCCGCCCGAAGGGAGGCATGGCATGACCGCCATGGTGAAGGCCGAGGGCGTACACAAGTCCTTCGGCGCCGCGCACATCCTCAAAGGCATCGACCTGGAGGTGGCCCAGGGTGAGGTCTTCTGCCTCATCGGCCCCTCGGGATCCGGCAAGTCGACCTTCCTCCGGTGCATCAACCACCTGGAGAAGGTCAGCGCAGGCCGGCTGTACGTCGACGGCGAGCTCGTCGGCTACCGCCAGAAGGGCGACAAGCTCTACGAGCTCAAGGACAGCGAAGTCGCTGTGAAGCGCCGGGACATCGGCATGGTCTTCCAGCGCTTCAACCTGTTCCCGCACATGACGGCCCTTGAGAACGTCATGGAGGCACCGGTCCAGGTCAAGGGCGAGTCCAGGTCCGTGGCCCGCGCGCGGGCCATCAGCCTGCTGGACCGGGTCGGTCTCTCCGACAAGGCGAAGAGCTACCCGTCGCAGCTCTCCGGCGGACAGCAGCAGCGGGTGGCCATCGCCCGTGCGCTGGCCATGGAGCCGAAGCTGATGCTCTTCGACGAGCCGACGTCCGCGCTCGACCCGGAGCTGGTCGGTGACGTCCTGGACGTCATGCGCGGTCTGGCCGAGGACGGCATGACGATGATCGTCGTCACCCACGAGATGGGCTTCGCCCGCGAGGTGGGCGATGCGCTGGTCTTCATGGACGACGGTGTGGTGGTCGAGTCCGGCCACCCGCGCGACGTACTGACGAACCCGCAGCACGACCGGACGAAGTCGTTCCTGTCCAAGGTGCTTTAGCGACAAAGCGGTACACGGAAGGGGCGGTACGGACTCGACGTCCGTACCGCCCCTTCCCCGTACCCCCTACTTCTTCGGCAGCAGCTCCGGGCTCAGTAGCAGCGTGCGCAGCTGCTCACTGGTGAGCGGCGGGGTCTTGAGCAGGGGCCCCTGCGCGTGCTCGCCGTCGAAACCGGTGCTGTCCCTCACGGTCAGTAGCCCGCCGTCCTGCAGGGTGAGTTCGCCGATAATCTCCGCCCCCCACTGCGGAGTGCCGCCGTCTCGATTGTCCCACTGCCTGCTCCAGGTCGTGAGTACCCGCCCGTCAGGCAGGACCTCGCGCTCGCAGTCGGTACGGTGCGGCGTCTGGCTGGGCTGCCCCGCGCACAGGTCCTTCGGCATGTGAGCTCCGCCGAGCTTCTTGGCGATCCCCTCACGAGTCATGTTGGCGAGGACCAGGTAGCCGACGCCTCCGTCCGTGCGGACCGAGTACTGGCCGTCCAGCGGCCCGATGTACTTCTCCTTGGCCTGCTGGGGTGTCGCCTGCTTGAGCAGGACGGCCAGCGATACCTGCTCGATGTCCCCCGCATCGACGGGCAGCAACTCGGCCAGCCGCGCGGCCTTGGCGCTCTTGCCGCCCAGCCGCTCCGCCGCTCCGCTCTTGCCGACAGGCTCCCCGGACGCCGCGACCGAAGAGTGCTTCGCCTCCGGCCCCAGCTGCGGCACCGCGACCGCTCCGGCCGCGACGACGGCGAGCGCAGCGGCCGACACAGTGGCACGCCGCCGCCACCGCACCCGGGCGGCCTTCGCGTAGACCGCATCGGTGGTGAGGGTGGACCGCCCCGCCTCGTCCGCGACCCGCCCCAGCAGCTCCTGCACGTCGTTCATACCGGCTCCTCCACCATCTCGGCGCGCAGCGCCGCCAACCCCCGAGCCGTGTGGCTCTTGACTGTGTTCTCCCGCATCCCGAGCAGCGCGGCCGTGGCCTCGACGCTCAGGTCCTCCCAGTAGCGCAGTACCAGCACGGCGCGCTGTCTGGCCGTGAGCGTGGCGAGCGCCGCCCGGACCATCAGCCCGGTGTCCGTGTCGGACGCGGTGTGCGCCGTCTCGGGCAGTTCGCCGTACGCCCGCTCGCGCCGCCAGAAGCGGCGCCGGGAGGCGATGAAGGTGTTGACCAGGGTCTTGCGTGCGTACGCCTCGATGTTGTCGAGCCGCCCGTGGCGCCGCCCGCCGAGCACGACCTTGACCAGCGTCGTCTGCACCAGGTCCTCGGCCTCGTGCCGGTCGCCGCACAGCAGATAGGCGCTGCGGAACAGCGCCGTGCGTCTGCCCTCGACGTAGGCGTGCAGCGCGGCATCGTCGTCGATCCGCATCCCCGCCCCTCTCCGGGTCCGCGGGTGCGGACCGTCTCACCCTTCCAGTGCGCCGGAGTGCACGGCGGGTTGCAGCGGACCGCACACAAAAAAAGGGGGCGGCACGGCCCTCGGCCCGCACCACCCCCTCCTTCCGCCCCTACTTGACGGCGAGCACCAGGCTGTCCGAGGGCGAGGCCCAGACCGCGCGGGCCTCCGCGAATCCGGCTTCGCGCAGGGTACGGGCGTGCCACTGCACGGACGGCATGTCGCCGTCGGCGTGCTCACCGTAGATCTCGAACCGCTCTGCGGTCGGTGCGGCGAGCACCGGGTCCTTGGCGGCGAGGGCCCACCAGTCGGCCCAGTCGAGGACGCCCGCCGCCTTGGCGCGGTCCATCCCGGCGTGCCGGTGGGCGCGCTCGGCCGCGTTGATACGCGGGGTCTCGGCGTCGATCATCCGGTCGGCGTTCATGAACAGACCGCCGTCCCGCACGAGTTGGCCGATGCGCCCGTACAGTGCGGCCAGCGGCTCGCTGTGCAGCCAGTGCAGCGCGGTGGCGGTCAGGACGGCATCGTACGAATCGAAGGGCAGCCGCTCCGTCCAGGAGGGGTCCTTCAGGTCGGCGGTGACGAAGGTGACCCGGTCGTCGCCCTCGAAGGTGCCCCGGGCGATCGCGAGCAGCGCGGGGTCGAGGTCGACGCCCGTACTGGTCGCCTTCGGGAACCGCTTGAGGAGCCGGTCCGTAATACTTCCCGTACCGCACGCCAGGTCGAGTACGCGCGGTTCGGGCCCCACCACGGCCTCGACCATGTCCAGCATCACCCGGAACCGCTCCTCGCGGTCCGGCATGTACCACTCCTGCTGCCGGTCCCAGCTGGCCTGCCATGCCGGCCAGTCGGCACCCGTCACTGTTTCCGTCATCCCAACCTCCACGTAATGCCCAATTGCCCCGACCACCCATTACACTGGTCGATACGCATCGACCTTAGACCGACGCCGTAAGGACTACAAGTGGAACTGGCCTATTACTCGGACTACGCCGTGCGCCTGGTCAACACCGAGGAGCCGGCCCGCAACAAGGACGCCCTCACCTCGGTCGACGCCGTCCGTGAGCTGTTCGGCGCCAATGCGCAGGCCGCGCGGCGGGCCACCGACGCGGACGTGACCCGGTTCCGGTCGGTACGGGCGAGGCTGCGCGCGGTCTTCGAGGCGGCCGACGGCGGCGACGAGACGCTCGCGGTCGACCTGCTCAACTCACTGCTGCTGGAATTCCCGGTGAGCCCGCAGATCTCCGGCCACGACACCCGGGACGAGGACGGCAAGCCGGACTGGCACATGCACCTGGCCGACCACCCGTCGAACGCGACGGCCGGTTACGCCGCGATCGCGGTGATGGGCCTGGCCTTCCACCTCACCTCGCACGGGGTGGACCGGCTCGGTCTGTGCGAGGCCGCACCGTGCCGCAACGCCTATCTGGACACCTCGACCAACCGCTCACGGCGCTACTGCTCGGACCGCTGCGCTACCCGGGCCAACGTGGCTGCCTACCGGGCCCGCAAGCGCCTGGAGACCGAACGGTCGGCGGAGACGGGCCTCAGCGCGGACGCCGCCCAGCCCAGCACGCCGAACACCGACCTCTGATCCTTCTTCAGCGGCCGGTAACGGGCCCGCACCCGGGCCAGCACCAGCTCCTCGGGCACCGTCCCGTAGTCCGTACTGTCCCCGCCCGCGAACGTGTTGTCACCGAGCACCCACCAGCCGCCCCCGCGGCGCTCGGCGGCACGCTTCACGACCAGCAGATCCTGCTGGAAGGGATGCCGCAGAATCACCACGTCCCCCGGGCGCACCGGCGCCCCGAACTGCACGAGCAGCCAGTCCCCGTGATAGAGCGTGGGCACCATCGAAGGCCCCGTCACCTCCACCACCTGAAACCGCACCCGCACCGCCCGCCCTCGCCCCGGCCCCTGTGTCAGCCCCGGCATCTCCCTGGCACCTCCCGGTCCGTCCTCCAGTACACGCCACCCACGGCGCTCCGTACATTCGGCCACTGGTCCCATCCTCACCCTGGACTTTTGGCCTAAGCCCATGGGGGCACCCGCAAAAAGCCGGGTCTCACGGAGTAATGTCCCACCTGAGAAGACGATCACGAGGAAGGACAGCTCCATGCTTTCCCGCCTGTTTGCCCCCAAGGTGAAGGTCAGCGCACACTGCGACCTGCCCTGCGGTGTGTACGACCCGGCCCAGGCCCGCATCGAGGCGGAGTCCGTCAAGGCCGTCCAGGAGAAGTACCAGGCCAACGAGGACGCGGACTTCCGCACGCGCTCTGTTCTGATCAAGGAACAGCGCGCCGAGCTCGCGAAGCACCACGTCTCGGTGCTCTGGAGCGACTACTTCAAGCCCCCGCACTTCGAGAAGTACCCGGAGCTGCACCAGCTGGTCAACGACACCCTGAAGGCGCTCTCCGCGGCCAAGGCGTCGAACGACCCGGCGACGGGCCAGAAGGCTCTGGACCTGATTGCCCAGATCGACACCATTTTCTGGGAGACCAAGAAGGCTTGATCTCTGGTTAGGCCGTCTGACCTGCGGTTTCGCTGGTCGGGCTCCCTACCGGTCCGCACCCGGTCCGCAGGCCGCCGAGAACGGCGTCCATCACGGACCGGGTGCGGTCTTCTTCGCCCGGCCACAGGTGCGCGTAGATCCGCAGTGTGATGACTGCGGACGCGTGGCCGAGGACCATCTGGACCTGCTTGACGCTTGCCCCGCCTGCGATGAGCGCGGAGGCGTAGAAGTGCCGCAGGTCGTGGGTCACCATGTGCGGCAGTTCGACGGGTTTACGGCCCTCGTGCGCGGCCGCCTCGTTCTCCTCCGCCTGGAGCGCCCTGCGGGCGCAGTTCCACTCGGTCTTCCAGCGGCGGTAGTTGAGCGGCTTCCCCTCCTCCATCGTGAACAGCCACTCCGTGGAGGGGCGCGCGGCGAGGTGCCCGAGGAGCGCGTCGGTGACGACCTCCCCGACCGGAACCGTCCGCCGGGACTTCGCGGTCTTCGGCGGACCGACCTTCCCCGACTGGAGCCGCTGCCGCTCCACGCGAATGCTGCCGGCCTTGAAGTCGACGTCCGACACCTTGAGGCCGAGCAACTCCCCTATCCGCAGACCTGATCCGGCGAGCGTGACGACGGCCGCGCGGATGTACGGCGGCATCACGCGCGCCATGGCCTCGACCTGGGCGACGGTGGGCGGGGTGACCTCCTCGTCCGGCATGACCGGAAGGGTGATCCGGCGGCACGGACTGGAGGCGATGACCTTGTCGTCCACGGCCGCCGTCATGACGCGCACGAGGACGTCGTAGACGTTCCGCACGCTGCCGGGGCCGAGCTGGTCGGACAGGTGCTTGAAGAGCACCTGTATGTCGTTACGGCGTATCGCCGCCAGTGAGCGGGCGCCGAGCGCGGGTACGAGGTGGAGCCGGAGCGCGTTGTCCGTGATGCGCTCACCCGCCTCGCTCGCGATGAGCGAGCCCTGCCACCTCTCGGCGTACTTCTCGAAGGTGACGCGGCCGGCGCGGGGGTCGACGTACTGGCCGGTGACCATGCTGGCCGTGACCTCGTCGAGCCAGCGCTGGGCGTCGAGCTTCCGCTCGAAGTGGCGAGCGTGCTCCTTGCCGTCGAGATCACGGTAGCGGGCGCGCCATTTGCCGTTGGGGCGCTTCTGTACGTTCGCCAAGTGGCTTCTCCTCTGTGCTGGTTGTCAGTAGTGGCCCCCGTCCTCGATGTCGCCGCTGAGGACGCGGGCGTCTCGCTCGTCCCCCATGAGGCGGAGGCATTGCTCGTGGATCGCCCGCGAGCTGTCCGGGTGAGCCTTGATGTGGCCGGCGACGGCGACCACGGCACGGTGCAGACGATCGCGGGCGTCACGGGTTTCGTAGAACGCTTCGACGGCTTCCTGGACGAGCCGTCGACTGTCGACGTCGAGCCCTTCGAGGGGCGGCGACATCAGCTCTTCGAGGGGGAGCTCGAAGACGCGGGAGAAGGCGAGCGCCTCATCGAGATTGATCCGGCGGCGGGGTGAACCGTTCTCGATGCGCCACACGGCCGTCTGGTTCATCTTTACGCCGGCTCTGGTCACCCGCTCGGCCAGCTCGGTCGTGCTCCATCCTCTGACCTCGCGCTCCAGGGCCACGCGGCCCGCCACGTTGCCTTCGCTGTAGAGCAGCGGCACTTCGCCACCCTCGGCCTTCTCGCTTGCCATCGAACCTCCATCGCGACCGTCGCTATCCAAATTGAAACACGAGCTTCCCTGTTTGGCTAACCGCCGATCATGAGGTACTGATTATGCATATCGAATCGCTACTTAGCCGAATGGGAACGCATGCGATACCTGACCACCGCCGAGGTCGCCGAGCGCTACCGCACCGCCGAGAGCACCGTCCGTTACTGGCGCCAGCTCAGGAAGGGACCGCGCGGCATCAAGGTCGGCAAGCGGGTGCTCTACCCCGAGGCCGAACTACTGCGCTACGAGAACGCGCTGATCGACGGCGGAGACGACTGGGACCTGGCCTCATGAACCGCCGCCCCGCCCGGACACAGCAAAGGCCCTCGGCGCGCCTACGCCGAGGGCCGGAGATTCCGCCGCACGTCGCCCATCCCTGAACGAACTGGTCGGGGGCGAGACCTTGCCCGTCTCGCCCCCACCCGAGAGGAACATCTATGAAGGACCCTACGTCCCCCGCCCCCTCGAAGGCATCCAGCGTTGTCTGGCCACCGATCGCGGTTCCAGGACAGGGTCTGCCCTGCGACCGGCAGACACGCCCCGCCATCGGAGGCCCGCCCGCCGAGGCCAGTGCCCCGACAACAGCGTCGTACAGCGCAGGCGATCCCGCTCCAGGCGGACCAGAATCCCAAGACGGCGGCAGGGCAGCAGGCGAAGGCAGCGCGATGCTGGACGACCTCCGCACGGCGATCGGGCGGTACGTGATGCTGCCGAGCGACGAGGCCCTGACCGCCGTCGCCCTCTGGGTCGCGGCCTCCCACATCCAGCCCGGCCTCCAGCACGCGCCACGGCTGGCGGTGGTCGGGCCGACCAAGGGGTGCGGCAAGTCCCGCCTCCTGGACGTCCTCTACGAGACCGTCCACCAGCCGATGATGACGGTGAACACCTCCCCGGCGGTCGTCTTCCGCGTCATCGGCAAGAACCCGCCGACGCTGCTGGTGGACGAGGCCGACACCATCTTCGGCCCCAAGGCGGGCGACAAGGAGGACCTGCGCGGCCTGCTGAACGCCGGGCACCAGCGCAACCGGCCGGCCTGGCGGATCTCCGGGCCGGAGCACAAGCCGACCGCGTTCCCCACCTTCGCGATGGCGGCGCTGGCCGGTATCGGTGACCTGCCGGACACGATCATGGACCGGGCGATCGTCATCCGCATGCAGAAGCGCAAGCCGGGCGAGCGGATCACCCCGTTCCGATCGCGGTACTCCGTACCGGAACTGCACGCGCTGCGCGACCGGCTGGCCGACTGGCTGGTCCCGTTGCGCGGCACTGTCGCGGGCGCGGTGCCGAAGATGCCCGTCGAGGACCGCGCCGCCGACACATGGGAGCCGCTGGTCATCGTCGCCGATCTCGTCGGCGGGCACTGGCCCGCGCGGGCACGTGCCGCCTGTCTGGCGATGACGCGCAACGAGGTGGCCCAGGACGAGCAGACGACGCTGAAGACGCGGCTGCTGCGTGACATCCGCCGCGTCTTCGACCAGGAGAGCGGCAAGGAGGCACTGCGCAGCCAGGACCTGCTCGCCGTCCTCATCCAGGACGCCGAGGCTCCGTGGGCGGAGTACGGCACGAAGGGGATGAACGCCTACCACCTGGCCAACCTGCTGCGCGACTTCGGCATCAGCCCGGCCAACTACCGGTTCGAGAACGGCAGGCAGGCCAAGGCGTACGCCCGCAATCAGTTCGTGGACGCCTGGGCTCGCTACTGCCCTGACCCCGCTCCATCGGTACCCACAGCCGAGGTCCCGGCACGTCCGACCCGGGGCAGGCCGCCCGCCCCTCCGTCCGGGACGCTGCCCACCAGCCCGCCGGGAGGGCCCGCAGGCCCCAGGCCCACTCGCTGACTCCAGGTCCGCATCAATTCGTCGCATCCGTCCCTGCGCAGGTCAGCGCGGGGACGGATCTCCTCGGCGTTACGGATCGATCCGTACCTGCGGCCCTCTCCGTACCTGTGCTGACCAGCCACGCGACGGATGCGACGGATGCGACGAAGCCCCACCCCACACGACTGACGGAGCACCACCATGCCCGAATCGAACTCCGACGACACCACCTCCCGCCGCCGCAGGAAGCTCTTCAGGCTCATCCGACGACCAGCAGCAAGCTGGAGCGAACGAGCCTCTAACGAGGCTTCGTCCGCGCTTGCCCCCGCCCCAGGGGTGGCGGAGGTCAAGGCCGAGCGCCAGGGGGCGCCCGAGCCGGAGGAGGGGGTGGCTGAGGACTCTTGCCAGCCCGCAGCCGACTCCGCTCCTCGCAGTACGCCGGCCGATGCCCCACCGCTCGTCGAGCAGCCCTCCTGGCGGGATCTCGACGCCCCCGCCCTGCCCGCGCAGATGAACCGCAAGCGCACCGTGGAGAAGCGCGACCAGGAGAAGACCATCCGCTTCACGCGCACCGCGGTCCAGGTGATCAGCGCCGCCGCTCAGCAGCGCGGTCAGAGGTTCGCCGGATTCGTCGGGGACGCGGCCCTGGCCGTTGCGGTGGGCAAGGCGGGGATGGTCGGCAGCCCGGAGGACGATCCTCTCCGCCCCCTGATCGAGGCCGTCGAGGCGCACACGGTCGCCCTGAACCGCATCGGCGGCAACCTCAACCAGATCACCGCAGCCATCAACCGCGGAACCGTGCCCGAGCGCGCCGAGACGGTTCTCGACCACGTCGAGCAAGCAGCACAGAACAGCTTCCACCTCATCGACCAGCTCCTCGCGAACGGCACGACTCATGGTTCCTGACGTCTCCACTGGCTCCGACAGCCGCGGACTGATCGCCTACCTCTTCGGCCCTGGCCGCCGCGACGAGCACACCAACCCCCACATCGTCGCCGCATGGGACATGGCCGGCGCTCCCGACCCCGGCCGCGGCCCGGCAGCCACCTACTCCCAGCTCGCCAGGCGACTCGACCACCATGTCGACCTCCGCACCCGCGAGCTGGGCGGCAAGAAGCCACCGCAGCACGTCTGGCACTGCCCGGTCCGCACCGCGCCCGGCGACCGCTACCTCACCGACGCCGAGTGGGCCGAGGTCGCCCGCCGCGTCGTGCACGCCACGGGCATCGCCCCCGACGGCGACGAGAAGGCATGCCGATGGATCGCGGTCCGTCACGCCGACGACCACATCCACATCATGGCCACCACCGTCCGCGCCGACGGACGCCGCCCGCGCACCCACCAGGACGGCCGTCGGGCACAAGCGGAGTGCCGCAGGATCGAAGCCGAGTTCGGCCTGCGCCGCCTGAAGTCCGGTGACCTCACGGCTCCCCGTACCCCCACCGGTGCCGAACGCGCCAAGGCCGAGCGCCAGGGCCAGACGGTCACGGCACGGCGCTGGCTCCGCGAGCAGGCATACGCGGTCGCCGCAGCCGTACGGACCGAAGCCGACTACTTCACCGTGCTGCAGTCCCTCGGCATCAAGGTCAAAACCCGCATCGGCCCCGAGACCGGCGACGTGATCGGCTACAGCCTCGCCGCCCCCGGCGACACGAACAGTGCCGGCGAACCGGTCTGGTACGGCGGCTCGAAGCTCGCACCCGACCTCTCGATCAACCGTCTCCGCGAACGTCTCCCAGACCAGGAGGTGGCCGACCGCCCGCGGTTCGCGGTAGATTCCGCCGATCCTTGGCAGCACACCATCGCCGCGATACAGACGGCGCACAACGCCCTCGACTCCGACGACGATGCCGCCGCCCAGGCCCACCTCGCCGCCTTCGGCGACGCCCTCTACAACATCGCCAGTGCCACACCCGGCCCACACCGCGCAGAGCTACGCGCAGCCGCCACAGCGTTCAACCGCGCCCGCCGATCCGCCACCCGCGCGGACCACCAAGCAGCCCACGCCCTACGCCAAGCCGCCAAGGAACTCACCTACGCCTCCAACGGACCGGGCGGACTCGCCATCGCCCTGCTCTTCGCCACCGTGCACCTGGCCCGCGCCGCCGCGAAGTGGCACGAGCAGCGAGGCCACGAGCAGCAGGCCGCAGCGGCCGATGGAGCCTTCCGCCACCTCCAGGCCGGCTACCAGCAGGCCGCTGCCCCCGTCCTGGCGGACCTGGCCCGCCGCGCCCCGCGAGCCGAGACAGCCCGCCGCTTCGAGCTGGAGCTCCGCGCGGCCCTCCCCGACCACGCCGACCGCATCCTCGCCGATCCCTCTTGGACCGCCCTGACCACAACTCTCGCCCAGGCTGAGACTGCCGGCCACAACCCCCGACGTCTCCTGGCCGAGGTGGGCACCCGGCGGGACCTCGACAGCGCGGAGAGCCCCGCCGAGGTCCTCAACTGGCGCATCACCGCTCAGCCGAATCGGCGGGCTCAAGCGGCTCGTAGGCGAAGCACCGTCAGTGGTACGTCCTCCATGTCCGCCACGCCACACCCTCCGGCCGCACCGGTGGCCATGAGGCCCGAGGAGCGCAGTCGACACCGCTGACCCCGGTCTCTCCCAGCCAGAATCCCGACGAAGGGACCGGCAAGTGAAGGCCGACACCCCCGGTGTGACACGTTCCCCGAGGGAACACCGGAAGTGTTCCCTCGGGGAGCGCCTGCCCGTGAGGAGACGAGGGCTTTCCGTTCAGATTCCGGATGGCGAAGTAGATCAGCGGGGGCGTTGAGCGGTTGCCTGAAGGTGCTCATGGAGGAAGGGGGCGTCGAGACGTGTGTCGATGACACGATCGCGCACGTCGGTGAGAAGCCAGCCCAGCAGCTCGGCAGTGGCGTCGTACTCATCGTAGAAGCCCATGCGCAAGTCGGTGATCTCGAACTCGAACATCACGTCGTCAACGAGGTCTGCCAAGTGCGCGTCGGCGGCTGGGGTATTGGTCGCGGTCCATGTGTTCAGCCATGGACGCAGGCTGTTGGTGGCCACGGTGATGACGCTGAGGGAATCCCTGACGGGCACGGGGCTGGGGTGGGTATGCAGAGTGCTCTGCCACCAAGCGGACCAGACGTCCCGTAGGGCCTCGGTCAAGGGCAAGTCCCAGGTAGCCCAGCCCGCGTGGATCAGGCGGGAGGCGATGAGCTCCTCGTCGATGTGGAGCCGGCCGGTGACGAGTAGGCGAATGATGCGCGGGACGAGGTGACGATAGAGACGAGGGAAGTCTTCCCAATGATCAGGCGTCTTTGCGGCAACCGAGGAAACCAGGTCGTCGGCTATGAGGTGGAGCGGGCCGGAGAGTTCGGCGAAGTCTTGCTCGCTGTAGCAGTACGTGCACCCTGTGACGAGGAAGGGACCTTCTGAGGCGAAGGCGTGGTCCAGGGCATCGAGAGCTGTCATGAGCTGCTCAGAGCAAGACATGAAGACCTGCCGGGGGACTCCGTCCGGGTTACCGGCGAAGATCGCAGGCTATCAGGCCGTCCCCCACCTCTCGCGGAATTCCTTGATGGTCCGAGTGGAGGGGCCGAAGTTCCGTGAAGGACTCATCTCCGATCCTCACACGGGCAACTCGATAGGATCGGGCCATGATGGAGAGTCCCGTGGTCGAGCTGCTTGAGGCCGAGTATCGACGCTTTTGGGGCCGCTTCTACGACGAGTTCAGGTTCCGGCCGAGTACGAGTTCTTTCAAGTGGCCAGCCATCAAGGAGCCCGTCGCATCGGTTACCTGGAGCCTTGCCGCGCTTGACGACGACCCTGAATACGAGCGTTTGAACCGCTTGGTCGAGGCGGTCGAGCAGGGGCTGACCTCCTGCATTGGCCCGGGCGGAACGCTGCTCGCGCTCGACTGGCAGCACACGTCGTATCGCTTCGCACCGCAGGGCGTCGGTGGCCCTGGGCAGCTGGCCTGGCCTTTGAGCCCGTACCCCGATGGGGATTACTACATCTACCTCTCGGAAGACTTCCGTATGGGCAGTTTTGGGCACCCCTGGGAAAAGTCCCTCTGTCTGTTCGGTCAGGAATTCCTCGACGCCGCATCCGCGGAGGTAGAAAAGCTTCTCGGCAAGCCGATCCGTAGGTCCGGCAGGGCAGTCGGCACCGCCTGAGTTGGGTCCCGACTCCAAAGGCACCCCAGGTAGTCAGACCCCGCAGCGCACCCTGATGCCCTCGCTGCCCGTGGCAGCGAGGACATCAGTCGTCAGGCGGCTCGGGCTGTGGGTAACTGCGCGACCCACGTCTTCACCTCGGTCAGATGCTCGGGCTGCAGCCCGTCGTGTGGGTCGGGCTGCACGAGGAGGGTCGCCATTCCGTGGGCGGTGCGCTCCGCCGCCCATGCGTGGTCGAGGCCGGTGAAGTCGTCGTCGATCCAGACGGCGGGGGCGTCTGCCAGCCAGACGTCGACGTGGTCTCGTTTCCAGAGGTAGCCGTCGGGGTGACTGGTGGTGATCTGGGGTCGAGGCAGGTCGAGGTAAGGGAAGTCGGGCAGCCCCAGGAGAGGGCCGATGATCGTGGCGGCGTCCTTGCGCCAGCTCGTGCACCACACGGGAGTGACTAGCCCGCTGGTCACGAGGTCGGTGACAATGCCGCCCTGACTCGGGTCGAGCCAGATGGGGACAGGGTCGTCGGGGTGCCGACCGGTGGGCAGGACGGTGTGGCGGACGTGGGTGGGCGGGGTGCTGCCGTCGGCGGCCGGGAACGGTATGAGGACGCCGTCGATGTCCAGGAGCAGGTAGGGCGGGGTCATCGGTGCCTCCGGCGGTCAGCGTTTGCGGGCAGTGATCAGGAGGGTGGTGGGCCACGGGTCGCGGCGCGGGTGCCGCAGCTCCACCGTCGAGGTGACGCGCAGGCCGGTCCGGGAGAGGTGAGCGCCCCAGCGGCGGGCATCGAACTCCCATCGGGCGAGGGGCAGTCGGGTGCGGTCGGGCATGGTGACGTAGTCCTCGCGCGGACGGTCGTCCGTGGATGGATGTCTTCCGGCCCGTGCCGGGTGAGGGACGGAAAAGGCCAGGACACCGCCTGGTTCCAGGCGTCGGGAAATGGCGGCGAGGAGGAGCTCGGGGGCGACGAGGCCGACGGCGCCGAAGACGGAGTAGATCGCGTCGAAGGTCCGGCCGGTGGCCTGCAGGTGGTGCAGTGCGTGGCCGGCGGCGAATGTGGCGCCGTCGATGTGGCCGTAGTGGGAGCGGGCCCGGCGCACCTGGAGACCGACCAGGTCCACGCCGGTGACACGGGCCTGGTGGTAATTCGCGAGGTGGGCCACGTTGTGGCCGGGGCCGCAGCCCAGCTCCAGGACACGCTTGCCGCACAGGTCCCGGCCCAGGACCTCGGCGCCGGGACCGATGCCCGCGTGGGTGCTCCACTCCATCCGGGCAGGCGCGGTGAGGGCGTGCGCGGGGGCAGCGGCTGTGCGCTGGGCGGCGTGGACGTACCAGGGGGAGACCTGGGCGAGCACCTAGACCTCCAGGAGTTGGACCACGTCGTTGAGGTGGCGGCGGACGACGGGGATGTACGCGGGGTCCTTGGCCGGGTCGTCGATCCAGCGGATGGCCTGCTCCATGAACCACTCCACGGCCCACATGCGATGCCAGCCCAGGGCCCATGCCTCGGCGGCCAGGCCGCCCCGGGCGGCGAGGGCGTCTTCATGACCACCTGAGCTGACGTACTGCTCCAGGAACACCCGCAGTCGGAAGGGGCTCGGCACGTCGGTGGTGCCGTGGTACGAGGCGAGGTCGATCAGGCCGGGCCCGGTGAAGGCGCGTGCGAAGTCGAGGAAATGCCACCCGGTCTCCCCGATGTGGACGCTCGTGGGGTGGAACTCTGAGTGGACCCAGCCGAACGGGTCGAGCGTTGCACCCTGGACACGGGCCTCGGCCGCGGCGGAGAACTCCCCGAGTGCGGTCTCGATGTCGTCGCAGTCCGTCCATCGGTCGGCTTTCCGTAGCCGCTGGAGGTGATCGAGGGCTCGGCCGGGCAGGGCTGCGAGGCCAGCCCCGTCGAGGAGGGGCAGACCGCCTGCCGGGCGGGCGGCGTGGAGCATGACGGCGGCGGCGACACCGTCGAGGTCGTCTGCGTCCCGTACGGGGGTGCCGAGGTCGTCCATGAGCATCCCGAGCCACTTGTCTTGCATGGCGGTGGCGTGGAGCGCGGGGACCGGGAGCCCTCGCTGGTGGGCCATCCGCAGGGCCTGGGCCTCGCGATCGAAGGGCTCCTTGGCGTACTTGAAAACGGCTGTGGTGCCGTCGGGGAAGGTGACTCGTTCGACGCCGGACATACCCCAGACGCGAATCTCGGCACGTTCGGGGAGGGGTTTGCCGACGAGGGTGCACAGGTCGTCCAGCAGGGTGGCGGACAGGTTCTGATCCATGGAGGTCTCCGAGGGCTGTGGGCTCCGGGGCGGGCGCGCGCGAGCTGGCCCGCCCCGGAGCCGTACTGGGGGCGGGCTACTCGGCTGCGGTCACGCGGTGGGCGTAGACCTGCTCGATCCAGCCCGCCTTGAACTCGGCCAGGTCGTCACGGAAGTTGGCCATCGAGGCACCGTAGGGCGCGACGACGCCGCCGGACTGGTCTGGCACGGACTGGCAGCCGTGCACGAGCCGGCCGCCGAGCGCGGCGTGGGCCTTGATGGACTCGATCCGGCGGTGCTCGTTGAACCAGCCGCCGTGGTAGACCTCGTCCAGCATTCCGCCCGTCGCGTCGTCCAGGTCGAAGACGACGGATGTGGCGGCAGGAAAGAACCAGCACGGGCCGACGTTGGAGATGTGCCCGTCCAGCTCCACCTTGTTGAGCGCCATCAGCGTGGCCGCCTCGCGCAGCATGCGCAGGTGGCCGGCGGTGATCTGCGGGAGGCCGAGGCCGGCCAGGTGCTCCTCGCGGAAGAGGTACGAGTACACCCCGTACGCCGTCGCCAGCACGCGGGCCGCGTCGGAGGTGGACTCGCCGTGGTTCTTGATGAAGTCGAGCGCGAGCTGCTCGACCGCGCTCCCGGCAGTCTCGTCCACGTCGAGGAGCTGGGCCTTCACCAACTCCCAGTCGGCGACGAGCCAGGTACTGGACTCGAAGCGGAAGAAGTACTCGGCCGGGTCGATGATGATGCGCCGGCCGTCCACCTGGATGCCGGGCAGGCGGTTCCAGCGCGGGTCGAAGGCGTCGGGCAGCTCGACCGTGATGGTCGCGGTGTCGATGGTGGTCACCGTGTCTCCGTCTCTGATCGTCCGGGCCCGGGGCACAGGAATGCCCGAGCCCGTTAGGGCGTACGGAACTTGGGGGCCGCCCGGCCCGCGATGCCGTGAGTGGGGCGGCTGTCGATAAGTGAACCGTCCGCTACGCAGAGTGGGTACGGTGTGAGCGAGGTCAAGCGGTATACACGGTTTACGGATCCGGAGCGGAGGCGATCGTGCCGGCACCGACCAGCGCCAACTCCCGCCTGCGCGACACGATCAACGCCGCCGGGTGCACGTACGAGGCACTCGCCAAGGACGTACGCCGCATCGCCGCCGAGAACGGCGAACTACTCCAGACCAACAAGTCGGCCGTCTCCCACTGGGTGGGCGGTGCCCGCACGCCATCCGGCCAGGCAGGCCACTACCTCGCCGAAGCCCTCTCCCGGCGGCTGGGACGCGTCGTTACCCGAACCGAGCTCGGCCTCCACTCACCCGACACGGAGTCGCCACCGGACACCGACCCCGTCACCGCGGTCACCGACCTCGGCCGCGCGGACGTCGAGCGCCGCCGCTTCCTCGCCATCGCCGCGTTCACCACGGCCGGCGTGGCCATGCCGCTCCTGCACGACCACGAAGCCACCTCGCGGATGCTCCGCGCCCGCACCGCCCGCTCCCTCGTCGGCAGCGACGACATCGACGTCGTACGACAGATCACGGCAGCCTTCAGCGCCGCCGACGAACGGCTCGGCGGCGGGCACGGCCTGACCACAGTCACCGCGTACCTCGCCGACACGGCAGCCCCAATACTGCGCGGCCGCTTCCCCACAGAAGCCTTACGCCAGGCAGCCTTCGGCGCCGTCGCCGAACTCGCCTACCTCGCAGGGTGGAAGCACCACGACCTTGGACAAGAAGGCGCTGCCCAGCGCTACTACCAGGTCGGCTACCAGCTCGCCTGCGAAGCCGACCCCCACGGCCACGCCGCATGGATGATGCGCGCCCTCGCCCACCAGTCCCTCAGCCTCAAGCAACCCCACCACTGCGTGGACCTCGTCAAAGGAGCCCTCACTCGCGGCCTCGGCCACGTGGACGGCCAGACGGAGGCGCTCCTCCACATCACGCACGCCCGTGCCTACGCAGCCGTTGGCGAGAACCCATTGGCCGCTCGTGCTCTCCTCGCCGCCGAAGACGCACTCCTGCGCGATGACGGTCCCCAGCCCAGCTTCTCCCGCGTCAGCGGCCCCGCCGCCGGCACCGTGGCCAGCCACACCGCCCGCACGCTGACCGACCTCGCCGACCACATCGGCACGGAACAGCAGCACCGCGACGCGCTCACCCGCTGGGACCCGGAGAAGTACAAGCGCGTCCACGCCCTCACCCACGCCGACCTCGGCGACAGCCTCGCCGCCCAGGCCCGAGCCGACGAAGCGGTCGCCGCCTGGACCCAGGCCCTCGTCCTCATGGAGGGCATGACCTCCGACCGCACCCGCAAGGCGATCACCTCGATCCGCTCGACGCTCGCCATCTACCAGCGCCGCCGCGTCCCCGGCGCCGCCGATCTCGCCCGCCGAGCCCGCGAGGCCCTCGCCTAACATGCCCAACAACCGCCCCGACGAAGGGAACCCCGTGGCCCAGCAGACCGACAACCGCCCCCCAGCCCTCAAGCCGGCGCTCGACTCGATGACCCTGCTGGTCGCGGCCGTCATCGTCCACGACAAAACCACCAACCGCGTCGTGCTCCTCCAGCGCAGCGAGAACGCGAAGTTCGCCCAGGGAATGTGGGACCTGCCCGTCGGCAAGAGCGAACCGCGCGAGCCCATCACTGGGACGGCAGTCCGCGAGCTCTACGAGGAGACCGGCCTCAAGGTGAAGCCCGAATCCCTCAAGGTCGCGCACATCATCCACGGCGCCTGGGGCGTTGAGTCCCCCAATGGCTTCCTCACGGTTGTCTTCGCCGCCCACGAATGGATCGGCGAACCCGAAAACCGCGAACCCCGCAAGCACTCCCAGGTCCGCTGGGTCGACGTCGACGCTATCCCCGAGAACTTTGTGGGCACCACGTCAAGCGCCCTCCACCGGTACCTCGCGGGGGACGCCGAGATCTCCCTAGACAGCTGGCGGTAGAGATGCCCAGCGCCCAGAAGGGCTGCCGGGCACACCAGAGCAAGGAGGGGCTGTGGCAAAGTTCGTTGCCGACAACAAGCCGTGGAATGGAGTGGACGGCCCGTCTCTGGTGCGATCGGCCGCCGCTCTGCAGCTGATTCCCGAGAACATTCCCTGCCTGGTCCGGCTGCAGCGGCTCGCTGCCGTGGGCGCCTGCCTGCCAAGTCGTCCTGAGGCTCCACGCCTTTCACCGAGCAGGATCCGCTCACTACTGAAGGATCCGGTGATCAGCAGTGCGGCGGTCCGAGCTCAGGAAGACCCCTACAACGACCTGTACACGGCAGAAGTGCCGTTCCACGGTGGTCCCTACCTGGTCACCCAGGGGCTGACGGAAAGGTCGGCGTACACACTCGGCCTGATCCTACGCAGCGTCTTCGGGCCGGAAGGCAACACGCTTCCCGCCGCCTATCGGCGCGAGGCATGCCAGCTGGTCCGGGTGGTACTGCGCCTGAGCCACACGGCACTTCTCCGAGCAGGGCTCGCCCGTGGCGTTACCCCACCCACAGCCACCAGGGAGGAGGTATTCGTACCAGGAGAGCTTGCGCTGAACGCACTATGCGAAGCCGTCACCTTCGACGAGGCCGCCTTGTCCCGGATCGCGCCGCCACAGGCGTTGCAGGTATTGGACAGCCTGAGTGTCCGACCGGGCACGCACACTCTCACAGCGGAGCTCGGCCCAGACGACGGAATAATTCTCACCCCGCTGCTGGCCGTCGGCCCAACCGTGGTCATTGCAAATCCAGGGGAACTGCCCGCAACCCTGCGCCATCGCCTCCTTGTCCTCGCCACAGAGCATGGCTGCGGCCCCCAGCTCGCCCAGCTTGTGCGTGCATGCGTCCTGAACGAAGCCACCGAAATACTGATCGGCTGCGGGGCAACGCCGCTGCCCCCGGCGGCACAAGTCGATAAAGATCCGCAGGTCAGTCGCCGCCAGTTCACCTTCGCTGATGACAAGCGCCTCGATTTGGCAGTCGTGACCGATGACCTGTCTGACTACGATGCCCAGACCCCCTACGGGCACTGGCAGGCTGCTGGGGTCATGCAACGGCTGCACGAACTGCACGAAACACCCGTCCATGCCGTACAGGATGACGCGCAGTGCCTGCGGCTCATCATCAACCAAGGCTTGGGCCGCTCTTCGTTCTTCGGCCTTCGCAAGTCGTCACGAGTCGGTCCTCGTCTCGCCACCACCGTCGACGACCTCCGCGTTATGGCGGAACTTGACGGTACGGAGGCACTTTTCCTGTGGCGCTTCGCCCAAGCGGACGAGACGCTGCACACCGACGCCGTGGTGCACTCCTTCGGCACGCTCGACAACTACGGCATGTACCGCGACCACGAGTGCAGCTACTACCTGTCGGATGAGCGCAGGCCGAACGCCGTTATGGTCGCCTCCGACTTCAGCCAGGCGCTACGAGCCGAGGCCCACCAACGGTACGACCACCACGTGGTTGCCAGCCCTCACCGCCCTGCCCTCGTTCCGGTTCTCGCCCTCTATGGCGTGGACACCGCACCGATCTACCGGACACATCCCACTGTCCCGGAAGACGAACTGCTTGTGGAAACCGCCGGGCTTCAGGTCTGGATCGGACCTAGCCAGGACACGGCAGATGCCCTGGAATCCCTCCAAGAGATGGTCATTGAAGCTGTCGCCTACTGGGCCTGGCAGTTCTCGCTCACGGCGCCCGAGGAACTACTCGCAATGGCCGACGACCTGGGACGTGTGCGGATCACGGTGTCCTTCGACAACGCGGACGCCTGGTTGAAGGCTCTAGCAGGACATGTCACCCAGCCCGGGAACGAGGTCCCATGGATTGCATGGCAAGCACGTAGCACAGGGCTCATTCACCTTGAGTTGCTGGCCGCAGGCGTAGCTTCCCTGCTTGTGGAGGACAACAGTGCCGACCGCGTGATCGTCCAGGCCCTAGCTGAAGGCATGGTTGGCAACGACAGCAACCTTGTGGTCGGCGACCTTGTCGAACGTCTCGCTCCTGTTGGTCGCAAGAAGATGCTGCACGCGCAGGCCCGACCGATGCTGTTGCGCCCCGGGCGGCTGCCCGCCGCCCGACCTGTGCAGCCGGCTGTCTCCGCAGTCGTGTTGGACGAACTGGGCGAATGGCTCGCCGCTGAGGGAATCACGCAGGGGAGCGTCTCGGAGGACAAACGCCTTGAAGTGCTCAACAAGACAGTCCAGCACTACTTCCAGCGCATTCAAGACCTAATCGCCAGCTTGGCCCCCGAGGGCGTGATGAACCAGCTCATGGCACGGCACGAGGCACTCATCCGCGCAGAGGCTCACGATGACCAGCTCCTGCGGTCCAGACTCGCATGTTTCGGAACATCCAGCCGGCCCGCCACACAACTCGCCAAGGACGGCAAAAAACGAGTGGCCGCCGCGCAGGCAAGCCGTTTCCTCATCGAGTACGCGGCCGCTACCCCGCCTTCAGGCGACCGGCCCCTGACCCTGGACACCTACGACACACTCTTGGCGATCGCCGCTGAACTGATCTCTCGAGCCACGCTGTCCGATGCCATCCGGCACGACTTCTCCACCGCGCAGTTGTCCCTGCTGGAGTCGGGTCGACTCGGCGTCTCTCGCGGTGATCGATACGAAACGGGAACCGATGCCTTGGCATTGGACCGAGCCCGCGCAGCCATGGCGGCAGTGGATCAGGTCTCCGCCACTTCGGCGCCCCGCACGGCCACTGCCCCTTCTGTGAAGGTCGAAGAAGCCATGCTCGCCGAATTCGGGTTTACCCTGACCGAACTCGCTCACGGCATCGGCGAGATCATCGCTTTGGGCGACGAAGCGTGCGATAACGAACCGTTCGCCCTACCTGTCGCCCGCGTCCAACAGCACCTTGGCTCTGCCCTCGGATGGGCCGACGACAAAGCACACGCCTTCCTCGATCGTCTCAGTCTGCGCCCACGCACCAAGTTCCTGTCCGTGGGCGCCGACGCATGGCCCTGGCGGTATAACCGTGAGTGGTCCTACACACGACGTCCGCTGGTCCGCTTGACCGGCACGAACGGCGATGTGCTGACCTGGGCGCCCCGACACGCATGGAGCACAGGCCCCTACTGGGTCGACCTCGTGTATTCGGGCAGGCTCAGAGCCACCTCGGCGACGATGAAGAAGCTCATGGGGTCCATCCGACAGGACCACAACAAGGAGTTTGAGAAAGAGTCCGAAAGAGCCCTGGCTGCCGCAGGCTGTTCCATCACGGCCCACAGCGTGGGCAAGATCGCAGGGCGACGCCTCAGGTCACCCCAGGGAGACGACCTCGGCGACATCGACGCCCTGGGAATCAACCTCGATCAGAGGATCATCTTCATCGTGGAAGCCAAGGACTTCGAGATGGCCCGAAACCCCTCTGAGCTGGCCAACGAAGCTGATGCACTTTTGCGAGGAGGCAAGAGCGCCGTCTTCAAAATCGCAAGACGAGCCCAATGGATCCGCACCCACCTGGCCCCGACACTGAACCACTTCACCAACAGCGCCGACACCCGAGGCTGGACCGTCACCCCTGTCGTGGTCACCAGCCGCGACCTCATTTCGTCCCGCGTCCTGACATCGGACGTACCGGTCGTGACCATCCACCAGCTGACGGCGTGGGCGGCCGCAACACAGACCAGGCGCGGCAAAAGAACCCGGCGCCGCGCCCGCTAGTACTGCAGGAGGCTTTCACTTTCTAGCCTGTCAGCGGCCAGCGGCAGGAAACACCGTGCGGGGTTGGGTGTCCTACTCTCCGAGCAGGCCGAGCGGGCCGAGCGGGAATCCCTCGGCGCCCTCGCCATTGAGATCACGCGTACCAGCCACTAACGCATATTGAACGACACGCCCACGAGAAGGCATGACCCAGGAAGCTGCACGCCACTAAAGTGACGTTTCACATGATGAGATGATCAACTCCCAGGAGTTCAGATGGACTTAGCGTTTGCCGAGCTGGCACTTGCGGCACTGGGCGGTGCCAGCGGAAGCCTGAGCGAAGCCGTAGTGACGGATCTCTGGCATCGACTCCGCAGTCGCTTCTCCAGCGACGAGCAAGCCGTTGCCGTCCTGGATACGCGAAACAGCGACGATCAGGCTTCCGTCGTCCTACTCGGTGACGCACTGCGTCGCGAGGCTGCAGCCGACCCGGAGTTCCGACGCGAGATTGAGGAATGGCTGTCACTCCTAGCCCAGCCCACGGGCACCACCATCAACACCGTGCGGGACTCCCACGGTCTGAATGCGCCTGGGGCAACGTTCAACGGCGGCGTGCGCATGTCCTTCGGTGAGTCCGAGCAGCCACGATGACGACGAACCCGTCCGAGTCCGACGAGTCCGCTCGGGAAACGACGGCGAACAGTGTCACGGGCTCCACGGGCCTCAACGCTCCGGGGGCGGCTTTCTACGACGCGGTCAACATCAACGTAGTAACGGGTCTCACCGCCCCTACCCCCACCCTCCAGGAACTGCTCGCCCTCGGCTCAGTGGAGGCTCCCTACGGCAGGCTCCCGGAAGCCGTGTTGGGTCGTGACGGAATCCTCACGGTCCTCACGCAAACCGTGGACGACCCGCGTATCCAAGTCCTGTCCGGGATGGGCGGAGTAGGGAAGACCACCGTTGCCCTGAGCTCAGCGGAGCGGGCCAGGAAGACCGAGGTTGAGGTCTTCTGGATCCAGGCTGGATCCGCAGCGGCCGTGGCCGACGGAATGCGGCACGCAGCTCTCCTCGCAGGAGCCCCGGCCGAGCACGTGGCCCACGCTTGGGAAAAGGGCGGACGACCAGCGGCCGATCTGGTCTGGCGCCATCTGATGAACATGGACCGCCCATGGCTGCTCGTGTTCGATGACGCCGATGATCTCGATGTACTGTCCTGCCCCGGCGCCGCTTTGGCCGACGGTACAGGCTGGGTCAGACCCCCAGTTGGCAAGTCACAGGGCGTTCTGGTTAGCACGCGCGACGGCAGCAAGCAGTCTTGGGGTGACAGGATCGCGCACTTCCACCAACTCGGTGTTCTGGAGCCCGAGTTCGCAGCCCAGGTCCTCCAGGAGCTGGCGCCCGAAGCGGGGGATATAGCTTCCGCCCTCTCCTTGGCCGACCGGCTGGGCTCCTTGCCACTCGCCCTTCACCTGGCTGGCACCTATCTAGCCATGGCCCAGGGTGATCCATTGGCCGATGCCCAGACCTTCGCTGGGTACGTCGCCGTTCTCGGCGACTCCCCACTGTTCCTCGACAGCGCGACAGAGGGCGTGCACGGGGATCTACGCAGCAGAGAAGAGCGAGCCCGCCAGACCATCGCGGGTACGTGGGAGCTATCCCTCGCCCTCCTGGAACGACAAGGCACTGTGCATGCTCGTGGTCTGCTTCAGTTGCTGTCTTGTTTCGCCCCAGCTGCGTCTCTACCCACTTCCCTGCTCAGCCCGTCCACGATTGCTGAACTCCGGATGTGGCCAAAGGGCCTGGCGCCGCGCGCAGTCAGAACGGCCCTGGGTGGCCTGCGTAGGTTCGGGCTCATCGGGGTCGACACGCTGTCGGAAGATCCCGTTTACCAGATCCATCGACTTGTGGCCGAGGTGTCGGTCGCCCCACTCCTCGCTGAGCCATCGGAGTACCGAGCCGTATGGGACTCATCAGCCGATCTGCTCGTGGCGGCAACCCCGTACCTTAAGAATCCGCGGGATCCGAGTTCGTGGCCGGCCTGGCAGGGCCTCATCCCGCACTGGACGGTCATGATGCGCCGCCTGCCGCAATGGGGCACTCCTGCCGATGACCGTCTCAATGGCGTGTTGATCGGCGCCGGGGTCACCGTGTCATACCTGCACTTCCGGAGCGACTACACCACGGCCTGCGCCCTGGCAGACGAAGCCTTGGAGCGTGCCGACTCCGCGGAGGCCGCCCCATGGATCGGGCTCAACATCCGCAGGCATCGAGCCGTCGCAATCGAGATGATGGGCGATCTGAAAACGGCTGAATCCGAGCTCGCTTACATCGTTGAGGAATGCACCAAGCAGTTCGGCGCAGCCAACTCCACCACGCTGTCCGTGCGCTACCAACAAGCGCGAGTGGCATCGCAGAGAGGGAAGCTAGCCGAGGCTGAGCGCGAGTACGACGAAGTGATCCGTCAGGAAACTCAGCTGTTCGGTGCGGAAGCTGCTCAGACACTGCGCTCGCGGCATGCCCGTGCAATTTGCATCCGGAGTATGGGGCGCCTCGACGATGCAGCCGCCGAGGGAAGAGTGGTACTCGAGGGACTGCGTGCACAGCTGGGAGAGAAACACCCTGATGTCCTCGATGCCCAGCACGAGTTCGCTATCTCGCTGCGCGACCAAGGAGACAACGAGCGTGCCGAGGGAGTCTTCCGTCAAGTGCTCCAGCTGGAAGAAGAGGCTCTCGGGGGCGAGCATCCATCCACGTTGATCACCCGTGCGAACTTGGCATCCGCTCTCGTCCTACGCCAGAAGTTCACCGAGGCAGAACCCGAGATTCGGACAGTGCTGGAGGCGCGCACCCGCATCTTGGGGCCGGACCATCCCGAAACACTTGATGCACGCCACACCTTGGCCGTACTCCAAATGCGGCACGGAGAACTCGACGCAAAGAGCGCTGTGGCAGTCTTCGCTGAACTCACCGATGCACAGAGAAGGCAACTCATCGATGACCATCCCAATGTGCTGATCGGCCGGAACAGCCATGCCGCAGCACTGCGAGCCATGGGCGAGCTGAGCCAGTCAGAATCGGAGTACAGGTCGATTCTGGAAGCAGCGACTGCACGCCACGGCACGCAGCATCCGGTCACACTCAATGCGCGCTTCGAGTGGGCTAGGGCCTTGGGACGCATCGGGCGGACGCACGATGCAGTGACTGAGATGCACGAGGTCCTCGACCTTCAGCAGCGTGTGCTCGGCGAGTCACACCGGAACATCGCCAGCATCCGTGCATCACTCGGCGCCCTCCTGTTGCAGCAGGGAAGTCTTTCCGAAGCTGAGAAACAGCTACAGAACGCACTGAGCATTGTGTCGGCGAGCGACGGCGAGCGACTTGATATCCAGCACGATCTCGTGGCTGTGTTGCACGCACGCGGAAGAGTTCGGGAGGCGATACATCATCTGAGGGAAATCGTGGAGGAGGAGCTTCTCCGCTCTGGCCCCGCCCATACAGACACGGTAACTGCCCGCAATAGCCTCGGTGTCGCCTTGAAGGACTTCGGAAAACTCGAAGAAGCGGAAAAGGTCTACCGCGAGGCGCTCAAGGACGCAGCAACCAAGCATTCGGACGATGAGCCTCTAATACTGACAGTACGCCACAACCTCGCCGTCGTGCTGCGCATCCAGGGGAATCTCGATGAGGCCGAGAAAGAACAATCCGCGATCCTGGCGATCCAGGAGCGCAAGCTCGGGCCCGAACATCCCCAGATGTTCGCGACTCGGCTCTCACTAGCCCGCGTTCTGGACGACAGAGGAGCTGCCACAGAGGCCGAGGCCGCATACCGCGACCTGTTGTCATCATGCACTCACGCCATTGGAGCCGACCACCCACAGACGTTGTCCATCTGGGGAAATCTAGCCTTCCTCCTTGCCGATCAAGAGCGCTTCGCCGAAGCAGAGGCGGAATATCGCAATGCGCTGAAGGGTTGTCTCAAGACTCTGGGAGATGACCACCCAGATACCCTCACGATGAACCACAATCTAGCGATGGCGCTGGGCAATCAGGGGGAAATTCGCGAGGCCGTCACCCGATTCCGTGATGTAGTAGAGCGTCGAGCACGAACGCTGGGATCCGATCATCCAGAGACACTAATAGCGCGGAAGAACTTAGGTGAGGGCCTAAGCCGTACGCAGCAGCCGGCAGAAAGCGCCGAGCATTTCAAGGAAGTGGCAGAGGGCTGGGCACGTGTACGCGGAGCAGACCACGACTCAGTTTGGGATCTACGCTACCGACGAGCCCAGTTGCTGTGGGAAGCCGGGCAGCCGCGAGCTGCGCAGGACGAGCTCGAAGCGTTGCTGGACCTTGCCCAGAAGGCCGGACTCGACGGGGATCTACGTGTCACCACGCTGCAGCGGGTGCTCATGGCGGTACGCGCCGACGATGGCGATTCCTAGTCGGTGATCACATGGACGGCGCAGCAGTCCGCACACAGTCCGCAAGGCACCCGCTCAAGACCGTCGCACCCCATCGCCACCAATCGCCAAAAGGCCAGGTCAGCGCCCCGCTGGAAGGATCCACGCAGGTCACCGACCTGGCCCATTACTAGGAGACCAAGAAGGCTTGATCGCCTTTCCCTGAACCCGGCGGCTCCGCCGCAGGTCGGACGGGACATCAGAAGGGCCCGACCGCTTCAAGCGGTTGGGCCCTTCCGTGCTTCCGCGCTCTTGTGGGAGGCGTTCGGGAGACCCGGTTCAGGACTCCACACGCTGGGACGCAGCCAGGCCCTTGCCCTGGAGGCGGTACGGAACTGGCGGAGCAGGCGGTTGTCGCCGTCACCGGCAGCTTCGGCCGGCCGAGGACCCCAGCGCCCCTATGGGTTGACGACGAGATCACTGATCTCGACCGGGAGTGGTGTCGGCACATCATGGAGGGCAGGTCCTCCTTCATCGCGTCGACTCCGGGACTGGCGTCACCGTTGCGGTTGGGCAACGACGTGACCAAGTGCGTGGACGCCCTGTCATGACGGCCAGGCAGCTTTTCCGGCGGCACCTACTCCGCCGAGCGAGAGGGCGTCGGCTGCGTCTGAGCGTCCCTGTTACGCCGGGGTGGGGGCCGGGCACACATGAGTCCGGCCACCACTGAGTCCGGCCACCGCTCCGGCGATCCGTTCGTGGGGCGGCGTCCTGACGAGAAGCCGGCCGGCCCGTCGCCGAGATGCAGGAGTGCCCGACATGAGCGTGCCCGAGTCGCTGCGGTTCCGGCGGGAGGTGTCCCCGCTGGAGCTGTTCTTCGACCTCGTCTTCGTCTTCGCGGTCTCGCAGCTCTCCCATCACCTCCTCGAACACCTCACCTGGCGGGGCGCCGCGGAGACCGGGGTCCTGCTGGTCGCCGTTTTCGGCACCTGGGCCTACACCAGTTACGAAGCGACCTTCCTCGACATCCAGCGCCAGGTCACCCGGTGGATGGTCGTCATCGTCATGGGTCTCGGGCTGTTCATGAACTCCGCGATCTCGCACGCCTTCGACGACCGGGCCTGGGCCTTCGTCGTACCGCTGCTGCTGATCCTCTTCTTCGCGGGCGCCGTGACAGCGCTGGCCGCCCGCACCGACGCACTGCGCGAGCACTTCCGCCGCACCCTGATGTGGATGGCGGCCTCCGCCCCGCTGTGGATCGTCGGGGCCACCGTCGGTTCCGGGCCCCGCCTGTGGTGGTGGGCCGCCGCCGCCCTCGTCGACCTCACCGGGACCTGGCTCGCCCACCCCCTGCCCGGCCGCGCCCTCCGTGGTCAGGAGCTCGTGTTCGACGCAGCCCATATGGTCGAACGTCTCCGGCTGTTCTTCATCATCCTGCTCGGCGAGACCGTCCTCACCACCGGCCGGGCGATGGCCGACGCCCCCGTCGATGTCCCCAGCGTGCTCGCGACCGCCGGTGTCTTCACCGCCGTGGTGTGCCTGTGGGCGGCGTACTTCGGTGGCGGCGAGCACGTCTTCACCGCCCTGGCCACCAATTTCGACCCCGTGCGGTCGGTCCGGCTGGGCGTGAACAGTGCCTACGTCGTCCTGGCCGCCCTGGTCGCCCTCGCGGTCGGCAGCGAACTCGTCATCGCGCACCCCCTCGGACACGGCTCCTTCACGCTCGCCCTGCTGCTCTTCGGCGGCCCCGCGCTCTATCTCGCCGCCACGGCGTGGTTCTTCCTCACCACGGCCCACGGCGCCTGGTCCGAGCGCGTCATCGCGCTCGCCGCCTGCGTCGTGGCCGGGACCGGCGCCGTGTGGCTGCCGCCGCTGGCCTCCCTCGCCATCCTCGACGTGATCCTCGTCGTGACCGCCACCGTCCTCTCGCGCGCCCACCGGCGTCTGGCGCGCACGCTGCAGGACGCCCCTGGGACGTGACGCACCGCCACGGCCCCAAGGCGGCCCGTCAGCCGCTGACGAGCAAGTGCCGGTAGCTGTCCGGGTTCTCGTCCAGATACGTGGCGAAGCTCTTGGCGGGGTGGCCGGTGAGGGCCGGCACCGCGTCCGAGACCGTGGCCATCTCGCCGGCCGCGATCGCCTCGTACGAGGTCACCCAGCCGGCCACCTCCCAGTCCTCGGCGCCGTACGAGGCACGGGAGGCGTACGCCTCCTCCCTGGTCTCGGGGACGTAGCGGACAGGGCGGCCGGTGCGGCGGGCGAGTTCCTCCGCGGCCTCGGCGAGCGTGAACGCCTCGGGTCCCGTGAGGTCGTACGTGGCGTCGTCGTGGGTGGTGCCCTCGTCGAGCAGTACGGCCGCGGCGGCGTCGGCGATGTCCTCGTGCGCGACCGCCGCCACCCGGCCGTCGCCGCCCGGCCCCCGCAGGACGCCGTCCGCGCTCGTCATCGCCGGGAGCGCGGCGAGGTACCAGCTGTCGCGCAGAAAGGTGTGACGCACATCGGCAACCCGGATGTGCGCCTCGGTGTGCCAGTGGTCGCGCGCGAAGGTGAACGTCGCGTCGGGCGCCGCGCCGAGGAACGACACGTACACGATCCGTTCGACGCCCACGGCCACCGCCGCGTCCACGGCCGTGGTGTGCTCGCGCACCCGGTCCGGGCTCTCGTGCGCGGAGACGAGGAAGAGCGTGTGCGCGCCGTCGAGGGCGCGGCGCATCGCCTCGCCGTCACCGTACGAGGCGGGTGGGGCCACGGTGGCGCCGGGCAGTTCGGGCAGCTTGGACGGGTCGCGGCCGAGGAGCCGTACGGGAACGCCGGTCCGGGCGAGCCGCCGGGCGACCCGTCCGCCGACCGCGCCGCTCGCACCGGTCACCGCGATGAGGGGGCCGTTCACTGGAGGTCGTTGTCCTTTCGTTGCCACGGGAGCACGTCCACGACCGCGTCCACCGGGAGCGGCCCGTAGATGTGCGGGAACTCCTCGCCGCCGGGCGTCATCACCTCGTACCGCACGGGCGCCGTGAGCCGGTCGGTGTCGATGACCAGCACCACCAGGCCCTCGTCGTCGTCCCCGTACAGCATCTTGGCCACGCCGGGGAGCTGGCGGGGCAGCGAGCAGTGGATGAAGCCCTCCTCGTGGAGGGTCCGGCCGCGGGTGGACATCTCGTACGTCCCGGTGTCGCGGGCCGCCTCCCAGAGGGGGGCTTCGGTGAGGTGCAGCAGGTGCTTGGACGGTGAGGCCATCGGGCCACGCTAACGGCCCGCCCCCGCCCGGGCCGCGACGTGCCCTGCGCGCCGCGGCGAATGCCGCTCCGTCGGCCCCCGGCCGGCCCGCTCGCTCAGCCGGCCAGTAGCTTCGCCTCCAGCTGCGGGTCCAGACCGACTTGGGGGCGGTCCGGCCGCTGCGGCGCCGCGCCGCCCTGCCCGACCAGCCACGTCCAGGTGTCGGCGACCGTCTCGCCCACCGGCCGGCAGCGCAGCCCGGCGGCGTGCGCCTTGGCGACGTCGCCCTGGTGCAGGGTGTCGTACAGCTCCCCCGCGGGCAGCCAGACCGGCAGGTCGCTCCACGGCTCGACACCCGCCGCGAGCAGCGTGTCGGGGTCGGTCCAGCGCAGGTCGGCGTCGGAGCCCGTGACCCGCACACAGGCGTCGAGCAGCTCGCCCATGGTGGTGTGGCCGGGATGGCTGACGATGTTGTACGCCCCGTTGAGGCCGTTTACCCCGGCGTCCAGGAGCCATCTCGCCAGGTCGCGGGCGTCGATGTACTGGAGGCCGGCGTCCCGTGGGCCCGGTGCGATCACCGGTCCGCCGCGGGCGATCCGTCCCAGCCACCAGGGCAGGCGGCCGATGTTCTCCCCCGGGCCGATGATGAGCCCGGCCCGGGCCAGCAGGACGCGGTCACCGAAGGCGTCGAGTGCGGCCAGTTCGCCACCGCGCTTGGCCAGGGCGTACGAGACGTCCCCGCCGGCGTCGGGCGAGGCACCGTCCACCAGGGGGCCGTCCTCGGCCAGACCGGCCGGGGCGGGGTACTCGTACACCGAACGGCTGGACACGTATGTGTAGTGCCCCACCCGTCCGGACAGCAGCCGTGCCGCGTCCCGGACGGCCGAGGGCGCGCCGCTCCAGGTGTCGACGACCAGGTCCCAGCTCCCGTCGGCCAGGGACGCGAGGCCGCCCTCGGTGGTTCGGTCGCCGGTCAGGGCGGCGACACCGGGCGGCGGCGCGTGGTGCCCCCGGTGGAACACGGTGACCTGCCAGCCCCGGGCCTGCGCCGCTTCGGTGACGGCACGTCCGACGAATTCCGTACCGCCCAGCATCAAGAGCTTCATACGGCGACTCTGCATGGCGGGCGGCCGGTTGGGAACGGCGCCTCGCTACGGGCAGAATCCGCGTCTCGTACGACGGTGTGTGCTGTACAAAACCGGGGAACGCGCAGGTCGACGGCGTCGGGTCAGGGCGTGCGGGCGAGTGGGCTGCGGTGGCGCACCAGCCACTGGTGGTAGGAGGCCGCCCCCCTGGCCGCTTCGCGGTACGCCGCCTCCAGTTCCCCGTACACCACGGCCGTGTCGGTCCCCGGGCGGGAGACCAGCAGCAGGCGTACGGCGAGGGGGTCGTCGCGCAGCGGCCGGATCGCCATGTCCTCGCGCGGCCCCGAGGTGGGCTGGCAGGGGGCGACCACTTCGCCGAGGACGACGAGGGAGGCCGCGGTGAGGTAGTCGCCGTGCAGGACGGGCGGGTCGAGCCCGGCGGCACCGAGGACTCTCCGTACGCCGTCCCACTCGCCGTCCACGGTGGGGTCGACCATCCACCGGTCGGTGGCCAGATCCCCTAGGTCCACCACGGGGCAGGCGGCGGCCGGATGATCCCGGGCCAGCGAGATGAACTGCGGCTCCCGGTCCAGGAGTACGTGCTGGCGCAGACCGTCCGGGATGGCGAGCGGGCAGCCCTCCACCTCGTGTACGAAAGCGACGTCGAGGCGGCCCGCCTCGACGCTGCGGAGCAGGGCGTGGGCCGAGACGTCGACGCGCAGCGAGATGTCGGTGCCGGGCAGTCCGACCCGGAGTCTGCGCAGCCAGCCGCCGATGACCCGGCTCGCGGTGGCGCCGATGCGCAGGAGCGGGCCGCCTTCCCCGGCCGCGCCGGCCTCCGCCAGGGCCTCGCTGACGAGTGCGCTCATGCCGTCGACGAGGGGGCGGGCCCGGCTCAGGACGGACCGGCCCAGCAGGGTCGGCCGGCAGCCGGTGCGTTCGCGGCGGAACAGCTCGGCGCCGAGGGTGTTCTCGATCCGCCGCAGCTGAGTCGTCAGGGAGGGCTGGCTGACGCCGAGCTGCCGGGCCGCGCGGTGCAGGCTTCCCGTGTCGGCGATGGCGCAGAGCGCCCTGAGGTGCCTCACCTCAAGCTCCATGCTGCGAGGGTAGGTCGGCCGCGCCCGGTCGCACCAGACGCCCCAACCGCACCAAAGAGCAGCAATTCAGCGGCTGTTGGGGCGCCCGCCATGTGGTGGTCGTGTGTGGCCGGTGTGCCGGCGATAGGGCGGCGCTATCGCCCGTTGACATCATCCGCGACGGCCCCGCGCGCCCCCACACTCACTCCGTACCGCACCCGTACCGAGTCCGCACACCGGACAGGTTCGCCCTCCTGGCCGGCCTGAAGGTGCGTCGGACGATCAGCGGACGGGTTCATCGGACCGCTAGGAGACCCCCCATGAGACACCTCCGCACCTCCTTCGTGTCGGCCGCCGTCGGTCTCGGCCTCGGCCTCGTCGCCGCCCTGGGCACGACGCCCGCGATCGCCGCCGACCCGGCATCCGCCGCATCCCCCACCACCTCGTCGACGGCGTCGCAGGGCTATGCCGCGTACGCCGGATCGAGTGAGAACGCCGCCGCGAACCGGGCGTTCTACGAGGCCGTCATGAAGTCCGTCGCCGAGAAGCGGGCGGCCGACCCGGGCGCCGCTTCGGTCACGGTCGTCTACAACGCCGCCAACGCGCCGACCTTCCGCAACCAGATAGCCAGCAGCACCAGCATCTGGAACGGCTCGGTCTCCAACGTCCGGCTCCAGGAGGGCTCGAACGCCGACTTCACGTACTACGAGGGCAATGACTCCCGCGGTTCGTACGCGAGCACCGACGGACACGGCAGCGGCTATATCTTCCTGGACTACCGGCAGAACCAGCAGTACAACTCGACGCGCGTCACAGCTCATGAGACCGGGCACGTGCTCGGTCTCCCGGACCACTACACGGGGCCGTGCAGCGAGCTGATGTCCGGCGGCGGTCCCGGCACGTCCTGCACCAACGCCTATCCGGACGCGGCGGAGCGCTCGCGGGTGAACTCCCTCTGGCAGAACGGCTTCGCGGCCGCTCTGGCCGACGCCACCTCCTGACACCAGTACCACCGCACCATCCGGCCGGCCCCGCGCCGGGGCCGGCCTCTTCCCCCATGCCGCAAGGGGCCGTTCCCCATCCGGAATGGTCCCTTGCGGGCGGGCGATTACCCATGGATGCTGGGGGCGACGGCCCTCTGGAGGCCGGTCGGCCACGGAGGTTCGCGTCGGATGAGTGAGCGCCAGGAGAGCCTGTACGAAGCGATCGGCGGCACGGAAGCGCTGCGCAGGCTCAGCAATACGTTTTACCAGGAGGTGCTGGCCGATCCTCTGCTGGCACCGGTCTTCGCGGACTTCACGCGGACCCATATCGAGCACGTCGCCGTCTGGCTGGCCGAGATCTTCGACGGCCCCGCGGACTTCACCGCGGAACTCGGCGGCCACCAGGCATTGTTGCGCGTCCACCTCGGGCGGAACATCACGGAGCCGCAGCGGCTGCGCTGGATGGAGCTGATGGCCGTCGCCGTCGGCAAGGAGCTGCCCGACGACGAGGAACTGCGCGCCAGGGTCCTGGAGTACTTCGACTGGGGGACGACGATCGCCCGCCAGGTATCGGCCTCACCGGCCGGTGAGGACTTGGGCGATCCCGGGCCGACGCCGCGGTGGGGGTGGGACGGCCTGCGCAAGAATGCGCCTTAGGGGGCGCCTCGCCGGATGACCCGGGTGAAGTGCCTGCGGTGACGGCTGCGCTGTGCCCCCGGCGCAGTTCGGGACCGGAGGCGAACGCGGCGCGGACACTGCGCTGCCCCGTACCTCCAGGCCGGTACGGGGCAGCGGGGGCCGGGGGCGGAGGAAGAGCGGGTCAGCCAGTGGCGCCGGGGGTGGAATCAGGCGTGTTCCAGAGGGAACGCGCCCCGGTGTCCGGTGCCCGCGCCTTCCGCCGGCCGTGCCTCGAACTCCTGGCAGCTCCAGATCTCCTGGACGAACCCGGTGCGTCGGTCCCACAGTTCGGCGACGTCGCCGCCGTCAGCGGCGGCCCGGTATGCGTCCTTGGCCCCGCGGAAGCAGGCGAGAGCGCCGGAGAGCCCGCGGACCGGAACCGGGAAGTAGTCGGAAAATGCACAGGCGATGCAGGTCTGCAGGCGAATTCCCGCCGGCAGGATGCGCTGAATGGTGGCCAGCGCCGCCGCGAAGTCACCTGCGGCACGGGCCGATTCGTACACGGCACCGTCCAGATGCAGTGCGAGCGCCAGGTCCGGGTCGGAGCGGCGCAGCGACAGCAGGCAGCTGAGCGTGGCCTGGCGGACCGTGCCCGCCACGAGGACCGGGAGCGGGAGGTCCCACTCCAGTACGCAGTCGTCGAGCACGCCGTCCGCCAGGGTGAACTCCGCACCTTCCGGCGGGACACCGGCCACGGGGCCGAGACCGTCGAAGCTCTCGCCCTCGAAGTCGACACCTCTGGTCCGGATACGGAGTTGTTGTCCGTCCGTGGTGAGAATGACGGCATCGGAACCGTGACCGTCCCGGTACCAGCCTGCCCACGACTCTTCTGTCATGAGCAGGGACTGTAGCCCGTACCCGTGGCCGCCTCAGTGGCACCCTCCGCTTACTTCCCGGCGGTGCCGACCTGCGATCCGGCCGGTCCGGCCGGACTGCCGTCAGGCGGACCGGGGTTCACGCCACATGGGCCACATCGAAGGCCCGTCGGGCAGATCGACCGTTCGGCCCATGAAGGTGAACCCCAGCCGCTCGTAGAGCCCGCGGCTCCGCTCACTGCTCGCCTCCAGATAGGCCGGAACCCCCTCGCGGTCGCACCGCTGAAGGACCTCGTCGATCAGGGCGGCCCCGAGGCCCTCCCCCTGGCGCTCGGGAGACACCCCGATCATGAGCAGGTACTCGTGGGCGCGGTCGTGCGGATGGACGGCGCCCGTCAGCCTCCCTATCAGTTCGGCCCGTTCGTTGTCCGGGTCGGCGGTCTCCCTCATCAGCGCGGGAGTGGGGTCCTCCTCCTCGGGCGCCCCCGCGGGCACCGGAAGCCACAGGGCGGCGGCGGTGCCGTCCTCCAGCAGGTCGATACGGCCCTCGGCGAGCGTGACGTCGACGAAGACGCCGAGGAACGTGCCATGCACCGCACGGCGGCGCTCCTCGTCCGGGAAGACCCAGCTGCTCACCGGGTCGTTGTGGAAGGCCTCGTCCAGAATCCTCACGACCTGATCCCGGTCCCGCTCGTCCGCCTGCCGTATGCGTACACCCATGCCCGACTCCCGCCCAGTTCCCGTCCGACCTCAATCGTCGTACGGAATCCTAGAGTTGGACCGGCAGGCCGGTTGCGGGAGGTCAGTGGGTCCGGCGGGTGACGAACTCGGCGAGGGCCAGCAGGTCCCCGGCCGACGCCAGATCGGGCACCGCCCGGGAGAGATGGTGGACGGCACGCGCCATCCGGTCCCCCGCGCAGATCTGCGCCCAGTCCCGTCCCCCGGCCCGGTCCACCGCGTCGCCGGCCCGGCTCACCTCGTCCGCGGTCGTCATGGGCCCTCTGTAGAGCGCGGCCAGTTCGGCGGCGGCCGGGTTGCCCGAGGTGAGCGCGGCCACCACCGGCAGGGACTTCTTGCGGGCGGCCAGGTCCGCGCCGACCGGCTTCCCCGTACGGGCCGTGTCGCCCCAGATGCCGATCAGATCGTCGATGAGCTGGAAGGCGAGACCCGCCTCGCGGCCGAAGCCGTCCATGGCACCGACCGCCCGCTCGTCCGCCCCCGCGTAGAGGGCGCCGAGGGCACAGGCGCAGCCGAGCAAGGCCCCGGTCTTGGCCGTCGCCATGGTGAGGCACTCGTCCAGCGAGACGTCCTCGGGTCCGCGCTCCTCGAAGGCACAGTCGGCCTGCTGGCCGGCACAGAGCTCGATGACGCAGGTGGAGAGCCGCGCCGAGGCCCTCGCGGCGGCAGGGTGCGGGTCGTCGGCGAGCAGCCGCTGGGCGAGGGCGAGCATGGCGTCACCGGTGATGACGGCGTCCGGGACGCCGAAGACCGCCCAGGCGGTAGGACGGTGTCTGCGGGTGGCGTCCCCGTCGATCACGTCGTCGTGGAGCAGGGTGAAGTTGTGTGCCAGCTCCACGGCGACAGCGGCTCTCACCGCACGGTCCGGGTCCCCTCCCATCGCGCGGACGGCGGCGAGGACGAGCGCGGGCCTGATGGCCTTGCCCGCCTGCCCCGAGGCGGGGCTGCCGTCCGCGTTCTCCCAGCCGAAGTGGTACATCGCGACCCGTCGTATGCCCCCGGGCAACGACTCCACTGCTGAGCGCAGATGCGGATCGACGGCGCTCCGGGTGCGCTCCAGGAGAACTGCGGCCTCATGGCCTTCCGTCGTGGCGTCCGTACTCGTCATGGTCACGGTCTCTCCTCTTGAGTCGCCCATCGGGCTCCACCGGGGCGCCCGGCCGCCGCCGCGGCCCGGCACCTCGGTGGGGTGTGCGGTGTGACGGGGGGGGAGGGCCCGGACGCCCCCGTCCGGGCCCTCCGAAGGGTCACCGCCAGCGGCTGACCTCGACGTTCTCCAGTACACCGAGGGCGTCCGGCACGAGAATGGCCGCGGAGTAGTAGGCCGTCACCAGGTACGAGATGATCGCCTGCTCGTCGATGCCCATGAAGCGGACCGACAGGCTCGGCTCGATCTCGTCCGGGATGCCGCTCTGCTGGAGTCCGACGACGCCCTGCTCGGCCTCACCGGTCCTCATGCAGATGATCGATGTGGTGCGGGCGTCGGTGACGGGGATCTTGTTGGACGGGAAGATCGGCACCCCGCGCCAGGCGGGCACATGGTGTCCGCCGACCTCGACGCTCTCCGGCACCAGGCCGCGCTTGTTGCACTCGCGGCCGAAGGCGGCGATGGCACGCGGATGGGCGAGGAAGAGCTTCGAGCCGCGCCGGCGGGAGAGCAGCTCGTCCATGTCGTCGGGGCTGGGGGCCCCGTCGTGCGGCTGGATGCGCTGGCCGTAGTCGCAGTTGTTGAGCAGTCCGAACTCCCGGTTGTTGATGAGCTCGTGCTCCTGGCGCTCGCGCAGCGCCTCGACCGTGAGCCGCAACTGCTGCTCGGTCTGGTTCATCGGCTGGTTGTAGAGGTCGGCGACCCGGCTGTGGACCTTCAGCACGGTCTGAGCGACGCTCAACTCGTACTCACGCGGCGCCGACTCGTAGTCGACGAACGTGTGCGGGACGACGGACTCCCCGACATGGCCGGCGGAAAGATCGATCGCCGCCTCGCCGTAGTTGTTGGTGCGCTGGTGCGGGATGGAGAGGAGTCCCGCGAGGTGATCGCGGAGCGAGTCGGCGCGGGCCGCGAGGTTCAGCACGTCGGCACGTCGCAAGGTGAGCAGGGTGCAGGCGGTGACGGCACGGGCCGTGTACTCCCAGTTGGCGTCGCCGTCGATCAGGGAGTGGTCACCGAAATAGGAACCGTCCGCGAGGACTCCGAGCACCGTCTCGTCCCCGTAGAGCCCGGAGCCGATCTTCTCCACCTTGCCGTGCGCGAGCAGGAAGACCCGGTCCGCCGCGTCCCCGGACGCTGCGAGCACCTCCCCCGCCTCGACGTCACGCTGCTCGCAACGCCGTGCCAGCTCGGCCAGCACCTCCTCGTCGCCGAACTCGCGCAGCGCGGGCAGTTCCCCGAGCTCGGCGGGGATCACGCTGACCCGGTCACCGGTCTGCACAAAGGTCACACGGCCGTCGCCGACCGAGTAGCTCAGCCTGCGGTTCACCCTGTACGTGCCGCCCTGTACCTGCACCCACGGCAGCATGCGCAGCAGCCACCGGGAGGTGATCTCCTGCATCTGCGGCGCGGACTTGGTGGTCGTCGCGAGGTTCCGCGCAGCCGCCGTGCCCAGACTCTGCTGCGGCGGAACCTGCGTGTCGCGAACCTCTTCACCAACGGACATCTGACGGTCCTCTCGATATGGGCTGACCTGTGCGAAAAAGCCTTTCAGCAAGGGGAGTCAACGCGCTATTACACAAAAGAGTGTGACTAATCCGCCTTCGGCGGGGCAGGTTGCATCCCGTCGCCGCACTTGCGCTTTAATTTGCATCTGAAATGCAAATTACCTAGCGTGAGCCCCATGCGGCTGACGAGATTCACCGATGTGGCACTGCGCGTACTCATGCGTCTGGCCGTCGCGGAGAACGAGGACCCTCCGACCACCCGCGAGGTGGCGGAAACCATGCGGGTCCCGTACACCCACGCCACCAAAGTGGTCGCCAGGCTCCAGCACCTCGGCCTGGTCGACGCACGGCGCGGCAGGGGCGGCGGCCTCACCCTCACGGAAGCCGGGAGTACGGCGTCGATCGGCGCACTCGTACGGGAGCTGGAGGGCCCTGACGATGTCGTCGAGTGCGAGGGAAGCACCCCGTGCCCGCTCCGCTCGGCCTGCGTACTGCGCGACGCCCTTCGCCGGGCGCAGGAGGCTTTCTATGCCTCGCTCGACCCACTCACCGTGACCGAACTCGTCGCCTCGCCCACCGGCCCGGTCCTGATCGGCATCAGCAGCGGCCCCGCCCCGGACTGACGCCCCCCTTCGCGCTCCCCTTCACACCCCACACCCCGACCCACACCACCCCTGGAGTTCACCGATGCTCTCCGAGACGTCGACCGTCACCGTCCGTGCCACCCTGCCCGCTGTCGGAGCGGCCGTCGGAGACATCGCGGACCTCTTCTACCGGAAGCTGTTCGACGCCCACCCGGAGCTGCTGAGTGACCTCTTCAACCGCGGCAACCAGGCTTCCGGTGCGCAGCGTCAGGCACTCGCCGGTTCGATCGCCGCCTTCGCCACGCACCTGGTCGAGCACCCGGACACCCGCCCGGACGTGATGTTGAGCCGCATCGCCCACAAACACGCCTCGCTCGGGGTGACGGCGGCGCAGTACAAGGTCGTGCACACCCACCTCTTCGCCGCTATTGCCGAGGTGCTCGGCGACGCGGTCACCCCGGAGGTCGCGGCCGCCTGGGACGAGGTGTACTGGCTGATGGCCAACGCCCTGGTCGCCATCGAGGAGCGGCTGTACGCCCAGCAGGGTGTCGTGGCCGGTGACGTCTGGCGTGAGTGGGAGGTGACCGAACGCACCGAGGAGACCGAGGACGTCGTCACCTTCCGGATCGGCCCCGCCGACGGCGCGCCCGCACCCGTCTTCCGGCCCGGCCAGTACGTCTCCGTACAGGTGGAACTCCCCGACGGCGCCCGCCAGATACGCCAGTACAGCCTGTCGTGCGCCCCGGGCTCACCGCTGCGCTCGATCACCGTCAAGAGGGTGCGCGGCGGGGCGTCTCCCGACGGTGAGGTCTCCCAGTACCTTCACACCCACACGCGCCCCGGTGACCGGCTGCGCGTCTCCGTCCCGTACGGGGACCTGGTGCTCGACGCCGTCGACGCCCCGCTGCTCCTCGCCTCGGCCGGCATCGGCTGCACCCCGATGCTGTCGATGCTGGACCACCTGGCGTCCACCGGCCACCGTTCACCCGTCACGGTCGTGCACGGCGACCGGTCCCCCGCCCACCACGCCCTGCGGTCCGAGCACGCCCTCCTCACCGGCCGGCTCCCCGACGCCGCCGCGCACTTCTGGTACGAGAAGCCCGATCCCGGCCACCCCGCCGACCGCACGGGCCTGGTCGACCTGACGGGCCTCGTGATCCCCTCCGGCACCCACGCCTACCTCTGCGGGCCACTGCCCTTCATGCGCACCGTCCGCGCCCAGCTGCTGACCAAGGGCCTCCCCCCGGCGGACATCCACTACGAGGTGTTCGGCCCCGACCTGTGGCTCGCCCAGGGCTGAGCACGGGCCGATCCCGCCGAGTGCTCGTGGATTTTGTCCGGATCGAGTCGCACGCCGTCCGTACCCACAACCGCAACCACAAAGCGGTTCTCGATGACCTCCATGCGGGCCCGTATCCACGAACGCCTGAAGCGACCCGCTGCGGGACAATGCATGCGTGCACCATGAGACACCCGGAACACCCCGGCTGCGACCGGCCCTCCCCTCGCCGCTCCAGCCGGCCGAGGACGAGCGCTTCGCGCGCCGGGACGTACAGCTGCTGCTCAAGCGCGACGACCTGATCCACCCGGATCTGCCGGGCAACAAATGGCGGAAACTTTCTCTGAACCTGGCCTCCGCCGAGGGTCGCACCGTACTGACCTTCGGGGGCGCCTACTCCAACCATCTGCGCGCCACGGCCGCCGCCGGGCGGCTGCTCGGCTTCCGCACCGTCGGCGTCGTGCGCGGCGACGAGCTGGCGCACCGGCCGCTCAACCCGTCGCTCGCCCAGTGCGCGGCCGACGGCATGCGTCTGCACTTCGTGGACCGCGCCACGTACCGCTCGAAGACCGACCCTGAGGTCCTGGGCGGGCTGCTGAGCCTCTTCGGGGAGTGCAGCGTCATCCCGGAGGGCGGCAGCAACGCGCCTGCCGCACAGGGCTGCACAGCGCTCGGGCGCGAACTGCACGGCGTGGCCGACGTGGCCGCGGTCGCCTGCGGGACGGGCGGCACCCTCGCCGGCCTCGCCGCCGGTCTCGGGCCGGGGCAGCGAGCCCTGGGCATCCCGGTCCTTCGCGGCGGCTTCCTCGGGGATGCGGTACGGGAGTTGCAGCAGGAGGCGTTCGGCGGCCCCGCAGGGCAGTGGTCACTGGACGAGCGGTTCCACTTCGGCGGCTACGCCCGTACACCCCCGGAGCTGCACGCCTTCGCCGACGACTTCGAGGACCGGCACGGACTGCGCGTCGAGCGGCTCTACGTGGCCAAGCTCCTGTACGCGCTGACCACGCTCACCGAAGAGGGCGCGTTCGCCCCGGGGACCCGCCTCGCAGCCGTCGTCACGGGTACGCCCTTCTAGGCGTCGTCCGTCTCCCGGTAGGCCGCCGCCTCCTCCAGGTCGAGCCGGCGCAGCAGCGTGCGCATCATCTCGTCGTCGATGCGCCGCTCGTCCCGCAGCCGGACGAAGACCTCGCGCTCGGCTTCGATCATTTCCCCTGCGAGCCGCCGGTAGGTGTCGTCCGCCGACTCCCCGGTGACCGGGTTGGCCGCACCGAGCCGCTCCCAGACGGCGTTGCGGCGGCGCTCCAGGACCGTACGCAGCCGGTCGGCGAGCGGATCGGGCAGGCAGTTGCTCCTGTCCGCGAGCAGCTCGTCCAGGCGCGCCTCGGCGGCCGTGGACGCCTGGCTCTGGGCCTGGGCCTCGGCCAGTGTCTCCGCGCGCAGGTCCCGCCCCGGGAGCTTCAGTACGCGTACCAGGAGCGGCAGGGTCAGGCCCTGGATGACCAGGGTGCCGATGACGGTCGTGAAGGTCAGGAACAGCACCAGGTTGCGGGCCGGGAAGTCCTCGCCGTCGTCCATGACCATCGGGATGGAGAAGGCGATGGCGAGCGAGACGACGCCCCGCATCCCCGCCCAGCCGACGATCAGGGGCGCGGTCCAGTTGGTCCCTGGCTCCCGCTCCCTGATGCGTTTGAACAGCCGGCGCGGCAGATAGGTCGCCGGATAGACCCAGACGAACCGCACCACGACGACCGCGACGAACACGGCGAACGCGTACCAGAGCGCCTCTCCCACGCTGTACGTTCCGAGGCCCTTCAGTACGAAGGACAGCTGCAGCCCGATGAGCGCGAAGACGACGGACTCCAGGACGAACGCGACCATCTTCCAGACCGCCGCCTCCTGGAGACGTGTCGCGAAGTCGACCTGCCAGGAGCGGTGCCCCAGGTACAGCGCGACGACGACCACCGCGAGCACTCCGGAGGCGTGCACCCGTTCCGCCGCCGCGTACGCCACGAAGGGGATCAGCAGGGACAGGGTGTTCTGGAGGAGGGCTTCCTTGAGGTGCGTACGGAGCCAGTGCAGCGGCACCATCAGCAGCAGACCGACGCCCACGCCGCCGACCGCGGCCAGCAGGAACTCACCGATCCCGGCGCCCCAGCTGACGCCCGCGCCGACGGCCGCGGCGAGAGCCACCTTGAAGGCGGTGATCGCGGTGGCGTCGTTCACCAGCGACTCGCCCTGGAGGATCGTGGTCACCCTGGCCGGCAGCCCCACCCGGCGCGCGATCGCCGCGGCCGTGACGGCGTCCGGCGGGGCGATCACCGCACCGAGCACCAGGGCGGCGGTCAGCGGCAGACCGGGAACCAGCAGATAGGCCAGCCACCCGACCGCGAGGGTCGCGAAGAGCACATACCCGACCGACAGCAGGGCGATCGGCCGGATATTGGCCCGCAGATCGAGGTACGAACTGTCCACCGCGGCCGTGTAGAGCAGCGGCGGCAGGAGCAGCGGCAGCACGATGTGCGCGTCCAGGGTGTACGTCGGCACACCGGGCAGGTACGAGGCCAGCAGTCCCACGGCGACCAGCAGGAGCGGGGCGGGCACCGGGGTACGCCGCGCGGCCCCGGCCACCGCCGCGCTGGCCGCGACCAGTGCCACCAGCGGCAATGCGTCCATCTCACTGACCTCACATCCGTCGTAACCTGCACATCATGAGTGAGTGCCCGCATCTTCTGGAACTGCCGCGCCCCGAGCCCGCCCCGCTCAGTGAGACCTGCACGGAGTGCCGGGCGGTCGGCAGCCACCCCGTGCAGCTGCGTCTCTGCCTCGTCTGCGGGCACGTCGGGTGCTGCGATTCCTCGCCCCTGCGGCACGGTACGGCCCACTTCGAGGAGACCGGTCATCCGGTGATGCGGAGCTTCGAATCGGGCGAGAGCTGGCGTTGGTGCTTCGCGGACGGTTCGATCGTCTGACGTCTGGGTACGTCAAACCGGCGCCGGTTCTTCGCAATTGGACGCCGCAGACCCCTAGCCACTGTGCGTACTCATGGGCTTACCATGAGTGACGACCATCGGGTGGGGTCTTGGCGACACGGCATCATGGATCGCGATAGCGTCGCCGCGTCGCCGCACCAAGAACCGACGACGGACCGCATGGCTCCGGGCCAACCCTCCCGGAGCCTCGAATGAGTTTGTGCCACCTTGGAGGTGAGGGTGTCCCAGATCGCAGGCGAGCCCGGGAATCAGGACTTCGTAGAAGTCCGGCTGCCCGCTGCGGGTGCCTACCTGTCGGTGCTGCGAACGGCCACGGCCGGTCTCGCAGCGCGTTTGGACTTCACTCTCGACGAGATCGAGGATCTTCGCATCGCGGTCGACGAGGCCTGCGCGATCCTGCTTCAGCAGGCCGTGCCGGGCTCCGTCCTCAGCTGCGTGTTCCGGCTCATCGACGACTCGCTCGAGGTGACGGTGTCCGCCCCGACGACGGACGGACGCGCACCGGAGCGCGACACCTTCGCCTGGACGGTGCTTTCGGCACTGGCCGGAAAGGTCGACTCCACGGTCGCGGATGACCGTACGGTCACCATCAGCCTCTACAAACAGCGCGGCGCGGGACCCGGGCCGGCGTGAGCAACGGGAACGGGGACGGACCTGTGCGGGACGAGACGATCCGCCCCGGGGTGGTGCGCGCGACAGACATCCCGGAGCAACAGGCCAGGCCGCATCCGGTGGACGGGGCGGACGGGACGCAAGGCCGTACGGCCGCGGTGGAGCAGTCGCAGGCAGAGCGGACGGTCCAGATGAGCGAGCACGGGCATCACGATCCACGCGACCGCAGTGCGGCGCGGGCACTCTTCATCGAGCTGCGGGAGCTGCCCGACGGCTCACCCGAGAAGGCGGAGCTGCGCAATCGGCTGGTGCGGATGCACCTGCCGCTCGTGGAGCACCTGGCCCGCCGCTTCCGCAACCGCGGCGAGCCGCTGGACGATCTGACCCAGGTCGCCACGATCGGCCTGATCAAGTCGGTGGACCGGTTCGACCCGGACCGCGGCGTGGAGTTCTCGACGTACGCGACCCCCACGGTGGTCGGGGAGATCAAGCGCCACTTCCGTGACAAGGGCTGGGCCGTACGGGTGCCGCGGCGCCTCCAGGAGCTCCGGCTCTCGCTGACCACGGCCACCGCCGAACTCTCCCAGCAGCACGGCCGTTCCCCGACCGTGCACGAGCTGGCGGAGCGGCTGGGCATCTCCGAGGAAGAGGTCCTGGAGGGCCTGGAATCGGCAAATGCCTACAGCACGCTGTCGCTGGACGTACCGGACACGGACGACGATTCGCCCGCGGTCGCGGACACGCTGGGCTCGGAGGACGAGGCGCTGGAGGGCGTCGAGTACCGCGAGTCGCTGAAGCCGCTGCTGGAGGACCTGCCGCCGCGCGAGAAGCGCATTCTGCTGCTGCGGTTCTTCGGGAACATGACCCAGTCGCAGATCGCGCAGGAGGTCGGCATCTCGCAGATGCACGTCTCGCGACTGCTGGCCCGCACGCTCGCACAGCTGCGCGAGCGCCTTCTCGTCGAGGAGTAGTAGTCCCGGGGCTCAGGCGACAGGTTCAGGCTTCGGGGGTCGTACGCGGCCCCCGGATGCCCAGCGCCTGCGTGGTCGCCGGGTTGAGCAGCAGCACCAGCGCCGTCACGACGACGGCCGCGAGGACGATGCCTGCGGGGATGAGCGCGCCCTGCGCCCGCAGCAGCGTCCAGGCGACCGGCAGGGCCATCAGCTGGGTGATGAGCGCGGGCCCGCGGCTCCAGCTGCGCCGGAGCAGCAGTCCGCGCGCGGCGAACAGCGGGATCAGGCCAAGTGCGACGAGGGTGAGGCCACCCATCTCCGCCTGCTGGGGGCTGTCGGGCCGGCCGAGCAGCCCCATGACCACCATGTAGATCCCGCCGACGACGAGCGCCGCCCCTTCGAGGGCGTTGAGTCCGGCCACGGCGGCGATCCTGCCCGGCTTCTCCGGTCCGGCCGACGGCGAGGAAGAGGGAGTGTTCTCCTGAATGCTCACGCTATGCAGGTTGGCATCCTTCCCCGGTGAAAGTGAAGCCGGGGTCCACGGGGCGGCTGCGCCGTTCACGGTCCGTCACCGAGCGTGAACCCAGGGGTGCAGGACTTCTGGCCGGTACCTCGCGGTAGGTAGTCTGGCGGACATGCGCGCACTCCTTGTGGTCAATCCAGCTGCCACCACTACCAGTGCGCGGACCCGTGACGTGCTGATTCACGCTCTGGCGAGCGAGATGAAGATCGAAGCAGTGAGCACGGAGTACCGCGGGCACGCCCGGGACCTGGGCCGACGGGCCGCGGACTCCGACGACATCGATCTGGTGGTCGCTCTCGGTGGCGACGGCACGGTCAACGAGGTCGTGAACGGGCTGCTGTACAAGGGGCCCGATGTGGACAATCTGCCGAAGCTGGCCGTGGTCCCCGGCGGCTCCACCAATGTCTTCGCGCGCGCCCTGGGGCTGCCCAACGACGCCGTGGAGGCCACCGGCGCCATCCTTGACGCCCTCGCCCAGCGCAGCGAGCGCACGGTCGGCCTGGGCCTCGCGGCCGGCACACCGGGCACGGCGGACGAGTCCGTTCCGGAACGTTGGTTCACCTTCTGTGCCGGTCTCGGATTCGACGCCGGTGTGATCGGGCGGGTCGAACAGAAACGCGAACGCGGCAAGCGTTCGACGCATGCGCTGTACGTGCGCCAGGTGGTCCGGCAGTTCGTTGAGGAGCCCCATCGGCGGCACGGTCTGATCACGCTGGACGTGCCCGGCCAGGACCCCGTCACGGACCTCGCGCTGTCCATAATCTGCAACACCGCCCCCTGGACCTACCTGGGGAATCGTCCGATGTACGCCTCTCCGAAGGCGTCCTTCGACACGGCCCTGGACATCCTCGGCCTGAAGCGGCTTTCGACCCCTGCGGTCGCTCGTTACGCGACCCAGCTGCTCACTTCGAGCCCGGAGAAGGGCCCGCACGGCAAGCACGCCGTTTCACTCCACGACCTCACCGACTTCACCTTGCATTCAAAGGCCCCACTGCCCTTCCAGATGGATGGCGACCACCTGGGACTGCGTACGAGCGTGACGTTCACAGGCGTACGCCGTGCACTGCGTGTGATTGTGTGAGTGGAAGAGCCCAAAGTCCTTTAACTCGAACGTTTGGACTGGCCCCCACCCCCTGGAAGTACGGCTGTGACCTAGCCGACACCGAGGAATCAAAAAAAACTTTCCAGAAGGGGTTGTATCCGTCGCCGAGGTTTGCGAATCTCTACATGGCGATCGGGACGGCCCGCAACACCGGCCTCCACTGAGAGCCAGAACCCCTCCTCACTGACAAGACCACAACCAGTTCACCTGGGAGTCGGCCCTGTGTCTGCGGGGGGATTCGTGAAAGCGTTCACATTCACAAGCAACGAGCTTGAAATACCAAGGAGAGGTAGCAGCCATGGACTGGCGTCACAACGCCGTTTGTCGTGAGGAAGACCCGGAGCTGTTCTTCCCCATCGGCAACACCGGTCCTGCGCTGCTGCAGATCGAGGAAGCCAAGGCCGTCTGCCGTCGCTGCCCCGTTATGGAGCAGTGCCTGCAGTGGGCGCTCGAGTCCGGCCAGGACTCCGGCGTCTGGGGTGGCCTCAGCGAGGACGAGCGCCGCGCGATGAAGCGCCGTGCCGCTCGCAACCGGGCGCGTAACGCCAGCGCCTGACCGACGCCCCCCGCTACGAGCCTCAGCCCGGCGGCGCGTACAGAGCGTACGCACAGCCCCGCCTTCGAGTCGCAGCGCGCAGTACCCTGAAGCGCATCGCAACGTACGTACCAAGCAGTGGGCCCGGACCGTTACCACGGTCCGGGCCCACTGCTGTGCGCACTGTCCGTCTACTTCGCCGAGACCACCGGGATGTCCAGGATCACCTGGGTGCCGCGCTCCGGCCCCGGGACCATGCCGAACGTGCCGCCCAACTCGCCTTCCACCAGGGTCCGCACAATCTGCAGCCCCAGATTCCCGGCCCGCTTCGGGTCGAAGCCCTCTGGCAGTCCGCGTCCGTCGTCCGACACCGTGATCAGCAGCCGTGCGTCGGACGGTGATCCGCCCCGTACCGCCGAGACCTCCACTGTGCCGCGCTCGGCCACGGTGAACGCGTGCTCCAGGGCGTTCTGCAGCACCTCGGTGAGCACCATCGAGAGCGGAGTGGCCACTTCCGCGTCGAGAATTCCGAAGCGGCCGGTGCGGCGGCAGGTGACCTTGCCCGGGGAGATCTCCGCGACCATCGCGATGACGCGGTCCGCGATCTCGTCGAACTCGACCCGCTCGTCCAGGTTCTGAGACAACGTCTCATGCACGATCGCGATCGACCCCACGCGCCGTACCGCCTCGTTGAGCGCCTCGCGGCCCTGCTCGGAATCCATCCGGCGGGACTGGAGGCGCAACAGGGCGGCCACCGTCTGGAGGTTGTTCTTCACCCGGTGGTGGATCTCCCGGATGGTGGCGTCCTTGGTGATCAACTCGCGTTCGCGGCGGCGCAGTTCGGTGACGTCGCGCAGGAGGACCAGCGAGCCGATGCGGACGCCCTTGGGCTTGAGCGGGATGGCCCTCAGCTGGATCACGCCGCTGGCGCACTCGACCTCGAACTCGCGGGGCGCGTATCCGCTGGCCATCTTGACCAGGGCCTCGTCCACCGGGCCCCGGGAGGGGGCGAGCTCGGCCGTGGTGGTGCCGAGGTGGTGGCCGACGAGATCGGACGCGAGGCCCAGGCGGTGATAGGCGGAGAGGCCGTTGGGGCTGGCGTACTGGACGATCCCGTCGGCATCGAGCCTGATCAGCCCGTCACCGACGCGCGGCGACGCGTCCATGTCGACCTGCTGGCCGGGGAACGGGAAGGACCCGGCGGCGATCATCTGCGCCAGGTCGGAAGCGGACTGGAGGTAGGTGAGCTCCAGTCTGGAGGGCGTACGGACGGTGAGGAGGTTGGTGTTGCGGGCGATCACCCCGAGGACGCGGCCCTCGCGGCGTACGGGGATGGACTCGACCCGTACCGGCACCTCCTCGCGCCACTCCGGGTCGCCCTCGCGCACGATCCGGCCCTCGTCCAGTGCGGCGTCCAGCAACGGACGCCGGCCGCGCGGCACCAGATGGCCGACCATGTCGTCCTGGTAGGAGGTGGGGCCGGTGTTGGGCCGCATCTGCGCGACGGACACGTACCGGGTCCCGTCGCGGGTCGGGACCCACAGGACGAGGTCGGCGAAGGACAGGTCGGAGAGCAGTTGCCACTCCGAGACCAGCAGATGGAGCCACTCGAGGTCGGTATCGCTCAGGGCTGTGTGCTGGCGGACGAGGTCGTTCATGGAGGGCACGTGTGCGAGCGTACCTGTGGATACTCGGAGGTTCCGAACCGATCGGCCCGCTGCCCCGTGAGAGAGGGAGGCGGGATGTTCCGCCGGAATTGCTGTGCGCACGGATGGACACGGACGATTGGTCTAGTCCACAATGCACAGGAAAGACCTCCGTTCTCCCCGCACAGGAGAACGGATCGAGGCACCCGGCGCTCTCTGCCCTGACTGCGCCGGCGCCTCCCTCGGCCGGAGGAACCGCACACCACCGGCCTGGTAGACCGCCCCCCATTTGCGGGGCGGTCTCACTCCGGGCTGCGGTGCCGGACGGGCTGAGGGTCCCGTCCAGGCGCCGCGGCCCGCGGGTGTTTCCTGGGGCGCTCCGTCCCCGGCGGTCAGTGGGTCTCGGTGACCTTGGCCAGGGCGCGGGGCGCGTCCGGGTCCTGGCCGCGGGCGATCGTCACCTCGTAGGCCAGCATCTGGAGCGGCAGGATCTCCAGGATCGGCTGCAACTCCTCCGGCACTCCCGCCGTCGGCAGCGCGAAGCCCGCCGAAGCGGCCTCCACCTGGGCCTTCGGGCCGACCACGAAGAGGTCGGCGCCGCGGCCCCGCAGCCGGTCGAGGACCGGCTGGAGCGCTTCGCCGCCGCGGCCGTCGGTGACGACGGCGATCACCGGGGAGATGTTGTCGACCATGGCGAGTGGGCCGTGCAGCAGGTCGGCACCCGAGTAGGAGAGAGCGGGGATATAGCTGGTCTCCATCAGCTTCAGGGCGGCTTCCTTGGCGGTGGGGTAGCCGTAGCCGCGCGAGGTGATGACCATGCGCTCGGCGAAGCGGTAGCGCGCGGCGAGGGACTTGACCTCGTCCTTCCGGGACAGGATCTGTTCGGCCAGGCCGGGCAGGGCCTCGGCGGCGGCCGGGCCGTCACCCGCGGTCAGGCCGTCCACGAAGAGATAGAGCGCCAGCAGCGAGGCGGTGTACGTCTTGGTGGCGGGCAGCGCCTTCTCGGGGCCCGCGAGGATGTCGATGCTGTGTTCGGACACGGCGGCGAGCGGTGAGTCCGGGTTGTTGGTCACCGCGAGGGTGATCGCTCCGGCGGCGCGGGCGGCCTTCGTGGAGGCGACCAGGTCGGGCGAGCCGCCCGACTGGCTGACGGTGATCACCAGGACGTCCGTGAGGTCCGGCCGGGCACCGTAGGCCGTCGTGGTGGACATCGAGGCCAGGCCGCAGGGCAGGCCGAGGCGGATCTCCAGCAGGTACTTGGCGTAGAGCGCCGCGTTGTCCGAGGAACCACGGGCCGTCAGCAGGACGAACCGGGGCTTCTTCGCCGCGATCTCGGCGGCCACCTCGCGGATTCTGGGGGCGCCGCGCTGAAGGATGCGGCGCAGCATGGCCGGCTGCTCGGCCATCTCGCCGGACATGATCCGGCCCGGCTGCTCGCCCTGGTCCTGCTGCACGGCCGAAGAGGTGGCGGACATGTGGGGTGCCTCCCATGCGCTGCGTGCATGCGGGTGCGTGCGGGTGCGTGCGGTGGTTCGTGCGGGCTCGCGCCCGTCGGCTCGCACAAGTCGACCACGGCCGGGCAGGCAGCCGCCAGCGGGGCGCACGGGCTGACCGGTGTGTGAGCAGTTCACCTCCGGGCTGCCCGATTCTGCTAGATTGGTGCCTTGATTGGTCTATACCACATGACTCCACCTTTCAGATCGGCAGGCACAGCGTGGAAGTTGTCATCGTCCCGGACGCCACGGCAGGCGGCGAGCTCATCGCGGAGGCCATCGGAGCCCTGCTGAGCCGCAAGCCCGACGCTCTGCTCGGCGTTGCCACCGGCTCGACCCCGCTGCCCATCTATCAGGCGCTGGCCGCCAAGGTGCGCTCCGGGGCCGTGAACGCCTCGCGCGCCCGTATCTGCCAGCTCGACGAGTACGTCGGGCTGCGGCCCGGCCACCCCGAGTCGTACCGCTCGGTCGTGCTGCGCGAGGTCGTGGAGCCGCTGGGGCTGTCCGAGGCGTCCTTCATGGGGCCCGACGGTTCCGCCGAGGACGTCCAGGCCGCGTGCGAGGCCTACGACAGGGCGCTGGCCGAGGCGGGCGGGGTGGACCTCCAGCTGCTCGGCATCGGTACGGACGGGCACATCGGGTTCAACGAGCCGTGCTCCTCGCTCGCGTCCCGTACGCGGATCAAGACGCTGACCGAGCAGACGCGGGTCGACAACGCGCGGTTCTTCGACGACGACATCGATCAGGTGCCGCACCACGTGATCACGCAGGGCATCGGGACGATCCTGGAGTCGCGGCACCCGATCCTGCTCGCCACGGGCGAGGGCAAGGCGGAGGCGGTGGCCCAGACGGTGGAGGGACCGGTCGCCTCGATCGTGCCGGCGTCGGCGCTGCAGTTGCATCCGCATGCGACGGTGGTGGTCGACGAGGCCGCCGCGTCGAAGCTGAAGCTGGGGGACTACTTCCGGGCCACGTATGCGGCGAAGCCGGCGTGGCAGGGCATTTAGTCGTTCTGCGCGTACGAGGGCCGGGGCACCGTGGGGTGTGCCGGCCCTTGTTTGTGCCTCGCCCTTCCGGCGAACCGTCTTTGTCCTCAATCGCCGGACGGGCTTGATCTGGCCCTCCGTATGGGCCCCACATCCCGGGGCAACGCATGTCCTCAAGCGCCGGACGGGCTTGATTTTGGCTCTGGACGGGCTGGGATGGGCTCAGCCCCGGCCGGCCTGGTGGCTGGGCGGGGCTGAGGTCGGGGTGACGGTGGGTCAGGTGGTTGTGAGGGCTTCTGCTGCGGCTACGCCACATACCCGGGCCGCCCCGTGTGTGGCGATGTGCAGGGCGCCCCTCGGTTCCGCCTGCGGGAGGCCCATCTCGACCACGATCGTGTCGGGACGCGCCGCCAGCAGGGCGTCGAGCGCCTCCGTCATCCACTCGTGCCGGTGCGCGTCGCGGACGACCGCGACGATGCGCCGCTCCCCCGCCGCCCGCAGCGTGTCCGCGGCCGGGGCCGCGCTCTCGCCGCTGTACGTCCCGGTGCCCGTACCCGGCAGGATCCGGGCCAGCTCGGCGGCGACGCCCCACGGGGTCTCGTCGCCGACCGCGATGTTCGCGACCGGGGTGAACGCGGCGACGTACGCCGGCCCGGTCAGTCGTGCGCCGGTGCCGGTGACCCGTACCGCGCGACGGGCCGCGACGAGGCCGATGTCGGTACTGACCCGGCTGCCGGGCGCGGTCCCCTCCTGCACTGCCGCACCCGGCTCCGAGACAGCCCCCCTGGCTCCCTGCGTCCAGGACGCGAGAGCCCGTACCCGGGCGGCGGCGTCCGCCAGCCGCTCCTCGGCCAGGTCTCCGCTGCGTACCGCCGACACGAGGGCGTCGCGCAGCCGCAGCACGATGCCCTCGTCGACCAGCCCGCCACCGACGCAGATCGCGTCGGCGCCCGCGGCGATCGCCAGGACGGAGCCGCGCTCGATCCCGTACGTCGCGGAGATGGCCTGCATCTCCATGCCGTCGGTGACGATGAGGCCGTCGTAGCCCAGCTCCTCGCGCAGCAGACCGGTCAGGATCTGCGGGCTCAGCGTCGCCGGGCGGTGCGGGTCGAGTGCGGGAAGCAGGATATGCGCGCTCATCACCGATTTGGAACCCGCGGCGATGGCCGCACGGAAAGGCACCAGCTCACGGGCGTGCAAGGTGTCCAGGGCCACGTCGATGCCCGGCAGGGCGTGGTGCGAGTCGACCGCCGTGTCGCCGTGTCCCGGGAAGTGCTTGGTGCAGGCGGCGACACCCGCGGCCTGGAGCCCCTCGACGTACGCGGCGGTGTGCCGGGCCACGAGCTGGGGGTCGGCGCCGAAGGACCGTACGCCGATGACCGGGTTGGCCGGATTGGAGTTGACGTCCGCGGACGGCGCCCAGTTGAGGTTGACGCCGCACTCGGCGAGCCGGCGGCCGAGCTCCTGGGCAACGGCCCGGGTGAGCGTCACGTCGTCGACCGAGCCGAGGGCGAAGTTGCCCGGGAACGAGGACCCGTGGCGGACCTCCAGCCGGGTGACGTCGCCACCCTCCTCGTCGATCGCGACGAGCACGTCCTCGCGCTCGGCGCGCAGCTGGGCGGTGAGCGCCGCCAGTTGCGCGGGCGATTCGATGTTGCGGCCGAACAGGCCGACGGAGGCCAGGCCTTCGCCGACTCTCCGCAGCAGCCAGTCGGGGGCGGTCGTGCCGGTGAATCCGGGCTGGAGCACGGCGAGCGCGTCGCGCGTGAGGGTGTCCGTCGTGGATACGAGAGTGGTCATGGGGCCTTATCCCTTCACGGCGCCTGAGGTGAGACCCGTGGCCATCTTCCCCTGGATGATCATGAAGAAGATGACGACCGGAATGGAGATGAGCGTGGAGGCGGCCATCAGGGCGCCGTAGTCCGTACCGCGTTCCGTGGTGAAGGTCATCAGCCACACGTTGAGCGTGTACTTGGAGTTGTCGTTGATCAGGATGTACGCGAAGAGGTACTCGTTCCAGGCGTTGACCAGCGCGAAGATCGACGCGGCGGCGAGCCCGGGGGCGAGCAGCGGGAAGATGACCCGGCGGAAGGCTCCCATGCGGGTACAGCCGTCCACCATCGCGGATTCCTCCAGCTCCACCGGGATGTTGATCACGAAACCGCGGATCATGATCGTCGCGAAGGGCAGCGTGGACACCAGGTAGACGACGATGAGTCCCCAGTACTCGTCGATGCCGCCCATGGCGTTGAGCTGGAGGTAGATCGGGATCAGCATCGCGGTCGGGGGCAGCATCTGGACGAGGATCATCACCATCATCAGCGCCTTCCGCCCGAAGAAGCGGAAGCGTCCGATGGCGAGCGCCGCAAGCGTCGCGATGATCATGCCGCCGACCACCGCGGTGACGGAGACGATCAGGCTCGACTGGATCGCGGTGCCGAAGTTGTCCTGCTTCACCGCGCGCGCGAAGTTGTCGAAGGTGAGCGAGGAGGGCCACAGCGTCTGGTCGTAGGACCGGATCTCGTGGTTGGGGCGCAGCGAACTGATGATCAGCCAGTAGACCGGGAAGGCCATGAGCGCTGCCGTGACCAGGGCCAGGATGTTGTAGCCGAGGCGGTTCCTCTTTCGGTCGGGCCGCAGAACCTGGGCAGGTTTGTTCGGGGCTGTGGAGGTGCTCATTCGACCTCTCCCGTCTTGATCAGCTGGCGCAGGTAGTACACGGCGACACCGGAGAGCATCAGGACGGTGATCAAGGCGATCGCACTGCCCTGGCTGAAGGAGGTGGACTCGAACGCCTTGGAGAAGGAGTAGAGGCCGAGGGTCTCGTACTCCGGCTCGGGCTTGTTGCCGCGCAGCAGCCAGATCTGCCCGAAGACGTTGAAGTCCCAGATGACCGACAGGGTGGCGACCATGGTGAAGACCGGCTTGATGACCGGCCAGGTCACATAGCGGTAGACGCCGAGCGCGGTGGCTCCGTCGAGGGAGGCCGCCTCTTCCAGTTCCTTGGGGACCTGGGTGAGGGCCGCGTACATCGTGATCACGACGAACGGGATCGCGCCCCAGACGACCAGCAGCGTGATGATGCCGAAGCCCTGCCAGGGGTCGAGGAACCAGTTGTGGCCGAGCCACTTGTCCTCGTTGCCCGTGAGGTCGGCGAGGAGCGTGTTGATCAGGCCGTAGTCGGAGTCGGCGAGCCAGCGGAAGACCGAGGCGGCGACCATCAGCGGCATCGACCAGGCGGCGATGAGCGCGACGGTGAGGGTGAGCCGGACCCAGGTGGACAGGCGCAGCATCATCAGGGCGATCAGCAGGCCGATGCCCATGGTCAGCACCACGCAGATCGTCATGAAGACGACCGTGCGGCCGGTGACCTGCCAGAACTCGGGGTCGCCGAGGATGTTGGTGAACTGCTCGAAGCCGACCCACGGCGTCTCGCCGTTGCCCCACAGGGCTGCCCGGCCCATGTCCTGGAAGGACATGATCACGGTCTTGATCAGCGGATAGACGTAGACCGCGGCAATCGCGAGGATCGCCGGCAGGATCAGGAAGTACGGAAGGAGCTCACCCTTCTTCCGCTGCCGCTTGACGCGCGGCACGTCCTTCGCGGGGGACGAGGGCCCGGTCGCTTCCGGACCACGTGGTACGGGTACCGGAGGCGGCCCGGCGGCCTTGGTGTCGGCGGCAGTCACGTGGCTGACCTTCCATCGGGATTCCGGGGGCTGCACCCGGAGATCACGGCATACGTCTACGAAAGGAAGCGGGGGCCCGGTGCGTGCCGGGCCCCCGCCTGGAGAGCCGAAGGCCCCGGGGTGTTACTTGTTGATCAGCGCGTTGATCTCGTCGTCGGCCTTCTTGGCCGCGTCGGCCACCGAGGTGCCCTTGAGGATCGACAGGAGCATGTTCTCCAGGACCTCGTCCTTCTCGATGGACGTCCAGCCCGGCGCGATCGGCGTGAACCAGGCGTCCGGCACCGCGTTGGCGATGGCGGCCGTCTCCGGGTTCGACTTCAGCGGCTCGAGCTGCTTCTCGTTGTTCGGGAGGATGTTCTTGGAGACGAGCACCTCCTGCGACTTCTCGCTGGTGAAGAGCGAGACCCACTCCTGGCCGAGGTCCGTGACCTTGGACTTCGCGGTGACCGCGAGGTCCGAACCGCCGATGAAGGAGGGCAACGCCTTGCCCTCCGGGCCCGGCATGCCGGCCGTGGCGATCTTGTCCTTGAGCTTCGGGTTGCCGTTGTTGGCGCCGTCGATGACGGAGCCGGACTCCCAGCCGTTGCCGTAGATCAGGGCCGCCTTCTCGTTGGCCATGACGTTGGCGTGGTCCTGCTCGTCCTTGGTGATGTCGGCCTTGTTGTACTTCTTCACCAGGTTGATGAAGTGCTCGATGCCCTTCTGGGACTCGGCGGAGGAAAGGTTGCCCTTCCACTCCTTCGCACCCTCGTCGTACTCGGCGATGGAGCCGCCGTACGCCGCGACGTAGGACATGGCCGCGTACCAGTAACGGCCCGGCAGGTAGAGGGAAGAGAAGCGCTTGTCCTTCTTGGTGTACTCGGCCGAGACCTTGTCGAGGGCGGCGAGCATCTCGGTCTCGGTCTGCGGGAGCGCGTCGCTGCCCGTGCCGGCCTTGAGCATGTCCTTGTTGTAGATCGCCACACGAGCACCGGCGTAGTAGGGCACGCAGAACTGCTTGCCCTCGAAGGTGCAGGTGTCCTTCAGACCCTTGATCCAGGTATCCGAGTTGTCGTACTTCTTGGGGTCGATCTCGGCGAGTGCGCCGTTCAGGATGTACTGCATCGTCTCGGTGTTGCCGAGCTCGACGACATCCGGGAACTTGTCGCCGCCGAGGGCGGTGTCGAGCTTCTTGGCCTTGTCCGCCCACTGCTGGTACTGGACGTTGACCTTGACCTTCGGGTACTTCTTCTTGAACTGCGCGTTGACGTCCTTGACCAGTTCCGGCCAGGTGCTCTGCGCGTCGACCATCAGCCAGACGGTCAGTTCCTCGGAGCGGTCCTTCGGGTCCTTCGAAGCGTTGCCGCTGTCCCCACCACACGCCGCAATACCGGACATCATCGCCGCGACGCCGACCGCCGCTATGAGCTTGCGCTTCATGCCACACCCTCCTCAGGGATACCAGCAACCCCCCGCCCACCGCGGAAACGTACGACGAGTACTGCCTGTGGGGCTGGGACTTGGTCTTTAATGGTTTAGACCAGTACCGGGAGCTTGGCCTAGACCTTTAGGGGTGTCAAGGGTGTATAAGAAGTGCACTCGCGTCCGTTATCGGACCGACACCTAGGAGAGGGCGACGACCCGTGACCGGACCGTGCCACCATGTGAGCCGCGATAGACGGAGGAGCCGGTGACGGCAGCAACGCAGCAGTCGGGAAGGCGGGCCATGGATGCCGACGGGGGCAGTACGGAGAACGAGACCGGTGTCGGTACGCGTACGGCACGCGTACCGAAGTACTACCGGCTCAAGCGCCATCTGCTCGACATGACCGAGACCCTGCCGCCCGGCACCCCGGTGCCGCCCGAACGGACCCTGGCCGCCGAGTTCGACACCTCGCGCACCACGGTGCGTCAGGCGCTCCAGGAGCTGGTCGTCGAGGGCCGGTTGGAGCGCATTCAGGGCAAGGGAACCTTCGTCGCCAAGCCGAAGGTCTCCCAGGCGCTCCAGCTGACCTCGTACACCGAGGACATGCGCGCCCAGGGGCTGGAACCCACGTCCCAGCTGCTGGACATCGGGTACATCACGGCCGACGACGCGCTCGCCGGCCTGCTCGACATCACCACGGGCGGCCGGGTGCTGCGGATCGAGCGGCTGCGCCTCGCCAGCGGTGAGCCGATGGCGATCGAGACCACCCACCTTTCGGCCAAACGCTTTCCCGCGCTGCGCCGTTCACTGGTGAAGTACACCTCGCTCTACACCGCGCTGGCCGAGGTGTACGACGTGAGGCTGGCCGAGGCCGAGGAGACGATCGAGACCTCGCTCGCCACCCCGCGCGAGGCCGGACTGCTGGGTACGGACGTCGGCCTGCCGATGCTGATGCTGTCCCGGCACTCGATCGACGGAGACGGTGAACCGGTGGAGTGGGTGCGCTCGGTGTACCGCGGCGACCGCTACAAGTTCGTGGCCCGCCTGAAGCGGCCGACCGACTGAGTCCTGCCGCATCACCTGTCGGACCGCACACGAACGGCCCCCGTGGAATCTCCATCCCCACGGGGGCCGTTCGCTGCCTCGCCTCGCCCCGCCTCACCCCGCCTCACCCCGCCTCACCCCGCCTCACCCCGCCTCACCCCGCACGACTCGAAATTGGCGTGAACCAGACCCCGCCGTCCGCCGTGAGTGTCACCGAGACATCACCGTTGCACTACCGCAATGCGGACAGGGGGTGACGCTGGACGGACCCCTCGCCTAGATTTCGTGCGCGTTACACCAGGTGACCAGTGAGGGGACGGAGCACCACATGCCCGAAGACACCGCCAAAAAACGACCAACGATCACACCCGTGCGGGTGGTTATCGCCCTCTGTCTCGTCGCACCGTTCGTGGCGATGCTCTGGGTGAGCTCGTACGCGAAGGTCGATCCGACCTTTATCGGTATCCCGTTCTTCTACTGGTACCAGATGCTCTGGGTCTTCATCTCGACCGCGCTGACGATGGTCGCGTACACGCTGTGGCAGCGTGACCAGCGCGCCCGCAAGGAAGGTGCGTCAGCATGAAGGACGGCGTGAACGGCGTAGCACTCGCCGTATTCATCTTCTTCTTCGTGGCCGTCACGGTCGTCGGCTTCATGGCCGCCCGCTGGCGGAAGGCCGAGAACGAGAACAGCCTGGACGAATGGGGCCTGGGCGGACGGTCGTTCGGCACCTGGGTCACCTGGTTCCTGCTGGGCGGCGACCTCTACACGGCGTACACGTTCGTCGCCGTACCCGCGGCGATCTACGCGGCGGGCGCGGCCGGCTTCTTCGCCGTCCCCTACACGATCCTCGTCTACCCGCTGATCTTCACCTTCCTGCCGCGTCTGTGGTCGGTGTCGCACAAGCACGGGTACGTCACCACCTCGGACTTCGTCCGGGGCCGCTTCGGCTCGAAGGGGCTCTCGCTGGCGGTCGCCGTCACCGGCATCCTCGCCACGATGCCGTACATCGCGCTCCAGCTCGTCGGCATCCAGGCGGTGCTGGACGTGATGGGCGTCGGCGGTGGCGAGACCACGCACTGGTTCATCAGGGACCTGCCGCTGCTGATCGCGTTCGCGGTGCTCGCCGCGTACACCTACTCCTCGGGCCTGCGGGCGCCCGCGCTGATCGCGTTCGTCAAGGACGGGCTGATCTACCTGGTCATCGCCGTGGCGATCATCTACATCCCGATCAAGCTGGGCGGCTTCGACGACATCTTCGCCAAGGCGAGCGAGGCGTTCTCGCAGACCAACGAGGCCACCGGCAAACCTCGTGGCGCGCTCGTCCCGGGCGAGATGGGCCAGTGGGGTTACGCCACCCTGGCGCTGGGTTCGGCGCTCGCGCTCTTCATGTATCCGCACTCGATCACGGCGACGCTCTCCAGCCGCAGCCGTGACGTGATCCGCCGCAACACCACGATCCTGCCGCTCTACTCGCTGATGCTGGGCCTGCTGGCGCTGCTCGGCTTCATGGCGATCGCGGCCGGAGTCAAGGTGGACAACGGGCAGCTGGCGATCCCTCAGCTGTTCGAGAACATGTTCCCCGACTGGTTCGCCGGCGTCGCCTTCGCCGCGATCGGCATCGGCGCGCTGGTTCCGGCGGCCATCATGTCGATCGCCGCGGCGAATCTCTTCACACGCAACATCTACAAGGACTTCCTGAAGCCCGACGCGACCCCGGCGCAGGAGACCAAGGTCTCCAAGCTGGTCTCGCTCCTGGTGAAGGTCGGCGCGCTCGCCTTCGTCCTCACCATGGACAAGACGGTCGCGATCAACTTCCAGCTGCTCGGCGGGATCTGGATACTCCAGACCATGCCCGCGCTGGTCGGCGGTCTGTTCACCCGGTGGTTCCACCGCTGGGCCCTGATCGCGGGCTGGGCGGTCGGCATGGTGTACGGGACGGTCGCCGCGTACGGCGTGGCCAGCCCGACCCAGAAGCACTTCGGCGGCTCCTCGAAGGAGATCCCCGGCATCGGCGAGATCGGCTACATCGGTCTCACCGCGTTCATCCTCAACGTGGTGGTCGTGGTCGTGCTGACGTTCGTCCTCAACGCGCTGAAGGCGCCGGCCGGGATCGACGAGACCTCCCCGTCCGACTACACGGCGGACGCGGGCGACCCGGGCGTCAAGACGGAACTGCCTGCCGCCACGGTGGGTGCGCCGGGCGGTCACTGACCCCCGGACCGAACGCTGTGTACGGGCCGTCGCGACTCCGCCAACGGAGGCGCGGCGGCCCGTCGCAATCCGGTACCTTCACCGGCCGGTGCTGGTACACACTCCCCCGCATGGACATTTCCATCAGGCTCATCAGCCCCGAGGAGCACGCGACCCTGGGCGCGATCACGGCCCAGGCGTATCTCGGCGACGGCCTGCTGGTCCTCGGTACCGAAGACCCGTACCTGGCCAAGCTCCAGGACGTGGACCGGCGGGCCGCGGAGGCATAGGGCCTTTCGCTTGGATCAGGCCGCGAGCCCGGCATGACCCAAACGAGAGGCCCTAGGTGCTGGTCGCGGTCACCGGTGACGGCGCCGTAGTCGGTGGTCACCTACACCCCGCCCGGGAACCCCTGGGCGGACATCGCCGGGGCGGGCGAGGCGGAATTCCGGATGCTGGCCGTCGCGGGCGAGGCTCGCGGGCGCGGAGCGGGCGAGGCCCTGGTGCGGGCGTGCATCGAGCGGGCGCGCGGCACGGACGGCGTCACCGGCCTCGTCCTGTCGACGCAGGACGTCATGCTGGGCGCCCAAAGGATCTACCGGCGCCTCGGCTTCGTACGGACTCCGGAGCGCGACTGGGAGCCCGTGCCGGGGTTCGGACTGCTGCTGACCTACCGGCTGGCACTGTGACAGCACCCGACACCACATCGACAGCACGACACAAGATGTGGGGGCTGCCTCGACGGGCAGCCCCCACATGTATGCTCATGCTCGCTGTCGCCGCAGGGGAATCCGGTGCGAATCCGGAACTGTCCCGCAACGGTGTGATCGGTGTGCTTTTGCGCATTCGAAGTCCGAAGACCTGTCGACAGCGCGCCCGGCTCGACCGAACCGGGCGCAGAGACGTCCGGGCCTCGCGGATGGGCCGGTGGACGCCGCACGCAGTGCTGCCGCCTCCGGGCCCCACGCTGCCCGGCTGCCCCCGCTCCCCGCCGGCCCCGAGCCGAGCGAGGGAGAGCAACGCGGTGACCATCGCGCCAGCCGATCCGGTTTCAGCAGCAGAGTCCGCCGGGAACACCGGAACCGCCACGTCCACGGACGCACCCGGGACCGTACTTCTGCGGACCCTCACCGACCTCACGGCGGATCTGCCCGACACCGACCCCGGACGCGTCGCCGCCGCCGCACTGCGCGGCCGCAACGCCCGGTCGGACGAGGCCGAGCTGCGCTCGCTGGCCACCGAGGCCGCCGCGGGCCTGATCTCCGAGGACCCCGCCTACTCCCGGCTCGCCGCCCGCCTCCTCACCCGCACGATCGCGGACGAGGCGGCCGGCCAGGGCGCGGTCTCCTTCTCCGCCTCGGTCGCCGTCGGACACCGCGAGGGTCTGATCGCGGACCGCACCGCCCAGTTCGTCCGCGTCCACGCCTCCCGGCTCGACGCCCTGGTCGGCGCCTCGCTCGTGGGCGGCGCCGACGACCGGTTCGGCTACTTCGGACTGCGGACCCTCTACAGCCGCTACCTGCTGCGCCACCCGCTGACCCGTGAGGTGATCGAGACCCCGCAGCACTTCATGCTGCGCGTCGCGGCCGGTCTCGCCGAGGACGACTCCGTGGAGGCGCTGGACGAGGTCGCCGCGCTGTACGGCCTGATGAGCCGGCTCGACTATCTCCCCTCCTCCCCCACGCTCTTCAACTCGGGCACGCGGCACCCGCAGATGTCCTCCTGCTATCTGCTGGACTCGCCGCTCGACGAGCTCGACTCGATCTACGACCGCTACCACCAGGTGGCCCGGCTCTCCAAGCACGCGGGCGGCATCGGCCTCTCGTACTCCCGTATCCGCGCCCGCGGTTCACTGATCCGCGGCACCAACGGGCACTCCAACGGCATCGTGCCGTTCCTCAAGACGCTGGACGCCTCGGTCGCCGCGGTCAACCAGGGTGGCCGCCGCAAGGGCGCCGCCGCCGTCTACCTGGAGACCTGGCACGCCGACATCGAGGAGTTCCTGGAGCTGCGCGACAACACGGGCGAGGACCAGCGGCGTACGCACAACCTCAACCTGGCGCACTGGATTCCGGACGAGTTCATGCGCCGGGTCGACGCGGACGGCCAGTGGTCGCTGTTCTCGCCGGCCGACGTGCCCGAGCTGGTGGACCTGTGGGGCGACGACTTCGACGCGGCGTACCGCGCCGCGGAGGCGGCGGGGCTGGCCCGCAAGACGATGCCGGCCCGGGACCTGTACGGCCGGATGATGCGTACGCTCGCGCAGACCGGTCAGGGCTGGATGACGTTCAAGGACGCCTCCAACCGCACGGCCAACCAGACCGCCGAGCCGGGCCGCGTGGTCCACTCGTCGAATCTGTGCACCGAGATCCTCGAGGTCACGGACGACGGCGAGACGGCCGTCTGCAACCTCGGTTCGGTCAACCTCGGCGCGTTCGTGGCCGACGGGGACATCGACTGGGAGCGCCTGGACTCCACGGTCCGTACCGCGGTGACCTTCCTCGACCGGGTCGTCGACATCAACTTCTACCCGACCGAGCAGGCCGGCCGGTCCAACGCCAGGTGGCGTCCCGTCGGTCTGGGCGCGATGGGCCTCCAGGACGTCTTCTTCCAGCTGCGGCTGCCGTTCGACTCCCCCGAGGCGCGGGCGCTGTCCACGAAGATCTCCGAGCGGATCATGCTCGCCGCGTACGAGGCGTCCTGCGATCTCGCCGAGCGCTCCGGGCCCCTCCCCGCCTGGTCGCAGACGCGCACCGCCCGCGGTGTGCTGCACCCCGACCACTACGCCACCGAGCTGAACTGGCCGGAGCGCTGGGACGTCCTGCGCGCCCGGATCGCGAAGACCGGTATGCGTAACTCGCTCCTGCTCGCCATCGCGCCGACGGCCACGATCGCCTCGATCGCCGGGGTGTACGAGTGCATCGAGCCGCAGGTCTCCAATCTCTTCAAGCGCGAGACCCTCAGCGGTGAATTCCTCCAGGTCAACGCCTACCTGGTCGACGAGCTGAAGAAGCTCGGCGTGTGGGACGCGCGGACCCGGGAGGCGCTGCGCGAGGCGAGCGGTTCCGTGCAGGGCTTCGCCTGGATTCCCGAGGACGTGCGGGCGCTGTACCGCACGGCGTGGGAGATCCCGCAGCGCGGACTGATCGACATGGCGGCGGCCCGTACGCCGTTCCTCGACCAGAGCCAGTCGCTGAACCTGTTCCTGGAGACGCCGACGATCGGCAAGCTCTCCTCGATGTACGCGTACGCCTGGAAGCAGGGGCTGAAGACGACGTACTACCTGCGCTCGCGCCCGGCGACCCGGATCGCCCGCGCGGCGTCCGCCGCCCCGGTCCCCGTACAGGCGGCCGCCCCCGACGCGGACGCGATCGCCTGCTCCCTCGAAAACCCCGAGTCCTGCGAGGCCTGCCAGTAATGAGCTCCAACGAGACCAAGAACCTGCTCGACCCGGGCTTCGAACTGACCCTGCGGCCCATGCGCTACCCGGACTTCTACGAGCGCTACCGCGACGCGATCAAGAACACCTGGACGGTGGAGGAGGTCGACCTCCACTCCGACGTGGCCGATCTCGCCAAGCTGTCGCCCGGCGAGCAGCACATGATCGGCCGGCTCGTCGCGTTCTTCGCGACGGGTGACTCGATCGTCTCCAACAACCTCGTACTGACGCTGTACAAGCACATCAACTCGCCCGAGGCGCGGCTGTATCTGTCCCGGCAGCTCTTCGAGGAGGCCGTGCACGTCCAGTTCTATCTGACGCTGCTCGACACCTATCTGCCCGACCCGGACGACCGCTCGGCGGCGTTCGACGCGGTCGAGGAGATTCCCTCGATCCGGGAGAAGGCGCAGTTCTGCTTCAAGTGGATCAACGAGGTCGAGAAGCTCGACCGGCTGGAGACGAAGGCCGACCGCCGCCGCTTCCTGCTGAATCTGATCTGCTTCGCGGCGTGCATCGAGGGGCTGTTCTTCTACGGCGCCTTCGCGTACGTGTACTGGTTCCGCTCCCGCGGGCTGCTGCACGGCCTCGCCACCGGGACCAACTGGGTCTTCCGCGACGAGACCATGCACATGAACTTCGCGTTCGAGGTCGTGGACACCGTCCGCAAGGAGGAGCCGGAACTCTTCGACGACGAGCTCCAGCAGCAGGTCACCGACATGCTGAAGGAGGCCGTCGAGGCGGAGCTGCAGTTCGGCCGCGACCTGTGCGGCGAGGGCCTGCCCGGGATGAACACCGAGTCGATGCGCCAGTACCTGGAGTGTGTGGCCGACCAGCGGCTCACCCGCCTCGGCTTCGCCCCGCTGTACGGCTCCGAGAACCCGTTCTCGTTCATGGAGCTCCAGGGCGTCCAGGAACTGACGAACTTCTTCGAGCGCCGGCCGTCCGCGTACCAGGTGGCCGTGGAGGGCTCGGTCGGGTTCGACGACGACTTTTAGGGCCTCTCGTTTGGATCAGGCCGGGCTCGCGGGGTCTGATCCAAACGAAAGACCCTAGACCCTGGCCCACGAGCCGATGGAGGGGCGCCGCGTGGCCGTGACCGGCCGTGCGGCGCCTTCGGCGTGCGGGGGTTCGGCTCCCTGACTCCGTTCGGCTGCTCGCAGTGCGCGGTCGATGCGCCGTTCACGGGCGAGGCCGACCAGCGCGGGCAGCAGGACGAGGGCGAAAAGAGCGGCTATGCCTGCGTAGTTCACGAATGTGTTCATGCCTCTACTGTCGTCCGTCCGGACAGAATCCGGCAGTGGCAGGACTGTCACACAGCATCGAATTACTGCCACACTGTCGTCATGTCAAAGCTGAACAACGTCGCCGTTCTGCTGCTCGACGAGGTGCACCCCTTCGAACTCGGCGTGCTGTGCGAGGTCTTCGGGCTCGACCGCAGCGAAGAAGGCCTGCCCGTCCACGACTTCGCGGTGGTCTCGGCCGAGGGACCGGTCCTGCGGACCCACGCCGGATTCACCATCAGCACCCCGTACGGTCTCGACCGGCTCGACGAGGCCGACCTCATCGCCGTCCCCGCGGGCAGCCACTTCGCGAACCGGACGTATCCCGAGGAGGCCCTGGACGCCCTGCGCCGGGGCGTGGACCGCGGCGCCCGGGTGCTGAGCGTCTGCTCCGGCGCGTACGTGCTCGGCGCGGCCGGGCTGCTGGACGGGCGCCGCTGCACCACCCACTGGCGCCATGCGGCCGAGCTGGCCCGCCAATTCCCCCTGGCCATTGTCGAGCCCGATGTGCTGTACGTGGACGACGGCCCCGTCATCAGCTCGGCGGGCACGGCCGCGGGCATCGACGCCTCGCTCCACCTGGTCCGGCAGGCGCACGGGCAGGAGGTCGCCAACGCCGTCGCCCGCCGCATGGTCGTGCCGCCGCACCGCGACGGCGGGCAGGCGCAGTACATCGAGCGCCCGCTGCCCCGGGCCGCGTGCGACACGGTCGGCGACACGCTCGCCTGGATGGAGCGCCATCTCGACCAGGAGCTGACCGTCGAGCAGCTCGCCGGTCTGGCCCATATGTCGCCGCGTACCTTCGCCCGCCGCTTCCAGCAGGAGACGGGGACCACTCCGTACCGCTGGCTGCTGCGTCAACGGGTGCTGCTGGCCCAGCACTTGCTGGAGACCTCCGACGAGACCATGGACACGATCGCGGGCCGGACCGGCTTCGGCACCGCGGCGGCGCTCCGCCACCAGTTCGTACGCTCGCTCGACACCACTCCGCACGCCTACCGCCGGGCCTTCCGCGGCCCGGCCGCGATGCCCGAGGTGGCCTGACCCCTCGGACGCACGACGCCCCGCCCGGATTCCTCCCGGGCGGGGCTCCTGTGCGATCGGTCGATACGCGGCTCAGATTCCGCAGCTCGACGCCGACCAGAAGTGACTGGGCCCCTGGTTGACGTGGACGTGGTCACCGTGACCGGCGTAGCCCGGGCCGAGAATCCCGTTGAAGCCGTGGTAGCGGGCCTGCTGGGCGAGCGTGCACAGGGCGTGCGGTCCCGATCCGAGGTCGACGGCGTCACCGTACAGATGGCGACTGTTCGAGGCCCCGCCGACCGCGGAGTTGCAGGAGGCGGACCGGAAGCCGCTGGTGACGCGGATGGACACGTCACCGAGCGCGTGCCGGAGCGCCTCCAGCTTCCACATCGAGCTCAGGGCGTTGGCCTTGGCGGTGCCCGCGGCGACCGCTCCCCCCGCCCAGGTGCTGTTGCAGGTGTTGAGCTCGGGGTACGTGAAGTGGATCGGGGTGCAGTCGTCGTCCTGGAGCGCGTAGAGCTTGGACTGGGTGGCGGCGCCGGCGACGCCGTCCGCGGCGAGGCCGTAGGCGGACTGGAAGCGCTTGACCGCCGCGGTGGTGGCCGGGCCGTACGAGCCGTCGATGGCGAGAACGGCGTTGTATCCGGGGTATCCGGCCACGCGGATCTGGAGCTGGGTGACATCGTTGCCGGTGGCGCCGGGCGAGAGGGTCCTGGTCCAGGTGTAGCAGCCGTCGGCCTGTGCGGGGCCGGCGGCCAGTACGGCTCCGCCGATCGCGAAAGCCATGGCCATGACAAGGCTGAGCAAGGCATGTGCGGTACGTCTGAGCATGGGGAGCTCCCTACCACGGTGAGGTGTTGGGGGTGAGACTGTCGGACGAGTCGACGCGCGTCAACTACGCCTGGAGAAACAGCGGTTGACCGCCTCCGGAACGGGAACGGGGCCCTGTCACCGGCCGTAGCGGTGACAGGGCCCCGTCCACGGAGCGCGGGGAATCAGTCGTTGGGGACGACCTCGTAGCGCGGCGTGCCCTCGGCCATCTGTCGAAGCGCGTCCTTGCGGTCCCGCTTCGAGAGCCGGTCGATGTACAGGTAGCCGTACAGGTGGTCCGTCTCGTGCTGGAGGCAGCGCGCGAAGTAGCCGTTGCCCCGCACCCTGACCGGGTTGCCCTTCGCGTCCTGCCCGCGCACCACCGCGTAGTCGGGGCGGGCCAGCCCGGCGTACGCCGTCGGCACGGAGAGGCAGCCCTCGTTGGAGTCGTCGAGAACGCGCTCCTCCGGCGGCAGCTCCTCGAGCACCGGGTTGCAGATGGCGCCGACGTGCCGCGCACCGTCGTCGTCCATGCAGTCGTAGACGAAGACCTTGAGGTCCACGCCGATCTGGTTGGCGGCCAGGCCCACACCCTCCGCCGTCCGCTGGCTGGCGAACATGTCGTCGATCAGCCGGCCCAGCTCGGCGTCGAACGCGGTGACGTCCTTGCACTCCTTGTGGAGCACCGGGTTGCCCACGACCGTGATCGGCCGCGAGGTACCGCGCTCGCGGTACGCCGCCTCACGCGCCTCGCAGTCCTCGGTGTCGACGAGGAATCCCTCGTCGTCGACGCTGATCTGCTCGTCCGTCTCCTGCTGCGCCATGTCCGCCGTAAGCCTTCCTGCAAACCTGAAACCCGTGAACTTCGGGAAAACCGGCACCGGAATTCGGTGCCCGTACAGCCTACGGGCACTGGTCAGCAGACTTCTTCGAGATCCCGCCACTCGCGGCTGTCCGGGCTGTCCGCGACCCAGCCGTCCAGCAGCCCGCGCACCAGCCCCGCGGGCGCCGCGAGACCGCATTCACGCTCCGGCACCCAGAGATCACCGGCCGTGCGGTGGCCCAGCGGACCCGGGTGACCCGGCTCACTGTGGTCGTGCGGATCGAGGTGCTCGCCGTCGCCCTCGTCGCTCTCCATCCGGCTCTCCGAGCAGGCCCGGCAGAGCAGCCGTACGGATGACGACCAGTCCTCGGCGGCGAACCCGGCGTCGGACGCCAGCTGCTCCAGCGCGTCACGGTCCGCCTCGGTGGCGGCCTCCAGGAGCACGACCCAGGTGGGTACCGGAGAGGGCGCCCACAGCTCGATCTCGTCGAAGACGGGATACGAGGGCCCGGCGGCGGTGACCCGCTCGCCGTGCGGCACCCCGTCGTGCAGGACGACCTCGCCCCAGCGCCGCCCGGAGGAGGGCAGCGGAATCGACAGCACTTCCATCCGTGCCGGGTCCAGCCTGCGGCCCCAGACGACCTCGGACTCGCCCTCGGGCGACAGCCGTACCGCCGCGCTGCCCAGCTCCATGCCGAGCGGCTCGCTGGTGGCCGCCGCACTGTGCTGCCCGTTGCCCGGCACCTTCAGCCCGTACGCCTGCCAGGCCCGGCGTGCCAGCGGCCAGTCCTGGAGCGCGGTGGCCGCGATCCCGACGTTCCACCAGTCCGGCGCCCCGGACTCCCGGTCCAGTAGCGCGACGGCCCGCAGACCGGCGGCCCTCGCCTGCTCCCAGTCGTGCCTGAATTTGTGCAGCAGCGCCAGATTGAACCAGGACTCGGAGAGCCAGGGTTCCAGGTCAACCGCGCGTGTCAGCAGCGCCCCCGCGTCCTCGTACCGGCCGTCGCCGATCAGCGTGAACGCGCGGTCCGTGGCCTGCCGCCAAGAGGCGGAGGGCCGATGCCGTACCTTCCCGAAGATCCTCACGATTCCCGCCTGTCCCGACTGGACACCCTCGTTTTCCGCTCTACTTTCGCATCCAACCATGCCCGGCCGGACGCCCGCTCATTACCCATGGGTTACCCAGGCCGGACCTGGGTCAGACCGCCCCGTGCCAGGACTCCGGCCAGCGCTTCCACGACCTGGGGCTGGTAGTCGTGACCGGTGCCCAGCCTGAGCTGTTCCAGCGCACCGAGCGGCCCGATGGCGCTTTCCCCGCACAGATCGTCGTATGCGTTGACCGCCCGGACGATCCTGGCGGTCAGGGGCTGTTCCCGGTACGGGTCGGCCTGCTGCTCCACCACCACCGCGACCGCGGTGTCCACCCCGGTCTGGCGGACCACCGCCCCGCCCAGGAGCGCGATCCGGCGCTGATCGGCGGCCGGCAGGGTGGCGGTGGCCCCCTCGGCCACCGGGTCCACGAGCGAGAGCTGACCGATGTCGTGCATCAGCGCCGCGTACTCCAGGACGGTCAGCTCCCGCCCGGACAGGCCCAGCTCCCGGCCCACGGCGGTGGAAAGCTCGGCGACCCGGCGGGCGTGCCCGTGCGGGGTGTATCCGGCGATCTCCGTGGAGCGGGCCAGGGAGGCGATGGTCTGCCGGTAAGTCGTACGGACGGCCGCGTACCGGCGGTAGGACACCTGCGTGAGCAGCAGCGGTACGCACAGGACGGGCAGCGCCCACAGTCCTGCGACGGCGACCCCGATCGCCATGACCGCGCCGGTCGCGCAGATCGCCGAGCCGATGCCGATGAGGGCCCGCAGCTCGTCGCGGAGCAGCGGGCCGTACGGATAGCGGGTGCGGGCGTGCAGCAGGAGTGCGGCGAGCACGGCGTCGCACAGAGCGGTGAGGACGAGCAGCAGAAGCAGGAAGGGCGCGAAGTAGGGGCCTTCGCCGAACCAGCGCACCGACTGGCCGGAGTTGTAGAGCGGCTGGAAGCACACGGCGGCGAACCCGACGGTCAGGATGCGGCGGGCCGCCAGATCGGGGCCGGACCCGCTGCCGCGTGCCAGATGAGGCACGGCGGCGAGGAGCTGCGCGGCGACGACGACGGCGACCACCTGGAAGACCCCGTGCGTGGTCGATTCCCCACCGCTGCGTCCCAGCAGGGCGTACGCAAGGGCTCCGGCGGCGCCGAGGGGTGCCGGCTCCCGCTCACCCGGCAGGGCGCCCCAGCGCGCCAGCTCCCCGGTCACCACGAGGGCGGCGAAGGCGAGGGCGTGCCCCGGGTCGGCGATGCCGTACCAGAGGGTGTGGGCGAACGCGGTAACGGTGAGCACGACCGCGGCCCCACGAACGGCCACGACGGCGGGGTGAGTAGTCGACCGCCCCTGCCCCCGCCTCACCCGGGACGCTCCACGGACCCACGAACCCCACTCGGCGCTTCAGGACCACCCACAGCCCCATCACCGCCCTGCGCGTCAGGACCAGCCAAATCAAGCCCGTCCGGCGATTGGGGACAAAGCGGCGGCCGGACGCCCCCGGCACCCACCTCCCCGCCCTCCCCCCGAGCCCCCGGCACCCGCACCGGCACCCGCACCCGCACCGCCACCTCGTCCGCCGTGACGGCGGTGGCCGCGCCCGACCACCCGTGCCGCGCCAGCCCCCGCGCCAGCGCCCCCACCATCCGCGGATCGAACTGGCTGCCCGCACACCGTTCGAGCTCCGCGACGGCGGCCGGCACGGGCCGCCCCCGCCGGTAGGAGCGGGTGGAGGTCATCGCGTCGAACGCATCGGCGACGGCGACGACCCGGGCGAACTCGGGGATCTGCCGCCCGCTGAGGCCGTACGGATAGCCGCTGCCGTCGAGCCGCTCGTGATGGTGCAGGATCGCCGCCCGTGCCTCGTCCAGGAAACCGATGCCCCGGACGATCTCGTGTCCGTACTCCGGATGCAGTTCGATGACCCGCCGCTCCTCCGGCGTGAGCGGACCGTCCTTGCGCAGGACCCGGGTGGGGACGCCCAGCTTGCCGACGTCGTGCAGGATCCCGGCGAACCGGAGCGCTTCCAGCCGGCTCTCCTCCATACCGAGCTCCCGGGCGATCAGGACCGAGGCCTTGCCCACCCGCTCGCTGTGCCCGCGGGTGTACTTGTCCTTGATGTCGACGGCCTGCACCAGCGCCCTGATCGTCGCCCGGTGCGCGGCGTGCTCGCGGTGGTACTGGGCGAAGACCCAGCAGGAGATGTACATCGGCAGCAGCACGAAGAGCGCCGACAGGGGGCCGTACGAGCTGCGCCACAGGACGGCCATCATCAGCCCGGCGAGCGCGTGCACCAAGTGCGGCCCCAGCGAGTGGGACAGCAGCCCCCGCCAGGCGTGCCGGGCGGGCTGCCTCTCGGCCGTGACGAGGATGCAGCCGTCCAGCGCGGTCAGGACGAGGCTGAAGGCGAGGGCGGCGGCGCAGGCGGGCAGCAGAGCGTACGGAAAGTCCGGGACGCCCAGGGCCCCGCTTCCGCCCCCGCCGAGCGCCCCGGGCCCGCCGAGCACCGTGTGGGCGCACGAGGCGACCCACACGCTGAGCGAGAGCTGCGCGGCCCGCCAGACGCGGCGGGCGGCGAAGGGCGGCTGCTCCACCCGGCCGGCGAGCGCGCCTGGGACCGCCACCAGCGCGGCGGCGGCCGGGGGCAGCAGGAACGCGGCGGCGAGCAGCAGCGGAAAGAACGATCCCGTGCTGATCGGCACGGAGCTGCCGAAGAAGGGGCAGCGGCCGGGAAGTTCGCAGACGAGGTACAGCGCGGTGAGAAGGGCGAGGGTGCCCCAGGGCGTGCCGGCGCCCGGGGCCCACGCGGGCAGGGAACACAGAAGGGCGGAGATCACCGCGACCAGAATGCAGACACGCGCCGCTCCCGGTGTGCTCCTCACCCGTACCGCCCGCCCCCCGCATGGTCAATGGAGGCGCCAGGCTAGCGAGTTGGGCGGACGATCGAGCCCCGATGGGTCCGATTAGCACATTCGGGTGATGGGCGAGGGGACCGGGTGATACGCCTGAGGGCACGCCGGGTCAACGGCGTGCCCTCGGATACGGCGGTGGTGCGCGCTTACTCCGCGGCGGATGTCGGCATGGCCGCACTGTCCATCGACAGGTCCTGCTCGGGGACCGCCTGTCCCGAGCGGATCAGGTCGATCCGGCCCATCACCTTCGAGCGCAGATCGGTCGGGACGTCGTCCTGACCGCAGCAGCGCTTCACCAGCTTCTTCACGGCCTGCTCCAGGCCGTACTTCTCCAGGCACGGGGAGCACTCCTCGAAGTGCACCTCGAACTTCGTGCAGTCGCCCTCGGGCATCTCATGGTCGAGGAACTCGTAGAGATGATCGAGAACCTCTGAGCAATCCGTCTCGTGCGGCTCTCCGCAGCTCATGAGGCCGAGCCTTTCCGATCGTCCGACTCACCGGCACCGGCGGGGACGAGCCCGCGCTCGCGGGCGTAGTCCTCCAGCATGCCGCGTAGTTGCCGGCGTCCGCGGTGCAGTCGGGACATCACCGTACCGATGGGAGTCCCCATGATGTCCGCGATCTCCTTGTAGGCAAAGCCCTCTACATCTGCGAGATAGACGGCGATGCGGAACTCTTCGGGGATCGCCTGGAGCGCGGCCTTCACGTCGGAGTCCGGCAGATGATCGAGAGCCTGGGACTCGGCGGAGCGCAGACCTGTCGACATGTGCGACTCGGCGCGCGCCAGCTGCCAGTCCTCGATCTCCTCGGCCGCACTGCGCTGGGGTTCGCGCTGCTTCTTGCGGTACGAGTTGATGAACGTGTTGGTAAGGATGCGGTACATCCACGCCTTGAGGTTCGTGCCCTCACGGAACTGGTGGAAGGAGCCGTACGCCTTGGCATACGTCTCCTGGACCAGGTCCTCGGCATCGGCCGGGTTGCGCGTCATACGCAGCGCGGCCGAGTACATCTGGTCGAGAAACCCGAGAGCGTCCCGCTCGAAGCGCGCATTGCGCTCGGCAGTCGTCTCCTCTGCGCGGCCGTCGTCGGTCCCTGTGTCGGTCCCAGTGACCGGACCCACCTCCTCCAACGATGTGGCGGAGCCGAAACCGGACCCGCTCGAATCGGAGAATAGTCGACCTTGCTTCGAGGCGGGCTGTCGATCCGATCCGCTCAGTGCCCGCTCGGGAGCGGTCTTCGCCGCATGCAGCACCGTCCACTCCAGGTCAGCGGTGTTCGAGCGGCGCGGGCAGATGGTCGAACCCATGCGACGGACTCCCTCTCCACAAACGACGTTGTTGTACCGACGTCCCGAACAACAGCGGTCCCCCACGCATCATTCCCGGGGCGTACGTCACACCAGAGAGGCCAGCCACCGGGTCACCGCACCGGTGATGACGGACATCACCTGATCCTCGCTCAGGCCCGACCGCTTCGGTACGGCGAAGCCGTGGTCCCCGTACTCCACCTCGGCGAGCTCGTACTCCCCCGGAGGGAATTCGGCGGGCCGCCCGAACGGGTCGTTGCCGCCCTGCACGACGAGGGTGGGTACGCCCGCGCCGAGGAGCTCGTCCGCCCGCGACTTCTCCGGCCTGCCCGGCGGGTGCAGCGGGAAGCTGAGCGCGAGGACTGCGTGGGCGCCGAGCCCGGACGCCGTACGGCAGGCGACCCGGGCGCCGGCGCTGCGCCCGCCGGCGACGACCGGCAGCCCCGGCGCGCTCAGCGCGGGCCACAGCCCCCGCCATCCGGTGTCCAGGGTCTTCGGGGCGGGCGCGAGCTTCCTGCCGGCTACCCGCCACGGCTGCTCCACCAGGGCGACGCCCACCCCCTCGCCGGGCAGCGCGGCGGCGAGGGCCTTCAGGTCGCGGGCCTCGATGCCACCGCCCGCGCCATGGCTGAGGGCGAGCACGAGGCGGGCCTTCGGCGGAAGCGTCCAGGTGATCCGGGCGGTCCCGGCGTCGGTATCGACCGTTTGCACTTTCTCTGCACGACTCACAGGGGCCATCAAACCAAGCCGGACCGCTCAGAACAGCGTCGCCACCTCCGGCGCCGCCAGCTCCTCCAGCAGCTCCGGCCCGTTGTTGCGGACGTTGCTGACCTCCGTGGCCACGGGATAGGCCCGCATAAGCCCGCCGGGCGGCGGGGTGAGCAGCCCCTTCAGCTCCTCGACGTCGGTGCGCGAGGGATCGAGCCAGGCGTCCCACCGGTCCGGGGTGAGCATCAGCGGCATCCGGGGGTGGATGTCGGCGAGCGCGGAGGGCCCCTCGGCGGGGGCGACGGCGAGCGGGGACGTCTCCGCCTCGGTCGTGATCACCGAACAGGTCACCCACCAGGCCTGGGGGTGGTCGTCGGGAAGGGTCCGGTCGCGCCAGAACTCGTACAGTCCGGCCATCGCGAAGACCGATCCGTCGGCGGGCGTCACGAAGTACGGCTGCTTGCGGGGCCGCTTCTTCCTGCCCTTCTCCTCCAGTTGGCGTTCCTCCACGCCGGTCACCCACTCGTAGTAACCGTCGGCGGGCAGGATGCAGCGTCGCGAGGTGAAGGGGCGGCGGAAGGACGGCTTCTCGTGCACCGTCTCGGCGCGGGCGTTGATCAAGCGGGCGGCGCCCTCCGGCGACTTCGCCCAGGAGGGCACGAGTCCCCACTTCAGGGTACGGAGCTGGCGAACCGGACGTTGATCGTCCGCGTCCTTCACAGGACGTTCCAGTACGGCGTAGACCTCTTTGGTCGGCGCCACGTTCCAGTCGGGCTCCAGGGCCTCGGCCGGCTCCCACTTCTCGATCCCGAAGAGCCCGGTCAGATCCTCGGGCCGCCGACTCGCTGCATACCGTCCGCACATAAGTGCCAGACTGCCACGACCTCCCGTCACGAACACAAGGAGCCGCCCGGCCTATGGACAGCACCGATCTGGGCGATCTGTGGGATCGCGTCTTCGGCACCCAGCCGCTGCCCGAGCAGTGGCTGGTGGTCGTGACCGCAACGGCCGCGCTCATCGCCGTCGTACCGAATCTCATATGGCGGCTCTCGCGGAACGCGATCACCATCGCGCACGAGGGCGGTCACGGGCTGATCGCTCTCCTCACCGGGCGCCAGCTCTCCGGTATCCGGCTGCACTCGGACACCAGCGGGCTGACCGTGAGCCGCGGCAAGCCGACCGGCATCGGCATGATCCTCACGGCCGCCGCGGGGTACACCGCACCGCCTCTGCTCGGCCTCGGCGGGGCGTGGCTGCTGGTCAACGGCCGGATCACGCTGCTGCTGTGGCTGGCCACGGCGCTGCTCGCGGTCATGCTGGTGATGATCCGCAATGTGTACGGGGCGCTGACGGTGATCCTCACCGGAGCGACCTTCCTGCTGGTGTCCTGGCTGGCCTCGGCCGCATGGCAGTCAGTCTTCGCGTACACCGCTGTCTGGTTCCTGCTGCTGGGCGGCGTCCGTCCCGCGTTCGAGCTGCAGTCCAAGCGGCGGCACGGCGGTGCGCCGGATTCCGACGCGGACCAGCTGGCACGGCTCACGGACGCACCCGCCGCGCTCTGGCTGTTCCTCTTCCACGCGGTGTCCCTCTGCTCGCTGATCGGCGGCGGGCGCTGGCTGCTCGGCCTGTGACGGCCGAGAGTGCCGCGCGGCGCGGCCCCTGCCACCCTCGCGTTCCCTAGCACTCTCACGTTACGCCCCGGTTTCCACCTATTTGATCAAGATCCGGGTTTGCAGAGAGCCACTAAAGTGAGGGCCATGACCGAAAGTTCCGTGCACCCCGCCCTCTGGCCCGCCCCCCACGCAAGCGGAGCCGTCGACGCGACCGTCACCGTGCCCGGATCGAAATCGGTCACCAACCGGGCACTCGTCCTGGCCGCCCTCTCCTCCGAGCCCGGCTGGCTGCGGCGCCCGCTGCGCTCCCGCGACACCCTGCTGATGGCCCAGGCGCTGCGCACGATGGGCGTCGGCATCGAGGAGGGCATCGGCCCCGACGGCTCGGGCGAGGCCTGGCGGGTCATCCCGGCCGGACTCCACGGACCGGCCACGATCGACGTCGGCAATGCCGGAACGGTCATGCGCTTCCTCCCGCCCGTCGCGACCCTCGCCGACGGCCCCATCCGCTTCGACGGCGATGCCCGCTCCTACGAGCGTCCCCTGAACGGCGTGATCGACGCACTGCGCACCCTGGGCGCCAGGATCGACGACGAGGCACGCGGCGCACTGCCGCTGACCGTCCACGGCGCCGGTGCGCTGGACGGCGGTCCGGTGGAGATCGACGCCTCCTCGTCCTCCCAGTTCATCTCGGCGCTCCTGCTGTCGGCCCCCCGCTTCAATCAGGGCGTCGAGGTACGTCACACGGGCTCGACGCTCCCCTCCATGCCGCACATCCGGATGACCGTGGACATGCTGCGGACCGTCGGTGCGCAGGTCGACGAGCCGGAGACGGGGGGCGAGCCCAATGTGTGGCGCGTCGCCCACTCGGCGCTGCTCGGCCGTGATCTGACCGTCGAGCCCGACCTCTCCAACGCCCAGCCGTTCCTGGCCGCCGCGCTGGTCACCGGCGGCCGGGTCACCGTCCCCGACTGGCCGCTGCGCACCACCCAGCCGGGCGACGCGCTGCGCGAGATCTTCACCGCGATGGGCGGCAGCTGCGAGCTGACCGAGCACGGGCTCACCTTCACCGGCTCGGGCCGCATCCACGGCATCGACGTGGATCTGAGCGAGGTCGGCGAGCTGACGCCGGGCATCGCCGCCGTCGCGGCCCTCGCCGACTCCCCGTCCACACTGAGCGGCGTGGCCCATCTGCGGCTGCACGAGACGGACCGGCTGGCGGCGCTCACCAAGGAGATCAACGAGCTCGGCGGCGATGTCACCGAGACCGCCGACGGCCTGCACATCCGGCCGCGCCCGCTGCACGGCGGCACCTTCCATACGTACGACGACCACCGGATGGCCACGGCCGGTTCGATCATCGGCCTCGCCGTACCGGGTGTGGAGATCGAGAACGTGGGCACGACCGCGAAGACCCTGCCGGACTTCCCGGAGATGTGGACCGCGATGCTCGCGTCCACCGGAACGGCCGGGGCCTGACGACATGCGCCGCTACGGTAAGAATCCCGACGAGGACGACATCCGCGTCCGCCCGAACCCCAAGGGCAACCGGCCGCGTACCCACACACGGCCGAAGCACGAAGAGGCCCAGGACGGCATGGTCCTCACCGTCGACCGGGGCAGGCTCACCTGCCTCGTGGACGGTCGTACGGTGATGGCGATGAAGGCCCGCGAGCTGGGCCGCAAGGCCGCCGTGGTGGGCGACACCGTCTCCATCGTCGGCGACCTCTCCGGCGACAAGGACACCCTGGCCCGCATCGTCCGGATCGGCGCACGCCGCTCGGTCCTGCGACGCACGGCCGACGACGACGATCCGTACGAGCGCGTGGTCGTCGCCAACGCGGACCAGCTGGCGATCGTCACCGCCCTCGCCGATCCGGAACCGCGCCCGCGCATGATCGACCGCTGTCTCGTGGCGGCGTACGACGGCGGTCTCACCCCGCTCCTCGTCCTCACCAAGTCGGACCTGGCCTCGCCGGACGCACTGCTCGCCGCGTACACGCCGCTGGGCGTCCCGTACATCGTCACCAGCCGCGAGGAGCTGGAGAGCGGCGATGCGGCCGAGATCGTGCGCGAGCAGCTGAACGACCGGATCACCGCCTTCGTCGGGCACTCCGGGGTCGGCAAGACGACCCTGGTCAACGCCCTGGTACCGAAGGACAAGCGGCGTACGACGGGTGTCGTCAACGCGGTCACGGGCCGCGGCCGGCACACCACCACGTCGGCGCTCGCACTCCCCCTTCCGGATGCGCGCGGATGGGTGATCGACACCCCCGGCGTGCGCTCCTTCGGACTGCACCACGTCGACCCGTCCCGGGTCATCCTGGCCTTCCCGGACCTGGAGCCCGGCACCGAGAAATGCCCGCGCGGCTGCACCCACGACGATCAGCAACCGGAATGCGCGCTCGACGCCTGGGTGGCCGAGGGTCACGCCGATCCGGCGCGGCTCGACTCGCTGCGGCGGCTGCTCGCCACCCGTGAACGGCGCGAGGGCGACTGAGGGATTCACGCGACTCGCGCACGTTTGCCAGCTCCCACGACTGGTAAGTGCATAATCGCACCAAGCGAGACGAAGCAGTCACTACGTGGGAGGGAAACCGGCGATGGCGTGGCTGCTGGTCGTGGTCGCAGGACTCCTGGAGACCGGCTTCGCGGTGTGTCTGAAGCTCTCGCACGGCTTTACCCGGCTGTGGCCGACCATCGCGTTCTGTGTGTTCGCGCTCGGCAGCTTCGGGCTGCTGACGCTGGCGCTGAGGAAGCTGGATGTGGGCCCGGCGTACGCGGTGTGGACCGGAATCGGCGCGACCGGTACCGCGATCTACGGGATGATCTTCCTCGACGACGTGGTGTCCACGCTCAAACTGGTCTCCATCTCACTGGTGATCGTCGGCGTGATCGGCCTCCAGCTCTCCGGCTCCTCGCACTGACCGGCTTCTCGGAGGACATCTGATCCCTCCGAGAAACTGCCGGGGTGCCGCGCCACCGCTTCGCGCACCAGCGGCGCCATGTCTCCGGCCGCCCGGTACGCCCGGTCCGGCGGGACGACGACGTACGAGAGCGCGAGCCTGAGGGCCATCTCGCAGGTCACCGCCAGTTCCGCGGCATCCCTCGCCGGCTGCCCGTCACCCAGGGCGGCCACCGCACGGTCCCGGACCAGGGCGAGCAGCTCGGCCGGAGTCGGCAGTACGGCATCGGCCCGGCGCTGCCCCGGCACCGCCGAGGACGGCGCAGCCCGTACGGGGCGAGGCAGCCGCTCTCCCCATAAACCTGTCAGTAATGCCCTGACCAGCACGTTCGTCCGAGCGCAGCGCACCGTCCAGAGCGCCAGGGCGGTCGGCCCCTGCCCCTCGTCCAGCGCCCTTTCCACCCCGACGAGATAGCCGTCGGCGGCACGCCGGATCAGGGCGCGGGCCAGTCCGTCCTTGCTGCCGAACTCGTTGTAGAGGGTCTGCCGGGAGACGCCCGCACCCGCCGCGACATCGACCATCCGCACGGTGGCCCAGGACCGGGTGGCGAGCGCCGCGAGGGCGGCGTCCAGCAGGGCTTCGCGCGCTGTGGCCATCGCCGCCTCCCACACCCGGGGACCCGCGATTCAGAGTTGACGCGCCGCCACACCCTGTCAATAGCCCTCGCGAGCCCTCTCAAGCCCTCGCGAAGGTTCGGGTCACCGGGGCCCTGTAGCCCTGGTGGGTGGCTGTGGATACTGTGACGACATGCCCGACTACCACGATGATCTGCGTCTCGCCCATGTACTGGCGGATGCCGCCGACGCGGCGACGATGGCCCGGTTCAAGGCTCTCGATCTGAAGGTCGAGACCAAGCCGGACATGACTCCGGTGAGCGAGGCCGACAAACACGCCGAGGAGCTGATCCGCGGCCATCTGCACCGGGCCCGGCCACGCGACGCGATCCTCGGCGAGGAGTACGGGATCGAGGGCACCGGCCCGCGGCGCTGGGTCATCGACCCGATCGACGGCACCAAGAACTACGTACGCGGTGTACCCGTGTGGGCGACGCTGATCTCGCTGATGGAGGCCGGGGAGAACGGCTTCCAGCCCGTGGTCGGCGTGGTGTCGGCCCCGGCGCTGAGCCGCCGCTGGTGGGCGGCGAAGGGCGCCGGCGCGTTCTCCGGCCGCAGCCTGACCTCCGCGACCCGGCTCCAGGTGTCGAAGGTGGAGCGGATCGCGGACTCCTCGTTCGCGTACGCCTCGCTGAGCGGCTGGGAGGAACAGGGTCGGCTCGACGGCTTCATGGACCTCTCCCGGGCCTGCTGGCGGACGCGGGGATACGGGGACTTCTGGCCGTACATGATGGTCGCCGAGGGTTCGGTGGACATCTGCGCCGAGCCGGAGCTCTCCCTGTGGGACATGGCCGCGAACGCGATCATCGTCCAGGAGGCGGGCGGGAAGTTCACCAGCCTGGACGGGGTCTCCGGCCCCGGTGGCGGCAACGCGGCGGCCTCCAACGGACTGCTCCACCACGAGCTGCTCGGCTATCTCAACCAGCGCTACTAGTCATTGAGGCATGCCTCCGCGCCCCGGCCTGCCGGGGCGCGCGGGGCCCGTGTGCCGCGCTCTCGCACGCCTCACGGCTCTTCCCCCTACCCCTTGTTGACTCCGCCCAAGGGTGCCACTCTGAGAGTCCCCCCACTTGTGAACTTGTGAATCGGCTCACAGAGTCGGCTCACGAAGGAGGTGGCTCCCTTCATGCTCGTCCGTGACGCCATGAGCACGATGGTCCTGACCATCGGCCCGACCCACACCCTGCGCCAAGCGGCCCGGCTGATGTCGACGCGCCGCGTCGGAGCAGCCGTCGTCCACGACCCGGACACCTGCGGACTCGGCATCATCACCGAGCGCGACATCCTCGACGCGATCGGCTCGGGCCAGAACCCCGACCTGGAGACCGCGTCCACCCACACCACGACCGACGTGGTTTTCGCCGCCCCCACCTGGACCCTCGAAGAGGCTGCGGAAGCCATGACGCACGGTGGCTTCCGGCATCTGATCGTGCTGGACAACGACGGTCCTGTAGGCGTCGTCTCGGTACGCGACATCATCCGCTGCTGGGCCCCGGCGAGGCGCCACCCGGCGGAGCTGGCGAGCTGAGCCCCAACCCGTTCAACGACGGTGGGCCGGACCCCCGAAGGGAATCCGGCCCACCGTCGACGACAAGCGTCCGGACAAGCCCTAGGACAGGCCCTCGCCGCGCAGGGCCTGGACCGCGGCTTCCAGTCGCTTGCCGAAGTCGCCGTCCGCCTGGCGGAAGTTGCTGATCGCACGCTCGGCGATGTCGTCGCGCGAGACCTTGGCGATGAACCCGGCGAGGTTGTCGATCAGACGGGCCTTCTCGTCCTCCGCGTACAGCCGGTAGAGGTTTCCGGCCTGCACGAAGTCGTTGTCCTCCGCGTGCACCGGGGCCTCATGGTTGCCGGTGGCGCCGGCGACCGGGGCGGACTGCCACAGCGGCCTGTCCGTCTGGAAGGGACCGCCGAAGCTGTTCGGCTCGTAGTTCTTCGTGCCCTTGTGGCGGCCGTCGTACAGATGCCCGTCACGGCTGTTGGTGCGCGCCTCGGTGGCGTGCGGACGGTTCACCGGCAGGTGGTCCGCGTTGATGCCGACGCGGTAGCGGTGGGCGTCGCCGTAAGCGAACAGACGGCCCTGGAGCATCTTGTCCGGGGAGGGACCGATGCCCGGCACGAAGTGCGCGGGGCTGAAGATGGACTGCTCGGTCTCCGCGAAGACGTTCTCCGGGTTGCGGTTGAGCTCCAGCTTCCCGATCTCGACCGGCGGGTAGTCCTCGTGCGGCCACACCTTGGTGAGGTCGAACGGGTTGAAGCGGTACGTGGCCGCGTCGGCCGCCGGCATGATCTGGACCTGCACCGTCCAGGACGGGAAGTCACCGCGCTCGATGGCCTCGCGCAGGTCGCGCTGGTGGGAGTCCGGGTCTTCACCGGCGAGCTTGTTGGCCTCGGCCTGCGTCAGGTTCTTGATGCCCTGGTCGGTCTTGAAGTGGTACTTGACCCAGAACACCTCGCCGGCCTCGTTGTTCCACTGGTACGTGTGCGAGCCGTACCCGTTCATGTGGCGCAGCGTGGCCGGGATGCCGCGGTCACCGAAGAGCCAGGTCACCTGGTGCGTCGACTCGGGTGAGAGACCCCAGAAGTCCCAGACGTTGTCCGCCTCCTGCGAGCCGGTGTACGGGTCGCGCTTCTGGGTGTGGATGAAGTCGGGGAACTTGATGGCGTCCTTGATGAAGAACACCGGGGTGTTGTTGCCGACGAGGTCGTAGTTGCCCTCTTCGGTATAGAACTTCAGCGCGAAACCACGGGGGTCGCGCACCGCGTCGGCGGAGCCGAGGTTGCCCGCGACGGTGGAGAAGCGCAGGAAGGTCTCGGTCTGCTTGCCGACCTCGGAGAGGAACGCGGCACGCGTCCACTGCGATACGTCACGGGTCAGCGTGAAGGTGCCGTACGCACCGGCGCCACGGGCGTGCACGATGCGCTCCGGAATGCGCTCGCGGTTGAAGTGCGCGAGCTTCTCGAGCAGCGACTGGTCCTGGACGAGGACCGGCCCGCCGACGCCCGCGGTCTCGCTGTTCTGATTGTCGGCGACCGGCGCGCCGGCCTCCGTGGTGAGCGGTCCCTGCGTCACGTGCGCCTCCTGCGTCATGTCCTGCACAGCATCGATTCCTGCACAGCCTGTCCCTTGGCGTATGCCGGCCTCGATCCTACAATGGACATTGTCTAAGTCAAGTGAGCATCCAAAGTCACACCCATTCGGGATGTGGCTCCCTCCACTGTTAGGCTGGGCCCCATGAGTGACCTGCTGGAACGACTCCGTGGACGCGGCTGGCGCATGACGGCGCAGCGGCGTGTCGTGGCCGAGGTCCTCGACGGCGACCACGTCCACCTGACGGCGGACGAGGTCCACGCGAGGGCTGTCGCGAGGCTGCCCGAGATCTCCCGGGCGACCGTCTACAACACGCTGGGCGAGATGGTGTCGCTCGGCGAGGTCATCGAGGTCTCCACCGACCGCCGGGCCAAGCGGTACGACCCCAACGCCCACCGCCCGCACCACCACTTGGTCTGCGCGCGCTGCGGCGCCATCCGGGACGTACACCCGTCCGGCAATCCGCTCGCGGACCTGCCGGACGCCGAGCGTTTCGGCTTCATGGTCTCGGACGTCGAGGTCACCTACCGCGGTGTCTGCCCGAACTGCGCCGCGGCGGCCTGAGCACACCTGACAGCCTGAGCACTCCAGAACGACGAGGGGCCGCGGTGCGTGTCGCAC